>NZ_CP070491.1:305625-611250 GCF_016925495.1 Methylococcus sp. EFPC2 | reverse complement strand
AAAGGACTAGCGACAACCTCATCGTCAATAGCGGAGCTGAAGCTGGTGCCCCGGAATCCATTGAACCGGAAGGCTGGATGCCAATGACTGGCCTGCCGCCCGCCCGCATTGCCGCGTACTCTGAAAGCGATTACGCACCACCATCTTCCGCGCCAGGCCCGGAAGATCGCGGCCGCCGTTTGTTCGTTGGCGGGGAGGGCGCGCGGAGCGCGCTGCGCCAGGTGATCCACATTAATTCGGAGTGGGTCGAGCCGATCCGCAGTGGGCACGTGAGCGCGCGGTTCTCAGCCTATCTCGGCGGCCACCGCGACAAGGACGACGCGGCATCGGCGGTCGTGACGTTCCTCGACCCCAACCTGCAGAGCCTCGGTTCGATCTCGCTCGAGCCGGTCACGTCGGCAGAGCGGGGCGGGGTGACAGGCCTACTTCGCGTCGAGGCCGAAGGGTCGATCCCGGTCGATACGGCCTCCCTCTCCGTGGAGTTCTCTTTCCGCGCTGCGACAGAAGGCATCAACAACGCTTACGCGGACAATCTGGAGCTCACCTTGTCCGAGCATGCGGAGTAACGACAACGGCGCGGCGACCGCCCGAACGCATCATTTTGTCAACCAACACCTAGGCCACAATTTGGAAAGGTGCGCCAGTAGTGTCGATGCGCGCCGAAAAATGACCAGTGTGTTCAAGTAGTAGCCGCCCGGTAACGAGCCTGTCAGAAATTTTGTGTGTGAGGCATAACATGTTGTTAAGGAGCATGTATGCCAAGCAAGACGAGCAAGAAGAAACCGGCAGCGGCGCTGCCCAGCATTCCGAAAGAACTCATAGACCAGATGGTCAGTGGCCCGATGGACGCCGAGGCGATCAATGCCGCCTCGATGGCGTTCAAGAAGGCGCTGATCGAACGTGCACTGGGCGCCGAACTCAGCCATCACCTGGGTTACCCACCCGGCGCCGACAAGCCCGGCGAGGTGGGCAATCACCGCAACGGGGTGACCGGCAAGACGGTGCTGACCGAAGACGGGCCGCTTCGGATCGACATCCCGCGCGACCGTCAGGGCAGCTTCGAACCCCTGCTTATCCCTAAGCACGAGCGGCGCTTCACCGGTTTCGATGACAAGATCGTGGCCATGTACGCCCGGGGCATGACGGTGCGCGAGATTCAGGGCTTCCTGGCCGAGCAGTACGGCACCGAGGTTTCACCGGAATTCATCAGTTCAGTCACCGATGCGGTGATGGCCGAGGTCACCGCCTGGCAGTCACGCCCGCTCGAAGCCATGTATCCGGTGGTGTTCTTCGATGCTCTGCGGGTCAAGATTCGCGAGGAGGCGGTGGTCCGCAACAAGGCGATCTACCTGGCCTTGGCTGTTCTGCCAGACGGCACGCGCGACATCCTCGGGTTGTGGATCGAGAACACCGAGGGCGCCAAGTTCTGGATGAAGGTCTTCAATGACCTCAAGACGCGCGGTGTGGTCGACATCCTGATCGCCGTCACCGACGGCCTGAAGGGCATGCCCGAGGCCTTGGCCGCCGTTTTCCCAGCGACCACGCTGCAGACCTGTATCGTGCATCTGATTCGCAACAGCCTCGACTACGCGAGTTGGAAGGACCGTAAGGCACTGGCGGCAGCGATCAAGCCGATCTACACCGCGCCCAGCGCCGAAGCCGCGCTGGCCGAACTCGACGCGTTCGAGCAAGGCCTCTGGGGTGAGAAATTCCCGACCGTGGTCGCCGCCTGGCGGCGGGCCTGGGACCGGGTGATTCCCTTCTTTGCCTTCCCGCCCGCCATCCGCCGGGTGATCTACACGACCAATGCCATCGAGAGCATCAACGCCCGACTGCGCAAGATCCTCAAGACGCGTGGCCATTTCCCGAGCGACGATGCTGCCAGCAAGCTGATCTGGCTGGCCTTGCGCAACATTACGGCCGACTGGGGACGGGCGGCCAAGGATTGGAAGGACGCCATGAACCAATTCGCCATCCTCTACGCTGAACGCTTTGAAGCGGCTCGCGGATAAAATGACCACCGACTTTGCCACCGCGCCCTCTGCCTACGGTCTGAACGGACCTTCGGCAGCCGTCACCGTGGAAAAGTCTACTCACGCCTCACACACAGAAATTCTGACGCCCCCCCCGGTAACCGTTGCGGCTGTCTGTGCGTTCGCCGGGCTGCCCCCCCAGGAATTCAGTCATCTCGCCCTCCAGGACGGTCTGCAACGCCTCCCGCATCAACTCCTTTAGCAGGTCACGTTCCCCCGTCACCCGTTCCACGAGCGACAACTTCGTCTTATGCTCCTTTATGGTCATGGTTTGCCCTCCTTCGGGTCTTGGTCGATCTCGTCAATCAACCTCTTACCATGACCACCCCACATCTTCTACTCAGAAGTGCTTTTGCACATAAGTCGGGACACTACCATCATCCACAGGAACTGGGAGCCAGGGTTGAATGCCCGCAAAGGCCGAGAAGCATTCGTTGGTCTAGCTGTCACTTCCGGCGGCAGTTCGGCCTTAATGGCCATTCGAAGTAGGAGTTTAACTCTGTTCGAAAGGCGGCTTTTGGGAGCGCCCTCGAACCTTTCACTGTCGCCCCCCATGCGAACCCCTCCGCAGCGGAACAATCGGTCTTGATTATCGCGCTGATTATCGTCTTCGGTGTAGTACTGTCGCTCGTTGTCTTGGCGCTGCTGTTGAGCAGCATCCCCATACCCCACGGCCTGCAATTAGCCCAAGACTGTCTTTGCCTTGGGGGGTTGTGTATTCTTTATCTTCGGTGCAAACGCACATGCCCAATCTCTTCGGCATGGAAACCGGCCATCTTCTGCTTAGCCGACTGGCCGTCTCCTGGAGTTTGCCTTGAGCCGCCCACGTCATGGGTAGCGCCAAGAACCAGGTGCGCCGAACAGTTTTCCCCGATGGCTACTGCGATCGGCGCCGCATGGATTTCACCTATTATCCTTCACTTTCTCATCCCCCTTCCCTTGGAACCATGTAAAAGCGTTGCAAAAACATAGATCGAAATGAGGGTAAGCCCATAGATGCTTCGGCTTGCAATTTTCCAAGGATCACCCTGACGGACAGCAAGCGGCACCAACCAAACACCCCCCACACACGGCGGCTATTGCGCCCAATAAAGCGCTAATCGTATTGAAACGCTCAGCCTTATTTTTCAATACGACTCCAACCCAGCCATTTCTGCGTTTCGAACTGGATAAAGTAGAACCCAGCGCCATACAGTATCTCAGCGCCCTTATCGCACGGGCGATGGTCAATTTAGCTCGATCGTCTTGAGAAACTCCTTGAACGGTCCTTTCAGTTCGGAATGTTTCAAGCTTTGTACCACCGTAGCGGTCAGAAAGCCGAGCTTCGAGCCGCAGTCGTAGCGCCTTCCTTCGAATTCGTAGGCGAGCACCATTTCATCCGCCAATAGCATGGCGATCGCATCTGTCAACTGAATCTCGCCACCCGCGCCCCGTGGCACGTCTTTCAATTTGTCGAATATCGAGGGGGTCAAAATGTATCGCCCTATCACTGCCAAATTGGATGGCGCTTGGTCCGGTTTGGGCTTTTCGATGATCGCATCAACCTTGCCTAGACGATCACCCATGGCGGAAACGGCAACAATGCCGTAGCTTCCGGTTTCCCAGGGCTGTACCGTTTGAACGCATAGCACGGGGCACTGCCGATCCTCGAACACTTTTACCATTTGAGCCAGACAGCCCGAATGTTCGTCGTCGATCATGTCGTCAGCCAGAATAACGGCGAAAGGCTCGTCGCCGATGACGGCCTTCGCGCAGGCCACCGCGTGCCCCAGGCCCAAAGCTTCGGCTTGTCGTATGTAAACGCATGTAACATGAGGCGGCACGATGTTCTGAACGATGGTCAGGTTTTCCGTCTTGCCGCGACTGGTTAACTCGGCCTCCAATTCATAAGCTTTGTCGAAATGGTCCAGAATGGCTCCTTTACTGCGTCCGACGATGAAGACCATCACGTCGATACCCGCCGCCACGGCTTCCTCGACGGCATATTGAATTAGCGGCTTGTCCGCCACCGGCAGCATTTCCTTCGGACTGACCTTGGTCGCCGGCAAGAAGCGGGTACCCAGTCCGGCTACGGGAAACACCGCCTTCCTGACTACCTGTTTTCTTTTGGCCAACGGATGTTCCACAGGGCGGTGAAGCGCCGCCGACGGGTCCAAGATGCCAAGATTCTTGGCAAGCTGTTGCCGTTGGAGCGGACTCAATTGCTTCACCTGTTCGAGCAAGCCCTGAAATTCTTCTGTGTTCATAACGCCCCGCCAAGTCTCGGAAACACTGAAAAAGTCATCCGGTACATCTTCAGTGATGGGAAGTGAAAATGCGGCATGCACTTCCCTGTTTCAATCGCGCTCCACTCGCGTAGCCGGATCGTAAGCTTCTAGCCCTTCCTGCTCGCGAAAAGCAGGAGCCCGCCACCGGCGACTACCGCACCCACGCCGACCCATATCGGAACATTGACCGTCTGCGTGTCTTTAACCGAAAGCTCAATAGGGCCTATCTTGGCTTCCTGAGTTTCTCGGGTATAGCTGAAACCTCCATACACCAGCCCTAATAGGCCGGCTATGATCAGCACAATGCCCACGAGTTTGACTGCGCTCATCTCTTTTCTCCTATAAATGGTGCCGACGCGGGTTTCCGGACTGGTTATCCTTGCCAGATAAGCAGTCCGGCCGACACCGCGTGACATTAGTACTACAGTGGCCTTCGGCCTTGAATAACGCGAAGCACGATCACGACAATCGCGATGACCAATAGTATGTGAATAAACCCGCCCAGGGTGTACGAAGAGACCAAACCTAGCACCCAGCCGATAATCAATATGACCGCAATAGTTTCGAGCATTTTTGCTTCTCCGATGAGCCGTCCATAGCTGATATTTACACTACGTAATTGGCAGCCAATGCCGCCGCCCAACACAGGCCAGAGCTATTCGCATATGAAATTACAAGATAGCCCCTAGCCTGAAATCAATGACTACGGATTCCCGATATGGATCTGAGGCAGCCCGCTCAAAATTCCGAATGCACTGAGCAGCCATAGAATCACCGCGATGATGACTACGATATTCAATATCTGCTTGATGCGCCCGTCCATAGGAATGTAACTGTTAACAAGCCACAACAGGAGTCCGACGACGACAAGGGCCACCACTACTGAAATCAACGCCCTCGGGAACATACTCAACACGCCAAATGCACTCAGTAGCCACAGAATCACCGCGATGATCACCACGATGTTGAGGATCTGCTTGATGCGGGCTTCCATCGGTATGTAGGTGTTAATAGCCCATAGAAGTACACCAACGACAATAATAGTTACCACTAACGAAATTAGGTCCATGGCCTTTCCCCTAAAAATCAAAAGTATTATTAACGTACAATACCGTAGCCAACAGAACTATACTGACGACTGTAATGCCTAGAAATACTGAAATTAAGTCCATTATATTTCCCCTTATAGTTAAAATAGCGATAAACATGTAAAGCCAATAAAAAGCAAGTTCAACCCAGAACCACGCGGACCTTATGCGCCTGTCCGTCATCCCGTAACGCAATACCACTTCCGACGGACTGCCGTTCTCCATCCAGCTCTATGGTGGCGACGCCGTGGGCCACGCCGTTTGGGTTTTCAATCGTGATTTCATAGAGGGTATTATCGTGCCGATAAATAATGCTATAACTGTGCCAGTTTCTTGGAATACAGGGATTGAAGACCAAGCGATCGGCGCGGACTTGTAAACCCAAGATCCATTCCAACCCGGCACGGTAATACCAACCCGCGGCGCCCGTGTACCAGGTCCAGCCGCCACGTCGCACGTGAGGTGGCTCGGCATAGATATCCGCTGCCAACACATATGGCTCGACCTTGTAGGCATATACGCCGGTGCGGGTGGCCGTGCGCTTGATCGGATTCAGCATGCGCAGCAAATCCGCCGCTTGGTCGCCTTCACCTTGCATGGCATAGGCGATGACGGACCAGATTGCCGCATGGGTATACTGGCCGCCGTTTTCCCGCACGCCAGGGGGGTAGCTCTTGATATATCCGGGGTCGCGCTCGGTCTTTTCGAAGGGCGGAGTGAACAGCAAAACCAGGTCGTCGCCGTAACGAACGAGGTATTCCCGCACCGAGTTCATCGCCCGCTGTGCTCGCTCGATGTCTGCGGCACTGGAAATAACCCCCCAACTCTGGGCGATCGAATCGATACGACACTCGGCATTGCCGGCGGAACCTAAAGGGCTGCCGTCGTCGAAATAAGCGCGCCGATACCATGCCCCGTCCCATCCTTCCGCTTCCACCGCCGTCTTCAATTTGATGTCGTGCTTGCGCCAGCGGAGGGCTCGTTCGTTATCTCCGCGCGCCTCGGCTATCGACGCAAATTCCGAGAGCGTGGCGATTAGGAACCATGCCAGCCATACACTTTCGCCCTTTCCCTGATTGCCGACCCGATTCATGCCGTCATTCCAGTCGCCGCTTCCCATCAGTGGTAGGCCGTGTGCGCCGGTTTCCAGACTCAGGTCGAGCGCACGGGCGCAATGCTCGTACAAGCTCGCTTTTTCATTCGACAGTGTCGGCTCGTAATACGCGTCATCCTGCTCCGGCAGCAGCTCTGGTCCCTGCAGAAACGGCACAAGCTCATTCAGTACGTCGGCGTCGCCGCTCACCTTGAGATACTGAGCTACGGCATAGGGGAGCCAGATGCGGTCGTCGGAAAATCGGGTGCGTACGCCGCGACCAGTGGGCGGATGCCACCAATGTTGCACGTCGCCTTCGCCGAACTGGCGCGCCGCCGCGCGCAACAGGTGAGCGCGGGTCAGATCGGGCCTGGCAACCGCCAACGCCATGCCGTCCTGCAATTGATCGCGAAAGCCGAACGCCCCTCCCACCTGATAGAAAGCGGCCCGCGCCCAAATCCGGCAACTCAGGGTTTGATAAAGCAGCCAGCGATTCAACAGCAGGTCGAGTTCCCGATCCGGCGTTTTCACCTGAACCTTGCCGAGCACTTGATCCCACGATTGAGTGACCTGGGCAAACGTCGTTGCCACCTCAGTTGCGCGATAGCGCCGGACCAGTTCGCTGGCTTGCGCGCGATCCTTGCCTTGTCCCAGCAGGAAGACAATCTCGGCGCGCCCGTCGGGCTCCAACTCGATCACCGTCTCCAGGGCCGTACAAGGGTCCAGTCCCGCGCCAACGCGGTTTTTCAGCGCCTTGGGATTCAGCAAACCCGCCGGTGCATCCAGACTCCCGTTGCGGCCGATGAATTCGGCCCGATTTCCGGTCCAGCTGGTCTGCTGGCCGACGAGATCGGCGAAGGCCACGCGCTGGCCAAACTCCAAGCTCCAGGGGTTGTAAGCGAACAAGGCACGGGTTTCCGGATCCACTTCGGTAACGATGTGCGGTGCGGTCACGCTACGCGAGGCGCCGAGCACCCACTCGACGTAGGCCGCGACCGTCAGTCTGCGACTTCGGCCGGAAACATTGGTCAGGGTCAACGACGAAATCTTGACCGGATCGTCCGGGCTGACGAATTGCAGCAGCTCGCTGTGTATTCCATGGGAGGCGTGTTCGAAACGGCTATAGCCTTGCCCGTGGCGTATCAAATAGCTCGCTTGGTCGACCCGGATCGGCAGGGCGGTCGGGGTCCACAGTTCGCTGGTTTCATCGTCACGTAAATAGAAGACTTCTCCAGAAGGATCGCTGACCGGGTCGTTGGACCAGGGCGTCAACTGGTTTTCGCGGCTGTTGCCACACCAGGTGCAGCCGCTGCCCGAGGCCGAAACCATGAAGCCGAAGTCGGGATTGGCGATCACATTAATCCAGGGGGCCGGTGTCCACTGGCCCTTGTCGAGCACGATCACGTACTCGCGGCCGTCTTCGGCAAAACCACCGAGCCCATTGAAGAATTCGAGTGGGGGCAGCGTCAACGCGGGCGTATCGGCTTTGCCTTTTGGTAAGACCGGTGCCGCAACGAAAGCGGCCGCGGGTCGGGGATGCCGCAGCAGTTGCTCGGCCAAGGTGCCCCGATTGCTTACCAGCACCGCCCGCGCGACCGTTTGCAGCAGCAGCTGTTCTTCTGCCGAGAGCTGATCGACCCGCATAAGAAAAATCGCTCCGTGTTCTGCGTGCACATGATGGGCCGAAAGCACTTGGCTCTCCCTTACCATGCCCTCCAATAGCGTCTGCAGGTCCTCGACGTAGGACACTTCCTTGTCGTTCAAAATGACGAGGTCGGCAGCAAGACCCTTGATGCGCCAGTACTCGTGGGCGCGCAGCAATTGCTCGATGATGGTCCTGTCTTCAGGCTCCGCGACGCGCAGCAACACGATGGGCCGATCTCCCGAGATGCCGTGCCGCCACAGCCCTGTGACGTTCAAGGTATTCATCTGCAACACCTTGCCTGTAGGCCGTAATGAGGGGTCGGTATAGAGCAGGCGGTTGGCCAGATCCTGAAACAACTGGGCCTCGTCCGGCCGGGTGCGCAAATGGCGCAGTTGCACATGGGCATGAGTCCACGCCAGTGAAGACACGCGGTCGAACGCCGCCACGTGGTGGTATTTGTCGGCCAAGTCCTCCACCCCTTGGCGTGAAGTGGCGACCAGGGTGGTGAACGTCAGGTGTTCGGTCGCTCCCGCTTCGATCTGAACCCGCGTGCGCAGACTGAATATCGGATCGAGCACGGCGCCCACGGTGTTGCTCAGCGGGCGGCCATCCATCACCGCGATGGGCCCCCGTAGGGTTTGTCCACGCCCGACGAAGCGAGCCCGGTCGGTTTCGTATTGCAGCCCGTCGCCGGTTTGGCGGCCGGCCAGCACGTGGGCCGCCCAGATTTTCGGGTCGCTGGCCGCGCGCCGGCGCCTTACGGCGATGAGCGCACGCGTCTGGGGCAGATACTCGGTGTGCACGAACAGATTGGAAAAAGCCGGATGGGCGATGTCCGCGGGCATCGCCGCGAGTACCACCTCCGCATAGGAAGTGACTTCGATTTCCCGAGCGCGGCTGCCGGTATTGGTCAAACTCAGGCGGCGGATTTCCGCGTCGTCCTCGGGCGAGACGACGATCTCCAGCGCACTGACCAGGTTGCCGTCCGACCGGATGATACGCGCCCGGTCTTCGACGAACACCACCTCGTAGTGGTCAGGCGCCGCTACCGTCGGCTGGTAGCCGGCGGACCACACCTCACCGTTTTCGACATCGCGCAGATAGATAAAACTGCCGCTAGCATCCCGCGTCACGTCTTCGCGCCAGCGCGTCACCGCGAGATTCTGGCTAAGGCTGTACCCCGAGCCGGCGGCGGTGATCATCACTGCGTAACGGCCATTGGACAGCAGGTGCGCGGAAGGCACGGTAGACGTGGGCGAAGGCACGCGCCGGACCGGCGGCTGCACGGATTGCTTGGTTTCGGCAAGGGCCTCGAGCATGGGTAGGCTGCTGGTCTCCGCACCGTGCGGGATACGTTCCTGCAGCAACAGGTCGGCTGCCTGTATAAAGGGAGCGCGATGGAAGCGATGACGCATCGCCCCGTCATGCAACACATTGGCCAAGGCTACCAGAGACATGCCCTGGTGGTGGGCCATGTAGCAACGCACTACCGCGACCCGTTGCCCCTCCGCGAGCCGGGTCGGGGTAAAGTCGAGCGCTTCATAATAACCGTAGCGTCCCGCCGCGCCTTGCCGTTCCAGGCGCTCGAAGTTTTCCATGGCGGCATGAGGAAAATACATCGCGGCCAAGGCCGTGGCATAGGGGGCAATCACCAAGTCGTCGCCGAGTCCCCGTTTCATCCCTAAGCCGGGCACGCCAAAAGCGGAGTACTGATAGGTCAAGTAGAGGTCTCGGCCATTGAAGGCCGACTCCGATACACCCCAGGGCACACCACGCTCTTTGCCATATTGGATCTGTCGCTTCACCACCAGGCGACAGGTCTGGTCGAGCAGGCTGTAGCGGGGGGTAAAGTTCACCAGGGAGGGCATCAGGTATTCGAACATCGATCCCGACCACGACAGCAGCACGGTGCCATGCGCCGCGCGTGTCACCCGGCGGCCAAGATGGAACCAGTGCGTGCTCGGCACCTCGCGCTTGGCGATCGCAATGAAGCTGGAGAGGCGTGCCTCGGAAGCGAGCAAATCGTAATAGCTGGGATCGAGAGTGCCTTCCGCCACGCGGTAGCCGAGCGCGAACATGTGCCGATCCGTGTCGTAGAGGAAGCGGAAATCCATTTCGTGGAACAGGCTATCCATCTGAGCGACCATGTTTTCCAGGCGCCGGGTGAGCTCTGCGGCCTGCTCACCGGCACGCCGCAGCAGCGCAGCCAGGGCTTCCAGATCGCCGGGTGCCAAAGGCCCTTCAGGCGATGCCTCGAGGTGAGTCAAACCCAGTTCGTAGCAGTTGGAAAGATCGCCTAGGCAGGTTGTCAGGGTCAGTTGTTTGCGGAACGCAGCCAGATGCGGGCACTGAGTTTTCGGCGCCAAATAGGCGTCGAGGCGGCCCGCGAAATGGATCCAGGGAAGCAGGCACTCCACGTCGCGCGCGTGAGAGCGGATGTCGTCGCACAGCAAGCTCGCCCAAGCCAGCACCTCGCTGTCGGCTTCGCCGCGTTCGGACGTATAGGCGCGTGCCAGGTCCAGCAGCGTGTCGGCGCAGCGGGTCAACTCCCGCCACAGATGCCCCCATCCGTCCGGGTCGGCCGGATGGCTGGCCAGAAGTTTGCCGAGTACGGCCACTTTCACCCGCATTTCGCTCAAGGTAACGGTGAGCGTACGCCGGTCGTCGTTGATAGTGTCGAGCGCGGCCGCGAGCAGGCTATGAGTATCCGCCAGGCCCGCTAACGCGTTGGCTAAATCGAGCGGTCGCTCCCGCATTTCCCGACAGGCCTGAGCCAGGGCCAGCAGGTGGCCCGCCAGATTACCGCTGTCCACGGTCGACACATACCGCGGCTCCAGCATGTGCAGGTCGCGGGTGTCGTACCAGTTGTAAAAATGGCCGTGCAGACGCGGCAGCCCGACGAGCGTCGTCAGCGTGGCCTCGAGCCGCTCGACGGTATCCACCAAGCCGAGCCAGCCGAAATCCCTGGCGGCCACGACGGACAACAGATAGAGGCCGAAATTGGTGGGCGAACTGCGATGGGCGACGACGGGCTGAGGGTCTTCCTGAAAATTGTCCGGTGGCAGATAGTGTTCCTCCGCCGTCACGAAGGTCGTGAAAAAGCGCCAGATACGCCGTCCGATCAAACGCAGGCGCACCGTATCCTCGGGCAGCAGGGATTCGGCCCGATCCAGTCTGGGCGGCAGGCTCAAGGCGCGGGCCACGACCGGCGCCAACCACCACAACAGCAGGAACGGGGCTGCCAACGGTAGACCCGCAGGGTTAAAGATCAGCACCACCGCGCCGGTTACGATGACGATCGTAGACGAGCTGCCCAAAGGCCGGACGAGGCTCCGCAGCGCGTGGCTCGCCGCTGTCTTCGCCTGGTGTGCGGTAACCCACATCAGCAATTGGCGCCGCGTTATGAACATCCGCACCAGAGTGCGGGCGATGGCGTCCAGCATCAGCCAGGCGTGCTGTGCGAGCAAGGCCAACGCCACCAGGCTGTTGCCGACTCCCCACAGCACATTCTCGCCCGCCGCCCGTAGATGGGTGAGCAGCGAGATGCCGCGACGGGACGAGGTGAACCCGCTCATGGCCGCCAGGATCGCGGGAAAGGCCAGTGCCGTCAGTACGAAGCCGGTCAGGATAGCCTGCGGGGCATTCGGGATGGCCCAGGCGGCGACCAGAGCGAAGAAGGCTCCCGGGGCCGAGAGGGACCGGCGCAAATTATCGAGCATCTTCCAGCGCCCTATCATAGGCATGCCCTTGCCGAGCGGCCCGAATATCCAGGGTAAAAGCTGCCAGTCGCCGCGTACCCAGCGGTGCTCCCGCGAGGCCGCCACCTCCGAGTGGGAAGGAAACTCCTCGAAGAATTCGATATCGCTCACCAACGCGCAACGTGCGAACAGGCTCTCGAACAAGTCATGACTGAGCTGGGTGTTCTCCGGCACTCGTCCGGCCAACGCGGCTTCGAAGCTGTCCACGTGATACAGCCCCTTGCCGCTGTACGTGCCGAGTCCGAACAGGTCCTGATAAAGTTCCGATACCTCGCCGGCATAGGCGTCGATGCCGGAAGCGCCGGCAAAAATCTGGTGAAACAGCGAGCGCTCCCGCCGCTGCGGCAGGGTCGGAGTCACACGCGGCTGGAGGATGCCGTAGCCATCGACGACACACTGGGATACGGAGTCGAACACCGGCTGGTTCAGCGGATGGGCGGCCACACCCACCAAATGAGATACCACGCCCATGGGCAACTTGGTGTCGGTATCGAGGGTAATGACATAACAGACGCCGGGCGGCGCGGCCGCCGGCTGGCCGCCTATCGGTAGAAAAGATGTATCTTCGGCGCCACGCAGCAGACGGTTGAATTCGTGCAGCTTGCCGCGCTTGCGCTCCCACCCCATCCATTTGCCTTCGCTGGGATTCCACAAACGCTTGCGGTGGAACAGAAAGAATCGTTGCTCTCCGTACTTGGCGTTGAGCGCGGCCACCGCGCTAGCGGCTAAACTCAGCAGCCGGTCGTCGTTCGGCAGCGTTTCCTGGTCCGCGTCCGCCCAATCGGACAGCAGGGCAAAGCGCACCTCACCACCTGGATTGGACAGATAGCGGATCTCCATCTGCTCGACCAGTTCTTTGATCCCGGCCTCGCTGACGAACATCGTCGGAACGACGACGAAGGTACTCAGCGTCTGCGGCACGCCGCCCTTTAAATCGAGCCGTGGCAGGTGGAAGGGCGGCAGGCCCGCAATGATGAGCCGGTTAGCCAGGCCGACGACGATATCCGATGCCGGAAACAAGCCGAACAGCGTAAGCAGGAACAGCGGAACTCCGCTGAGCCCCGCCGCGAGGGCTGCATTCAAAGGCAGTGCGAGCAACAGCAGGGTCAACAGACTGAGGGTTCCCACATACGCTAGCCCCGCTCGGGAGACATAGGCGCGCAACAGCCGTTGCTTCATCGTCGGTTGAAAGTCGACGTCGCGTTCGAAGGCGTAGCGGCCGGCACCGATCAAGTAGTAGCCCGGTTCTTCCTGTCGTCCGTCGGCGGTGCATAGTTCACAGGCCTGCCGCACCTTGGTCATCACCCGTCGAGCGATCTCCACTTCCGAATACAGCGAGCGCTTGGCCAGATCCTCGACCGCGTGGCGGTAACGATCCCGGGTCAGAAAGTCCATCGCAGCATAGCCGTCGTGAGCGCGCAAGCACTCGTCCACCAGACTCACATCCTCGACGAACTGAGGCCATTCGAACGCGGAAATGGCGCGCATGCTGATGATGATGTTGCGGACCGTCCAGTTATCCGCGATCTGGTCGGCATGTTCCTGATGCACGATTTCATCGAGGCCGACGCCTTGTTCATTCAGCCAGTCAGTCAAAAAATCGAGGGAGATCGCGGCGGCCGGATGCGGGTCGTGCAAGCGTTGCAGAATCTGGACCGCATAGGCCTGACGCAGCGGGGCGGCGGGTATTTCCGGCACTGGAATAGCCAGACCCGGCGTATCGAGCTGAGCGGCGACCTGTTCGACCTGGTCGACAAACTCATCCGCCAGCCGACGGCCGGTTTGCGAACGCATGATGCGTACCGCCAGGCGACGCAGGTTTTCGACCAGCAACACGCGCAGCGTACTGGGTATCGCCCAGAGTTCACCGAGGGTAAGGGGATCGACGGTTTGATAGGCCCGCACGAATAGCGTCAGCAATTCCGGGGCAAAGCGACTGTCGGTATGGGCGACCAGTGCCCAGGCGATGCCGTAGACTCGGGGGTAGCCTTCGAGTACGCCTACCGACAGCTTGGGCAGCTCCCGGTAATAGCTTTCAGGCAAGTCGACGAGGATGTCACCGACCTGTTCTTCGATCACATGAAAATTATCCAGTAGCCATTCCGCCGCAGGCGTGATGGCGTGTTGCTCGCGCACCGCCTGGGCGACGGCGTTATAGGCATCGAGCAAGACGCGGCAATTCTCGCGTACCCTCGGGATGAGTTTTCGTCCCTTTTTAAGGCGACTGACTTTTTGCGCCTTTGCCAAACTCACCGCGTGCTCTTCGAGTCGCTCGGTATTGAACAATTCGAAGCGGATGGGGGCTTCCTCGCCGCCCGGATGGTCGACTCTAGCGTGTCGCCTATGCTCTCTCCGCTTTGTCATGGACCGATACTCCGAGCGCAAATAAAAAAGACCGCCGGCCGGTTGGGATTGCTCATTTAAGCTCCGATCCCGGTAGGGCTAAGCGCAATGCCGTTAAGTTAAGGGGTTTAGTCCCCTCTCCCACTGGGAGAGGGCTAGGGTGAGGGCGAAGTGCCCAATTGTTTCAATAGGGTCATCGCAAGCATTTCGTGCTTTAGGCCCTCATCCCAACCTTCTCCCAGAGGGAGAAGGGGCTTAACTTAACGGCATTGGGGCTAAGCGTAGGAAAGCTAAAGCTTCCCGCTTACCGTGGCCACTACAAACCGAGCTTAGGTATGGCTGCCCTCATATTCGAATGAAATGACTCGCGCAGGCTTGCGCTCATGCGTGCTAACGGTAACTCTATTGATTCCCTACTAGAGTCTGCCCAATAAGACCAGTACCAGTAAGATGATCAGTATCAGCCCGAGCCCTCCGCTGGGCCCATAACCCCATCCCCGGCTATGAGGCCAGACCGGAATTACGCCTAGAAGTATCAGGACAAGAACGACGAGTAAAATTGTTCCAAGTGACATGGCAGTGCTCCTGTTAGATAAATAACGTTAACCAAATACCCACCAACAATCGCGTACCTTGGTACTTGTGCTTGGATATGCCATATCAAGTGAGGCCATGACTCATTATCCCCAAAATTCCCCGGACGATCAGATAGACGGCCACGAAGTAATTCAAAAACCTGGGCACCAGTAAAATCAATATTCCTATCACAAGCGACAGTACGGGTTCGATTGCGATATTCATTGCGAATATCCCTTAAATTAAGGACAGGCATAGCTTAGCGGCGAGATCGGGTTTGGTCTGTACGGTGTCGTACATAAGGCGGATGGTTCGTCGGTAATTGCAGCGCCATGGATATAGCTGAGTGCTGTTTCGGTTCAATGCGCGACAAAGGCACTGCAACCCCCGTAAGCTGAATTGGCTGATCACATCGCTTTTCGAAGATGCTATTTCTACTAAGAAGGGTATTAGCAGGCTGGTGAAAAAGTCCCAGCCCTTGGCGGGTGCGGTATTGCGGGCAGGGAGTCGGTAAAACACGAAACGATCGCGGTCACGGTAGAACATGGGCACGACCGCCTGCTCCAGCTTGTCGTAGAGCGCCACCGCATCGCGTGGCGACCGGTCTTCGTCGAGATCGGCGATGCTAGGCAACTCGGCGATGGCCCAGCCGGTAACCCCTTCGATGCAGCCTTCGATCCACCAACCGTCGAGGATGCTGAGACTGGGCACGCCGTTGAGGGCGGCCTTCTGCCGCTGGTTCCGGACGCATCGAGCGTGGGCTGCGGGGTATTGAGCCAAACGTCCACGCCCGCGGTCATCAGCTGCGCCAGTGGCCAATCATAATTGGGCAGATAGGCAATCTTAACCTGTGTCTTGAGGGAGTCTCGGGCCTGAAAGATGCGCTGGATGTCGGCGCGGAGCACCGCTAAGTGCGGTATCGGACAGACCGCTAGAAAGCGAGCGAGTATAGAGATGCAGATCTACCTTCCATTGCTGCAGATTTAGTGGGAGGTATACGGGACGGTTAGGCAAACTTGACCATTCCAAACGAACTTCAGGAGAAATACCATGAACAATTTAATCGCTGAATTAATCCATTCCTCCCAAGGCTATTTCCACGAAACCGCCGGTGTGATGGTTGGCTTCTTCAACGATCCGGAACAGGCCCGTCGTTGCGCGTCTCAGATAGCGGCAACGACCGGCAAAACGGCCGAGGTCTGCGGCAACCAGCTATCGATCTCGTTGTAAGCGAGTTCGCAGGGCAGCTTCCTGAAATAATCGGCCGATTTCTGGTAGATGGCCGTCTTCGGGAATCAGCCGTTTGGAGAGCCGCCATTTTTTGCAAAGCCCGAGGGCGCCAACCCGGTTTCGGAAGCAAAGTAGGCAGCGACTTTGCCTACGGCTGCCCGCGTTCATCCTGTATCCGACCCGGATAATGGCCATTCTAGGAAAGGGATGTCATGGCGCCGGACTGCTTATTTCAGTATCCACAACCACAGGGTAATCCCTTTTTTCCGGCCGCGGGATCGATAGTCGCGGATAGGGCGGAGTGCCCGCTATTCCTTCCCTACCAACCTGATCTTGCTGATATCGGTCAGAGCGACCCGTAACATCGGCGGTGAACCCGCGGGCTCCCTTCGTAGGCAGTCGAGATAGGCATAAAACGTGGTCCCATCGGCACGCGACATCTCCAGAGCGAAGCCTTGCTTCTCGACTTTGCTGTGGCCCATCATGTTCATGGACAGGCGATGCCAAAGGTCTCTGTTTTCGGAAGCGACAAACTGAGAGAAGCGACGGTTGATGAGTTTTGTGCGCTCGACACCCAGCAATGCAGATCCGGTTAGATTGATCTCGCTGATCAAGCCTTCCCGATTGAGGGTGATGTAGCTGACCGGGGCAAACTCGTATAAGTCCGCATAGCGATCACGCGCTTCTTCCATGGCCGTATGGGCTCTGCGCAACTCTTCATTCTGAATTTCCAGTTCAACCTTATGCACGAGCAGTTCGTGTATCAGTATATCCGCCGGATGTGCCTCCGTTATTTCCGGAGATAATCCGACCACCATGTCCTCGGCCTCCGTTCTCAGCGACCTGCGCCGCTCGATGTTATCCCCTTTCCGTTTCATGGCTTATTTTCTACCGTCGATTCATCGCCTAATTCTTCGGCCGTCAACAGGATCAACGACGGTTCGCTTGTCTTGCCGACTATCCTGCGGGCATTCAACACTATCGTGCGGCGACCGATGACTGGAAAGTCATGCTGTACTACATATCCTTCGACGGCCTGGTCGCGTGGCAACACGATCTCCAAGAGTTCTCGCAATACCGGGATATTCCACTGGCCGTTACCCAGGTCGTAAATTTTGCGTCCTACCGTGTCCGCGAGCAAAACTTGAAAATACTGGTAGAAGGCACGGTTGGCGGACACAATCTGCAAATCGCTATCCAGCACCAGCAGCGGTTGGCGTATGGTGTCGACGATGCTCTCGGCCAGTTCGCGCGCGACTTGGACGGCCGCTTCCGCCGCGATGCGCTTGCTGATGTCGGTGAAGGTCAGCACGACACCTTCGATCACGTT
Organism: Methylococcus sp. EFPC2; assembly: GCF_016925495.1. Classification (NCBI taxonomy): domain Bacteria; kingdom Pseudomonadati; phylum Pseudomonadota; class Gammaproteobacteria; order Methylococcales; family Methylococcaceae; genus Methylococcus; species Methylococcus sp. EFPC2. The sequence goes on along the minus strand of NZ_CP070491.1, from coordinate 593,887 downwards.
CTCCAGGGTGCGATAGGGCTGAATTCGCACGAGATACCAGGCCCCGTCCTGAACGCGCATCTCCTGCTCAAACGGCACCAGCGACTCCAGGACGGACTGTGCCTTGGTCAGCAATTCTTCCCCGTCGAGATTGGTCTTGATATCGAGCAATAGACGGCCCACATCCGAAGGGACCAGCCGGAAGATATTGGTTGCCTCGCGGGTGAATCGCCGAATCACCAGTTGTTCGTCGAGGAACACGATACCGATATTGATATTGTCGAGCAGATTCTTCATGTCGTTCTGCATGCCGGCCAACTGCTCGATTTTGGCCTGGAGCTCCGAATTGACGGTAATGAGCTCTTCGTTGACCGACTGCAATTCCTCTTTGGATGTTTCCAGTTCTTCGTTGGTCGATTGCAGCTCCTCGTTGGTGGACTGCATTTCTTCATTGGTGGACTTGAGTTCCTCGTTGGCCGCCTGCTGCTCCTCGACGGTGGCCTGATGGCTTTCTTTCAGGTAGGCGAGATCGCGCTCCAGTTCTTCGATGCGAGTAAGTTCGGCCGGCTTCGGCGTCCGTTTGCGGCCTCGCTTTGCGGGGGGAGTGGGGATGTCCTGAAAGCTCGCCAGCAGCAGGTTTTGGCCGCCTTCCTGGCTGGGCAGCGGCCGGACGCTGAGGCCGACCGTCGTGAAGCCGCCGTTGGTCTTGACCTGCAGTTCGCGGTTCAAGGTAGGCGTGCCCTCGCTGGCCGCGGCGCGGATGGCGGCGCGCAATTCCAGCTCCAGTCCCTCGCGCGCCATGTCGACCACGTTGAGCGTGGCTTGTCCGGGGGCCGGGCGCAGATATTTGCCGGTTTCACCGTGGATATAGAGAATCTCGCCCTTGAGGTCGGTGATCACCGAGGCGGGGGCAAAGCATTGCACCAACGCGCGGCGGGTGAGCTCGGCAAAGTTGGTTTCCACAGGCTTGATGCTGGCGTCCTCGGAGGATTGCCTGCCACTATCGGCGGTCCAAGTCAGAGGCGGGGACATTATCGTACGGGGTGTGGCCGCGCGATGGATGGCGCAATAGAACTTCCATTTGCGATCGAGCGTTGAGAACAATTCGACATGGTTACCGATACTCTCGGATGAAGACAGGAAAAGTACGCCGTTCGGCTTGAGTGCGTAGTGAAATAGCGAGATCAGCCGGTTCTGCAGTTCCGGTTCCAGATAGATCATCAGGTTGCGGCAGCTGAGCAGATCGAGTTTGGTGAAGGGCGGGTCTTTAATGGCACTTTGTACGGCGAACACCACCATCTCGCGAATTTCCTTCTTTATCCTGTATCCCCCGTCTTCCTTGATGAAGAAGTGGCGCAGCCGGTCGGGCGTGACATCCTGGGCGATCGTGGCGGGATAGAGGCCTGCGCGCGCAATGGCGATGGCGTCTTCATCCAGATCGGTGCTGTAGATCTGCACCTTAAGTTCCTGATGCGTCTCGTCCATCACTTCACGCAACAGTATGGCGATGGAATAAGCCTCCTCGCCGGTGGCGCAGCCTGATACCCACACGCGGAACGGGTAACCGTCCTTTTTGTCCTTGCACAGTCGCGGCAGAATATCCTGACGCAACACGGCGAACGCTTCCGGGTCGCGGAAGAAACTGGTGACATTGATCAGCAGTTCCTTGAAAAGGATGTTGACTTCGGCCGGGTTCTCTTTGAGGTAACGGACATAGACCTCGGTGTCTTCGATATTGTGCTCCGACATGCGCCGCTCTATGCGACGGGCAATGGTGCTTTTCTTGTAGAGTGCAAAGTCATGGCCGGTCGTGCTGCGCAAATGCATCAGGATACGGTTTATTCCGCTTGCCGCCTTCGCGGCGATGCGTACTCGGGTGTGGCGGCTGCCGGTAGGATTTGCGTCCAGTAGAAGCGCTTGCCGCATTTTTTCGACCGGCAGGACGTGGGTCGCGTTACCCGCCTGAATCGCGCTGGACGGCATGCCGTCATATTTCGCGGTGGACGGCTCCTGTACCAGCGTGATGCCGCCTACGTCGCGGATGGCGCCTAAGCCCCGCGTGCCGTCGGTACCGGTGCCGGACAGGATGATGCCTATGGCATTTTCCTGCCGGTCGTCCGCCAATGAGCGCAGGAAGACGTCTATCGGCATCCGCTGCCCGTGCGGCTCGTTCGGCACGCTCAATTGCAGGGTACCGTGGAAGATGGTCATGTCGCGGTTGGGCGGTATGACATACACGCAGTTGGGTTCCACGGGAACTTGATCCACAGCCTCGATCACCGGCATGGTGGTTGTGCGTTGCAGGATTTCAGTGAGCAGGCTGGCGTGACTGGGGTCCAGATGCTGTACCAGCACGAAGGCCATGCCGCTATCGCTCGTGGCGTTGCGGAAGAATTGCTCCAAGGCTTCCAAACCACCGGCGGAAGCGCCTATGCCGACGATAGGGAAAGGAGCCCCGCCGGCCTCCGGGGGCTGATTGGAAAGAGGCTCTGGCGATGATGGAATCGTGGCTTTCAGAACGGCCCCTTAACAAGTTGAATCGAGTGTATGAGTTATTCTATTACTTCGCCGGTCGCATGTAGATGACGAGATAAGGTCGTCCACATGCCATCACGGCCATGGTATCGAGCGCTTCGAGATTCTTAATCGAGAGCCCGCAAACAGGTACCCCGAGGAATCTGATCGGGTCGACGGCGGGAGTCCTGCTCTTGCCTACTCCAACCAGAAACAAGGCTACGCATGACGGACCAACATGATCCTCGACAGAACTGTCTCCTTAATGCCTTGCCCGAAGCCGACTACGAGCGACTGGCGCATCATCTCGAACTGATTCCGATGGCACTCGGCGATGTCCTGTACGAGTCCGGGGACGAGGTGAGTTATGCCTATTTCCCCACGAGCTGCATCGTGTCCAAGCTTTACGTCATGGAAAACGGCGCTTCGGCGGAAATTGCCGTGGTCGGCAACGATGGCATGCTGGGTATCAGCCTCTACATGGGGGGCGGAACCGTGCCTCATCGGGCCGTCGTACAGAGTGCGGGCCACGGCTACCGTTTACGCGGGTATCTGCTAAAACAGGAGTTCAACCGCATTGGGGGACGCCGAAGCGGGGCGCTACACCATCTATTGCTGCGCTATACCCAAGCCTTGATTTCCCAAATGGCCCAAACGGCGGTCTGCAATCGGCATCATTCCGTGGACCAGCAACTCTGTCGCTGGCTGCTGCTCAGCCTCGATCGCCTCCCGTCGAACGAATTGACCATGACCCAGGAGTTGATCGCCAACATGTTGGGAGTACGCCGCGAAGGGGTCACCGAAGCCGCGGGGAAATTGCAACGCGCAGGACTGATCGAATACAGCCGCGGCCACATCAAGGTGCTGGACCGGCCGGGCCTGGAGGCCAGAGTATGCGAATGTTACCAGGTGGTCAAAGCGGAATTCGACCGCCTGCTCCCCCCCCCGCCTGCACAGGGTGACTTTTCGGATCAGCCGTTTGACACGGCGTCCTGAGTCGTATCGCGTGCCGGTCCGTATGCTGGCGAACCGACGGTCGCGAAATTTTCGGGTAGCTTGAGCTTTTGGCAATGCGGGCATTCGTTACCGGCCCGTCAAACTCCCACCGGGACGACATGGCCGGCTTATCCGATGCTGCCGGTGTGCTTTCCCGCTACTTACCGGAGAGTCGCCGTGCCGTCTACCCAAGCCGCCCCTGCCCACAATCGTCTGCTGGCCGCCCTTCCCGGCAAAGACCGTCAACGCCTGCTGAAGAACGCCGAGACGGTCGAACTCGGATTGTCCGATGTGCTGGGCAACTCCGGCGATCCCATAGGCTACGTCTACTTTCCCACCGGCAGTGTCATTTCCTTGGTGATGCCTATCGAGGGCGGCGCGGGCCTGGAAGTGGGGCTGGTCGGCCATGAAGGCATGCTCGGAATTACCCTGATGCTGGACGTCGACGTCGCGCCGTTTCACGCAGTTGTTCAGGGCGCGGGCGCCGCATTGCGCATCGCGGCGCCGACGTTTCTCGGCGAACTCGAACGCAGTCCCGCGCTGCAGCGGCAGCTGAAGCGCTACCTCTCCGTGTCACTGACCCAGCTCGCGCAAACGGCGGCATGCACCCGTTTCCATGTGGTGGAGGCGCGCCTCGCCCGCTGGCTGTTGATGAGCCAGGACCGGGCGCACTCCGACACTTTCCATGTCACGCACGTATCCCTGGCCACCATGCTGGGCGTACGGCGCGTAGGCATCACCAAAGCGGCGAACTCCCTGCAACAGCAAAAGCTCATCCGCTACCGCCGCGGGGACATCACCATACTCGACCGCACCGGTCTGGAGGCCGCTTCGTGCGAGTGTTATCGGGCTTGCGAAGAAATCTACCGGCGTACTCTGGGCTAGGGCCGAGCACGCCCGAACAATTTTTCGAACAAGGGCCCGGCTGCGGAATTGTCGACCTCGGCGGCGGCCGGTTTGATTTGTTGGGGCTGTGTGCGCTCTGCTATTTCCCAACTGCCCGAGCGGTCGAGCTTCAACACGCGGTCGTGATATTCGATCAGGGTGGTGCGGTGTCCGACGCTGATGAAGCCGATATGGGATTCCTTGAGTAGCTGATACAAGCGGGCCTGATTGTCTTCGTCGAGCGCGCTGGTAGCCTCGTCCAGAAATGCAAACCTGGGTTTGCGCAAAAAGAGCCGCGCGAAGGCCACGCGCTGTTGTTCGCCTATCGAAAGCACGTTGATCCAGTCCATCACGCGATCCAGATCGCTGTCCACGCGGTCCAACACATCCGCCAGATTGACCTTGCCCGCAACCTCGAGAATTTGCTCGTCGCTTACATCCTCATCGGGATACGGATAGCGCAACTGATCGCGCAGGTTGCCATCGATCATGTACGGACGCTGGGGGAGGAACATGATCTCCCGCAGCGGCGGACGTTCGAGCGCGCCGGAGCCGATGGGCCACAGCCCGGCGATGGTGCGCAGGACGGAGCTCTTGCCGGTGCCGCTGGCGCCCATGATCAATAGACTCTGATTGCGGCGCAGCTCGAAGGTCAGATCATTCACCAGCGTTTTCGATCCGTCCGGCGTGCGCACGATCACCTTTTCCAGATTCACCCTGCGGCTTTCATCGTCCACCTCCTGGCTTCCATTGAGTGCTACCCGAGCTTCCTCCGCATCGAATTCATCCAGCTCGTCCCACAACATGCCCAGGCGCTGGACTACCGCGACGTAGGCGCTCAAGCGCCCGAACTGCGTGATAATCAGCGACACGGCGGCCAAGACCTGGGCGAACGCCCCGGCCGATTGGGTGACGACGCCGAATTCCACTTCTCCGCGCATGAACAGCGGGGCAACGATCACCACCGGCAGAACGAGGGCGGCGTAGTTGTAGGTATTGACGAAGAACGCCAGGTTGCGATTCCAGCCGATGATGGTCAGCATGTTCAATACGGCCGCCCCCAGGCGGCTCACCAGGTCCCGCCGCTCCCGCTTTTCCCCGCGATAGAAGGCTATGGATTCGGCGTTGTCGCGCACGCGCACCAGGCTGTAGCGAAAATCCGCCTCTTTCTGATACTGGCGATAGCTCAAACCGACCAGCCGACGGCCGATGAGGATACTCAACCCGGTGCCGGCCACGGCGTAAACCAGCAGCACGCCGACCAGGGTAAGAGAGATGGCCCAGAGCACGCCGATGAATACCACCACCGTCACCGTAGCGTTCAGCAGGATGAGCAGGAAAGCCAGCGAGTCGAGGGTGAAGTTGCGCACGTCCTCGCTGATGCGCTGGTCCGGGTTATCGATGCTGGCCAAGCCGCGCAACCGGTAGTAAGCGCGGTTGTAGAAATATCGCCGGATCAGGTGCTGCGCCGTCCATTCCCGCCACAGCACGGCCAGCCGCTCTTCCGTCCAGCGGTAATAAACCCCGAGCGGGACCGCGAGGGCGAGGGTGCCAAGATACCGCCACAGAGAGAACCAGTAAGCGGGTACGTCCTTCCGCGCGATGGCGGTCATGAAGTCCCTCGCCACATAGCTCATGACCACCTGCGCGCCCCCTACGCACAGAGCCAGGGCGAGCAGGGCGAAGAAAAACCTGAACGCCCGGTGTCGGCGCTCGGATTTGAAAAACGCCTTGGAGATGATCCAGAGCTGCCGGCAGGTCTTGCGGAACGATGCCTTGTTGGCGGCGCTGTGGTCTTGTGGTGAGGACGGGGCCATACGCGCGACTCTCAGATATTTCCCGGGGTGGGCTGGAACACCTCGTTGAGGGTGCGCTCCAGGTTTCCTATCGCCTCCTCGCGTCTACTGCGCCATATCCTTTGCCGCGGGAAAGACCAAACGCAAGTCGCGCTGCCGGCGTTTGCTTTCCAGCATGGCGATGAAGACCGTCATGTCATCCGCACTGATCTTGCCGATGGGACCCGCCACCGCCCGGCCGGTGGCGGCCGCAAGCAGGTGGACATAGCTGGGATGGGGGCCACCCGCCAGATCCGAATGGACCAGCGCACCGTCGGTCTCCGACGGCTGCTCGCCCTTGCTGGCGAGAGTCCCCGGATTGCACGAGTCGATGACGATCAATCCGCTTTCCGAGACCAGTTTTCGCAAACCGGTGGCGAACAGCATGAAACGGTCGGGGGCCAAGCCTTCGGCCGACTTAGCGCTGAACAGCGGGTCCCGGCACACCCATTCGCAGGCCGCGATCTTGCCGCTGTCCCCCGCCGCATCCGGCAAGCAGCGGCGGGCGCAATCCGGGTCCAAAGGCTGAAACCGCGCCTCCAGCGCTTCGATTTCGCGCACGGGATCGCTGCCCAGCTTAAGAAGTTCCTGCCAGTGCGTCGCGATGAACTCGCTGAATGCCCGATTGCCGGCGATGTCGTAGGTGATCGTCACGGACTCCTGTAAGCCGGGCTGAGGCTCTATGCCCCGGGTCAGCGTCGCTACCCCGGCTACCACGACCCGGTCGGAGCGGACCAAGGTCCTGTCCAAAATCGGTCCGTCGAAGCCGCCATGACCTATCAATATGATGCGGTCGAAGATGGCCGATTGCTGCGCTAATTGCTCTATTTGCCGGTAATAGTCGGTCCACAAGCGGATTCCCGGCAGCCACTCCACCCGCGCGCGGTAGGTGTCTCGATAGAAGCGCGCGATGCCGGCGGCCGGGCGCTCAGGCCAGCGTTCGCTTTCTTGGGTGCCGTCGCGCTTGTGCAAGAGTGGGACGATCAGCACCCGCTCCGGCCGTCCTAGGCCAAAGGCAGCGCTCGTGCGCTCGCAAGCCGCAGCCGCGCAATATGGCTCTTGAGCGGCTACGCGGCTGTGCCCCAAGCAAAAGAGCGATATCGACAATATCCATGCGCCGAACTGCCCATACCAAGACGGTATCCGAAAGCCGCACCACGAACGGCGGCTCATACGCATTTCCCGGTCGTTGCTGTACGCATCCATAAAACCGCCGCTGACAAGTGGAAGAGTTCCCCAGGCTTAAGCGAAGGAATACGCGAAAAGGGCATTTCGGTCGGTACGGCAGCGAACAGACCCGATCTGTCAAACGGCCGATTTACAGTAAGGTCCGCGCTTCACCTGGGCGCGAAACCGGCGGAGCGATCCGGTTTATAACTGCTCGTTGCGGTAGCGGGCGAGAGCCCAGATCGGAAAATATTTGTCGTAGCCGTGATATTTCAGGTAGAAAACGGTGGGAAAGCCAGGCGCGTTGAAGCTCTCGTCCGTCCAGAGGCCGTCCGCTTGCTGGGTTTTAAGCAAATAATTCACCCCGCCTGCGACTTCAGGGGAGTCTGCTTCTCCGGCCGACAGCAAGCCCAACAGAGCAATCGCGGTATGGAATGCCGTGCTGCCGCCATATTCGCCGCGGTATTTGCTGTTCTGATAGCTGAAGTTATCTTCTCCCCAGCCGCCGTCACCGCGTTGCTTGGCCTTCAGCCAAGTCACAGCCTTGCGTATGGCCGGGTCGTGCTTCGCAACCCCGGCAGCTTCGAAGCCCGTCAGCACGGACCAGGTTCCGTAAATGTAATTGGTACCCCAGCGCCCGAACCAGCAGCCGTCAAGTTCCTGTTCGCTGCGCAGATAGTTGATGCACTTTTTGATGACGGCCTGATATTCCGGGTGGCGGTCTATCAATTTGCCCAGGAGCATGATGCAGCGACCGCTGACATCGGCGGTCGGCGGATCGATCAGGGCACCATGGTCGGCAAACGGAACGTGGTTGAGATAGTGATGGGTGTTGTCGGCGTCGAAGGCACCATAGCCGCCGTTGCGGGATTGCATGCCTGCGATCCAGGCGCCCGCGCGTCGGACGTTCTCGGCAAAATCCGGGTTGCCGGCCTGATCCAGGGCATAGGCCACGACCGCCGTGTCGTCGACGTCGGGGTAGTAGCTGTTGCCGAACTGGAAGGCCCAGCCACCGCCCGGCAGATTGGGGCGCCGGTGTTGCCAGTCGCCCGGTTCGTCCTTCAATTGTTTGCCGGCCAGCCAGCGCCGGGCGGATTTAAGGGCTAGTCGGGTGCGTGGATCGCGCTCGCGGCGGTCGACCTCCTGCAAGGCCAGAACCGCCAAGCCGGTATCCCAGACCGGAGAGACACAGGGCTGGCAGTAGGCCCACTCATCCTTGACGACCAGCAAGCGGTCGAGTGCCGCTCGCGCGATCCGCCGCTGTTCATGGTCGACGGGGAGCCCTAAGTAATCCATGGCTTCGTAGGAGTTCACGATGGCCGTGAATATCCCCCCCAGGCCATCGTAACCGTTCAATCGTGCCATGAACCAGTCGCGCGCCTTGACGGTCGCCTTCCGGCGGACATAGCAGGGAATCAGAGGCTCCAGCATCCGGCCGATGCGATCGAGTGCCAGGATGGCCTTGCCCAGCGGCGTTTTGACGTGGGAGAAATAATTTTTCTCCTTCTCCGGAGGCGTAACGAACAGTTCGGCGATGCCGATTTTGTAGGGGTTGCGCGCCTTGACCCGGTAGGTGCAAAGGATGGATAGCGGAACTATCACGGTACGCGACCAGTAGGAAATCTTGTCCAGATGAAACGGGAACCAGCGGGGCAGCAACATGATTTCCACGGGGATCAAGGGGGTCGCTCGCCAGGGAAGCTGCTCGAACATCGCCAGCAGGATGCGCGTGAAGACATTGCCCCTGGCAGCACCACCCCGGGGGTGTATCCACTCGCGGGCCTTGATCATATGCGCCGCGTGGCGCGAGTCGCCGGCCATTTTCAGGGCGTAATAAGCCTTGATGGTGCAACTGATATCGCCTGCGCCGCCGGTGTAAAGCGGGTAGCTGCCATCCGCAATCTGCCTGGTGCGGAGAAAGTTGGCGATCTTGGCCTGGAGCCCCTCGTCGATCTCATCCATGTAGTTCATGAACAGGATGTACTCGGACGGAATGGTGCAGTCTGCTTCGAGTTCGAATACCCAATAACCGTCTTCCCGTTGCAGGCCGAGGAGACGCACCTTGGCTCGTGCAATCGCGCTGTCCAGAGTTGACGGTGCATGGGAGTAAGCGGTGTCAGCGGAATCCGCCGCGGAACGCGAAAGGATCAGGCTCGACATGCCGGCGTTTCCTTCGATTTCACTTTACTGATGGATCGGTCGGCGGCGGCGTACCGGTATCGGCGCTACCTAAGCATTCCTTCCGGGCCAGGGTCGTGAAAGCTTCCGGCGACATCGCGGCGCTGTGGTAATGGCCTTGATAATAGTCGCAGCCTTGCGTCCGCAGGAAGTCGAGCTGCTCCGCCGTTTCGACTCCTTCGGCCAGCACTTTCAAACGCAGGATATGGCCCATGGCGACGATGGCAGCGGCGATTTCCCTATCGTCCTGTTGCTTCGGAATATCCTCGATGAAGGTCTTGTCGATCTTGATCACGTCCAGCGGGAAGCGCTTGAGATACGCCAGCGAGGAATAGCCGGTGCCGAAGTCGTCGATGGCGAGACGCACCCCCAGGGCCCGCAAACTCAAAAGGATCTCGACGACTTCTGCCTCCCTTTCCATCAGGGCGCTTTCGGTCAGCTCCAACTCCAGGCACGCGGGGGGGTAGCCGGTTTCGCTCAGGACGTTCGCCACCGTCGCACTGATGTCGCCATGGCGGAACTGGTGCGACGACAGATTGACGGCCAGTTTCAGCGGCGGTAGACCGGCCTCGATCCACCGTAGGCCCTGGCGGCAAACTTCGCGCAGTACCCAACCGCCGATCATCGCGATGAGGCCGGTCTCCTCCGCCACCGGGATGAACTGACTTGGCGGGATCAAGCCCTCGGTCGCGTGATGCCAGCGCACCAAGGCTTCGGCACCGACGATACGGCCGGACGCGATCTCTATCTGCGGCTGGTAGTAGACCCGCAGTTCGTCGTTGGCGATGGCGCGACGCAACAAAGACTCCAGTTTGATCCGCCGACGGGCGGCATAAGTCAGGTCGTCCGAGAAATATTTAAAATTGCCGCGCCCCTCGGCCTTGGCCATATAAAGCGCGGCATCCGCCTGCTGCATAAGCTCTTCCGAGGTCTTTCCATGCTCGGGAAACAGGCTGATACCGACACTCGCGCCGATGCGTACTTCCACGCTATTCGACAAGCGCCAGGGCTCTGCGAGGGCATCGATGATCTCGGCTGCGACCAGTGCCGCATCCTGAGGATGCGATAAATCGTCCAGCAACACGGCGAATTCGTCGCCGCCCAATCGCGTTACCGTGTCGATGCCGCGTAGCCGATTCGTCAGGCGGTGGGCCACCTTTTGCAACAATTCGTCGCCGGCCAAATGGCCGAAACTGTCGTTGACGTCCTTGAAGCGGTCCAGATCCAGCATCAGCAGAGCCAGCGATTTTCGCTCGCGGCGGGCAGCGTCCAGGCTGTGTTCGAGGCGGGCGAACAGCAACAGGCGATTGGGCAGGCCGGTGAGCGGATCGTGATGAGCCAGGAAGTCGAGCTTGGCGGCTGCATCCTTGAGTTGGCTGATGTCGGAAAAGACGCCGACATAATGGGTGAGCCGGCCGTTTTCGTCTTTTACGGCCGTGATACTCAGCAACTGCGGATACACTTCTCCATTCTTGCGGCGGTTCCAGACTTCGCCATGCCAATACCCGCTTGCATCGATCTCGGCCCATCGGGTGGCGAAGAAGGCGGCATCGTGACGGCCGGACTTGAACAGCCGCGGGGTCTGTCCGAGCACTTCCGCTGCGGAATAGCCGGTGATTTCGCTGAAGGCCTGATTCACGATGAGTATGCGTTCTTCCGCATCCGTTACCATGACGCCCTCGCGGGCGCTGTCGAACATGGCAGCAGCCTGGCGCAAGCGGTCCTCGATGGCCTTCCGTGCGGTGATATCGCTGACCGCGATGCGGCACACGGTGGCGCCATCAGGGCTTTCCGCGCGGTTTGCTTCCAGCCGAGCCCAAAATGGCTGGGCGCCCTGCCGGATCAGCCGCAATTCGACGACTTGCGGCTCGCCGCACGCCAACAACTGCTTGCGGTGCAGGTAGAAAATGTCTTGATCGGCGGGAAGAATGCACCGCGACATGGGCTGATTTATCAAGGTGTTACGCGTCATGCCCAATAAATCGGCGACGGTGAGATTGGCTTCCAGGATCAAGCCCCGCTCGTTGAGGGTGAAATAACCCACTGGCGCCTGATCGTACAAATCGAAATAACGCGCCCGCGAGGCTTCCAATTCCGCCTGGGTACGGCGCAACTCCTCGTTCTGCATTTCCAGTTCGATCTGATGCACCCGCAGTTCGTGCAGCAGTTGCCGCGCCAGCTCGGACGAGAGCGATTCGGGGATTTCGGTCAGTAATGCGGCTTTTGCTCGGGCGATATCCTCGGCGCGGCGACGCAACGGCAAGCCGGGCGCAGGTTTTTCACCGTATTTCGTTCCGAACGTTTTTTCGACCATGGCCTGCTCCTAGGCTGCGTGAGCCTCCTAAGTTCTAAAGCACCCGAACGCATAAGCGAATGTCGCCGACGTTACACAGCAGCGGGCTGTGCCGAATTGGGCGCAGCGGAGGTCGCGTGTTCAGCTTACTCTCTACGCGCAAATATTTTCCGAATCTATACGGGTTGGACGCGGGGTAAATCGTCGACTTCAGCCGCTGAAGCTATTCCATCCGGGATTTCGGCGACCTCTACCACTACTTGCATCACAGGCGACTGACGGGTGGCGGCGAGGAACGAACCGGACACGGGGGGCACCGACTCCGGATGCCGGCCGACGGCCAAAACGATGTGCTCGTTCCCGACAAGCTGGCCGTTGGTGGAGTCGAAGCCTTTCCAACCGGCACCGGGCAGGTAAACCTCGGACCAGGCATGGGTAGCGCCCAGGCCGCGGGCGTATAGGGGTGAGCACTGATAACCGCTGACAAAACGCGCCGCCAAGCCCAGGTAGTGACAGGACTCGCAAAACAAAGCCGCAAAGTCGCGGCAGGAGCCTGCGCGTTTGGCCAGGGTGGTTGCCGGCGTTTGCACGCCCGGTTCGTCACGTTGCCGATAGGTGAAGTCGCGTGCTATGGCGCGGTTGATCCGGTCGAGCAGAACATAGGTTTCCACCCCCTGACCGGGTTGCCAGAACGCTTGCAGCCACGTATTCACCAGCGGTTCGGCCGGAGAATAGATCGGCAAAATATACGCGCATAGATCGGCATACTCGGCGGGATCGTAGAGGAAGGGATAGCGTACGGCGTGATCGGCCACCCAAAAATCCAGAGGCCGATCGTCATAATGCTGGAGGACGATGCGGCTGTCGATGCAGAGCCGATTGCCCGGTTCGGTAAAGGTCGCGACAGCCACGGTGTTGTCGTAAACGTCCCGCTGCCATCGCAGATCGTGCGCCGGATAAATCGCCAGGTCGTTGGATTCGATACGGACGTCGTGTCCTTCCCTTGGATGCAGGAGCAATTTGTGCGGGAGCAGAGTTACCGTCTCCGCATACTGGTAAGTGGTGACATGCTTTATTTGCAGGCGCCGCATGGCTGTCGCTCCCGAATACACGGCCAAGTCGCTAGGCATTCCGTCAAAATATTCTGGCCGTGTCTATATCAATATCATCAGAAATGATAATGCGCGCCTAAGCCGATATATTCCACTTTTTCTTTATAGAATTGACCGCTTGGCGTATAGCCATTGTAGTATTCGGCGAGAATCTGCAGCTTGCGTCCCAATACTTGCAAGGTATCATTGTCGAACTCGACCCCCGCCCTGGCCGATATGTCGGTACTCCAGTTGTTTTCATCGTAATTCTTGATATCGGTGGCAATGACCGGACGCAAGGATGCAAAATCCAGGCGCCAAGGGCTGCGGAACTCGATACCGTATTGCGCCGACCAAACCCGGAGGTTCGATGGCTCCCTATGGAACAAGCCGCCCCCGCCGCCGTAGATGCGCACCCCGAATGGAAGCTCGTAAGAGAGCTTCAGGTCCGCGCCTTCGTAGCTCAGATTCACTCGCTCGAACTTGGAATGTATCCGCCGCAGCAGAAACTCGTCGCCTAGATGCGAGCTCTGATGATAAATACGCCCAAAAGCCGAAAACTGGCCCGCGCGCGCGCTCGAATAGGCTGCCGCGATAAAATCGGTATTGATTAAATCGGAAGACGAGGCATTCAGGTTGAAGTCGCTAAATACCCCGGCCTGGATGCCGGCTTCCCATTGTGCGGTGGATTGTCCGAAGTTGCTGCGGTAGAAAGGTATCGTTTCACCGAAGCTAACGGAACCTATGTCCCTGCCGTCGAAATTGCTGCTCTGGTAGTTGCGGTAAGCCGCCGAGAAATGAGCCCAGCGCGTATCCGCCAATAACGGCTTGAATAAATGACCGGATGGTAATAAACCCGTCGACAGGATAATCTGTTCGTTTGATGATGCCGACACGTCACCGGGTCTCCGGGTCGACGTCATGCCATCGGTGGCCGCCGATATTTTCACCGCCTTAACGCCGGGGATTTCCGAGATTATCCTTACCGCTCGGTCTCGATCGCTTGCAGGTAAACTGTCCGCCGGCAGGGTAATAACGCCATCCCGTACGGTCAGAGACGGCATATTGAGTTTTAGGTCGTGCTTCAATACCCCGGCGGCATAACCGGAAATATAAGCGTCGTCTGCGATGTCGGCATGGGCAAGCGATGCGCACACCAGGGCCGCCGCCAAGGCTGTGATATGTCGTAAATCTATCATTTTTCGCTCTGTAAGCGCGTATCGACAACCAGGTCGGTGTGCACCGATTTGACATTTTCTTGGCTCCAGGCGATTTCCGACGCTCGACCTATGTTCAGTTCGGAGTCCACTTTCCCACTGAGCTTTACCACGCCGTTGACCGTAGTAACCTCTATACGCGATGCACCGAGCAAGGGTTCGTTTGATATCGCCGTTTTGACCTTCAGGGTAATAACCGAGTCGTCGATATATGCGTCGGTTTTGTCGGCCTTTTTGTCCAATGACTCCTTGGCGGCTTCAATACTTTTCTCGACTCGCTTGGCCGCACGATCTATTTCTTGCCCAGCCTTTTCCGCCGTTCCTTCTTGTTGGCAAGCTGTCAGACCAAGAATTGCGGACAAACAGGTAATCGAAAGACAGCCCTCCAGCGGATATATTCGCTTGTATCCATTCCTCGTTTTCATGATTTATTCCTTATGCAGGTGTCTCTAAAAATAAAGCGTTCGTGGGAAAGAGACATTACGGAAAACAAATCCGCCGTGTTCGGAACGAGCGCAGTGCACTGAAAACTCGTTGGGATTTTAGCTACAAAATAACGTGCACTCTGTGCGGAAGCACACATAGGGCAATCGACAATTAGGTTACCGATCAGATCACCGACCCAGATAACCCGCGTTTGGGCCTAGGACGCGACCGAGAATGGGAAAGAAGACCCACACGAGTCACTCGTGTGCGGCGATTCGGCCGCACCCCGGCGTCCGCGGCGATCGCCGTCGCGGCACGATAGACAGGGGCGGAGAGAGTCTGCCGAAAATCTATGCGCGCTAGCGTACCGACTTGAGGCCAGGGTGCGCGTAGCCTACTCAACACGGTCATAGCCGATTGTGCGATAGCGATGGTCGGACTTGGCCGACGCCGATTTATCGTCGGTTGCGGTTCGCCATCCGAAGGCTTGCTCTCGAGCGGTGGGCAGCTTTCGTAATTGAAGCGGCTTGAAGAGTCATCTTTTGAGCCCTGTAAATAAGGCAGCACTTGGTTTCTTCACCTTGGGAGAACGACATGCATCAGCCAGCCCTCACCGAACACGCCATGCAAGCCTGTATAGAGGCTTGTAGCCATTGCCATCAAATCTGCCTGCATACCGCCATGAACCATTGCCTCAAGGCGGGCGGAAAACACGTTAAAGCAAAACACTTTCGTCTCCTCATGAACTGCGCCGAGATCTGCCAGCTATCGGCCAATTTCCAGCTCGGCAGCTCCGTTTTTCAGCATCGCCTTTGCGCGATCTGCGCCGAAGTCTGCGAGGCATGCGCAACGGACTGCGAAGAAATCGGCGATATGGATGAATGTGTCCAGGCCTGCCGGGAATGCGCCGAGAGTTGCCGGCAAATGGCGGCCGTTGAGCATTAAGGGTTTATCGGATGGATCGTGGCTCGCTCCTATGGCCATGTACCCAACACGTGCGTTGCTGCTCGCAGCGTTGGCGATAGCCGCTACTGCCTGCGGCGAGTCGGCTAAATTGCCGTTCGCAGCCGGCGTCGGCACTCATCCCCAATTGCCGCCGCCCAACACCAGCCTGATTCCCACGATTAACATCGCGCGGGCTGTGGGCTGGCCTGCGGCTGGGAAACCGGTGACGGCGAATGGGCTGACCGTAAATGCCTTTGCCGGCGGACTGGACCACCCTCGCTGGCTTTATGTGCTGCCGAACGGCGACGTATTGGTGGCCGAAACCAACGCTCCGGCCAGGCCCGAAGATGGGAAGGGCATCAAGGGCTGGGTCATGAAATGGGTCCTGAACAAGGTCGGCGCGGGCGTACCCAGCGCGAATCGCATCACGCTGTTGCGCGATGCCGATGGCGACGGTATGGCGGAAACCCGGACGGTGTTCGTCGAAGGGCTCAACTCGCCTTTCGGCATGGCGCTGCTGGGTAACGACTTCTACGTGGCCAACACCGATGCATTGGTGAGATTCCGCTACACGCAAGGCGAAACGCGGATCGCTGGGCCCGGAACCAAGGTGCTGGACCTGCCGGCGGGCCCGATCAATCACCACTGGACCAAGAATCTCCTCGCCAGTCCCGATGGGACCCGGCTCTATGTGACCGTGGGGTCGAACAGCAATGTCGCCGAGAACGGCATGGAACAAGAAGTCGGCCGCGCTGCCATCTGGGAGGTGGATCCCGAGCGCGGCAGCCATCGCATTTATGCGACGGGGCTGCGTAATCCCAACGGACTCGCCTGGGAACCGCATAGCGGAGCGCTTTGGACCGTGGTCAACGAGCGCGATGAACTCGGCAGCGATCTGGTGCCGGATTACCTGACTTCGGTAGTCGACGGCGGCTTCTACGGCTGGCCTTACAGCTACTTCGGCCAGCATCGGGACGAACGCGTGCAGCCTCACCGGCACGACCTGATTGCCACGGCACGCGTGCCCGATTATGCGCTCGGATCGCACACCGCTCCGCTCGGCCTGGTTTTTTCCGATGCCGCCGTATGGACGGCGCCGTTCGACAGCGGGGTTTTCATCGGCCAGCACGGTTCCTGGAACCGCAATCCGCCGAGTGGCTACCGAGTCGTCTTCGTGCCTTTCCGGGGCGGCAAGCCGCACGGCGAGCCTATTGACGTGTTGACGGGCTTTCTGAGCAGCGATGGTGAAGCGTATGGGCGACCGGCGGGCGTCGCACTCGACCAGCGATCGGCCTTGCTGATCGCCGACGATGTCGGCAATACGGTCTGGCACGTGACGGCGTCGACCGCACCCGCTGGCGCCGGCTTGCACCGGCAACGTCGGCGTCAAGCAGAGAACCTCACTCAAACGATGGGGAAATCCAGCCATGAGCACGATCACCACCGATGACGGCACCGAAATCTACTACAAGGACTGGGGCGCGGGACCGGCCGTAGTCTTCAGCCACGGCTGGCCGCTCAGCGGAGATGCCTGGGAAAGCCAAATGGTCCATCTGGCATCGAACGGCTACCGCTGTATCGCCCATGACCGGCGCGGTCATGGGCGGTCGGCTCAACCCTGGAACGGCAACGAGATGGACACCTATGCCGATGATCTGTCGGAGCTCATCGAAAGGCTAGAACTGACCGGCATCACCTTGGTGGGACACTCGACCGGCGGCGGGGAGGTCGCGCGCTATATCGGCCGCCACGGAACCCGGCGGATCGCCAAGGTCGTACTTATGGGCTCGGTGACGCCGCTGATGCTCAAGACGGACACCAATCCCGTCGGTTTGCCGATCAAGGTGTTCGATGATATCCGCGCCAATGTCGCCGCCGACCGCTCGCAGTTCTTCAAGAATCTCACGACGCCATTCTATGGTGTCAACAGGCCTGGCGCGAAGATCAGTCAAGGCATCCGCGACGCATTCTGGTTGCAGGGCATGCAGGGCGGCCTCAAGAACGAACTCGACTGCATCAAGGCGTTTTCCGAAACGGACTTCACCGATGACCTCAAGAAGATCGATGTGGCTACGCTCATAATCCACGGCGACGACGACCAGATCGTACCGATCGGCGCTTCGGCTCACGCCACCTCGCAACTCGTCAAAAACGCGACGCTTAAGATTTACCCAGGTGGCCCGCACGGACTGGCCGACACGCACAAAGAGCAGCTCAATGCCGACCTGCTTGCCTTTCTCAGGGCCTGAGGATGGCCCCTGCGCTGTGGATAATGCCGGGTATATCCCGCGCTCCGCGGATGGCACTGCGCAAAATATCCCGATGCGTTGGCCCTGTTCTCCCTATAACTCAGACGACACGGGGAAAACCGGCCATGCCAACTCAACACGACACCCCAGGAAAAAACCATGAACACGATAGCCAAAACGATGACTGCTCTGCTGTGCCTTACAGTCTTTAGCACTGCCACATTCGCCGAGGAGAAAAAGGTCAGATCCGATCGGTAACTGTTTCATCTTATGTGTGCTGACGAACAGACCTTTTTGTCCAGAGGAGACATAATGTTCACGTATAGTAGCAGAGAAGCACTAGAACCGGAGCTACCAGTGAGCTATGTGCCGGAGTATGTAGATAGGTTATTAAACGCAATACACTTGAAGGCGAAAGCTATGACCCGAAAACGAAACGAAGCAATGCAAATAAATGCCCCGCAATCCGTGGAGATTGACTACGATCTTTATCGGCAGTCCGTCGCCGAAGCGGCCTATTACAAGGCCGAAAAAAGGGGCTTTATCCCGGGATTCGAAGCGCAGGACTGGGTGGAGGCGGAAGCCGAGTATTCTTTGCCGGCTTCCGGCGGCGCAGCGTCAAAGCAGTATGAATCTTAAGCCGGATAGCCAGAGCCTGCGGCTATGCTATGAGCGGCCCTTTCCTACGGCGAGACCATTTTACTGCCATAGGACGGCGGTAGCGATTTCAGCCCATGGGCACCTCGAAAAACCCCGGTTTTCATGAAAATCGGGCTGAAATGACCTGAGCGGGCCGGGGTTCGTCCCGACTTTCTCACCCTTCAGTGGCGATTCCCTTTGGATGGGTCGCCCGGTGGCTCCTCATTGAGGACTTTTCGGGTCAGGATGGGCCTTAAAAGTCCACCACACCCGCCTGTTTCAGGTAAACCAGCCGCTTCAGGTTGTAGCCGGCAGCCATCATGGTCATGGCGAAGTTCGCCCGCGCCTGGCCGATGGTGCGGATGAACTTGCCGCCCATTTGCGCGATGGCGGCAAAGGGATGCTCGACCCGCGCACGGACCTTGGCGATCCGTTGGTTGCGCTGCTTCTGACATTCCGAAAGCGGGTGATGGCGTTGGCCCTTGCGCTGGATGTGGTTGCGATAACCCGCTTCCTGGAGCTTGGCCTCCCGTTCCGCACTCGGATAAGCTTTGTCGGCATAGACGTCCCGGCTGGTATTGGCGGTGTTCAACACCGCCTCAAAGTGCTGGCCGTCATGCGTGGCGGCGGTGCCGGTCCCGATCTTGCGGATAACCTTGTAGCGCTTGTCCACATTGATGGAGAGCTTGTAGCCATGGTGGCTCTTGCCATGTTTCTTGGTCCAGGTCGCGTCCAGATCTTTTTGCCGCCGCTTGGCCGGGCTCCAATCTGCCGGCATGGCGTCTTGCTTGAGCTGTACCTTATCGTCCTGGCTGAAGCGCTGCTTCGGCGCAGGGACCAGGGTGGCGTCGATGATATGGCCGCCGCGGGCGATATAGCCATGCTTGAGCAACTGCCGTTCGATGCCGTCGAACAGCGCCTGGGCGCCGGCCTCGCCGATGCGGTTCTCGAAGGTCCACACCGTGGTGCGGTCCGGGATGCTGGCCGAATCCGTCAAGCCGCAGAAGCGCTGGTAACTCATCCGATCGAGCAACTGGTATTCCATCTGCTCGTCCGAAAGGTTGTTGACCCGCTTGAGAAACAGGATGCGCACCATCGTCTCGGTGGGAAAAGGCGGCCGGCCGCCTTGCAGGCTCACCGGGCGGGGCGCCACCCGATCCACTTCCGCGGCCAAGGCGGCAAAGTCAATGTGGGTCTCGAAGGCCACCAGCGGATCGCCCATCCGATCAATCTTCTCCTTGCGCAAATCCGCCGCAAACAGGTCGGTCTTGATCGCGCTCTTTGGCGACTTCGGCATCTTCGGTTTAGTCATGTCTGGGACTCAACACACTGATCGACTACAAGTCCTATTTTACCGGGCGCGGCGCGGACAAAGGAGGTTTTTCGAGGTGCCCCCATTTCGGCCCGAGTCAAAAAAGTTGAATTATCGGCAAGCATTTCCATTTTGACGCGTTCAGTCATCTATAGACTCGGCCGTAAATTCGATGGGTCCCGTTTGCGCCGAACTCGTCGAAATCCGCCTTTCGACATGCGCAACAGAAACTACATTTCAGGGCTGAGTAATCACTTGCGACCGTTTTCGCATATCAGGACAGCCTGCTCTTCAGGTCGATATTTCGAACCCCCACGCCAGAAAGTTTTCCTCGGGTTGCAAACTCGTAAGGCGTCCCGTTCTTTCGCTTATGTACGATACCGTACCGACCTAGGTCGATTTTACGGATACTATGCTTGCCAGGTCGTCATCGTATAGCTTGTCTTTACGCAAAGCGACTCTGCCCGAACCATCACGTACCGACTATAGCGCATATCAACTATTAAACCGGTCATAATTATCCGTACAAAAATACCGTGCGGAGCCCAGCAAGTCTGGACTATCCGATATGCGATATTTTGTGGCCAGATTAATATGAAGGGAAGATCAAGGGAGGCAACGCCTTGATATCCGTACATACGGATAACTACGAAGAGTGTTCGAAGGCAAAGAAAGTTTTCTAACATGCCCAAGCGGAAGACGTCTCATCGACTGGCGAAAGTTCGACATAAGCGAATAGATAGTCCAACCCTATTGGGTAGGGAGTCCGCTAAGCACTGAACCAGTTTTGGGAGTTTCGCTTGATCATTAGTCGAACTGGTTAATGTGTTTAAAACTTGTCGCGACAGGCCGGCCGTCCTGAAGCCAAGCCTGCCGGGATACGTATTTAAGGAGATTTAGTCATGAAATACCTTATTAAAATTATTTCGGCATTTTTTCTGGTCCTTACCTTGCTGACTGCCGTGGGTTGCGCATCCACGACTAAGCACGAAGGAACCGGGGAGTATGTCGACGACAGCGTCATCACCGCCAAGGTCAAGGCACAATTGTTCGATGAACCCGATTTGAGATCGGGGCAGATCAATGTAGAAACCTTCAAAGGAGTGGTTCAATTGAGCGGCTTTGTCGGTTCTCAAGCCAATATCAACCGTGCGGTCGAGATCGCGCGTAGCGTCAGCGGCGTGAAGTCGGTCAAGAATGCCATGCGTCTCAGATAGAAGAGGAAACGATCATGGAAACAATAGACACTGTATCTCATTCGGCGCACGAGGCGGTCGATAAGATTGCCAATGCGACCAATAAGGCTGCGGAAGCGCTGGGTGAAAAGGGAGAACAATGGAAAAATGCCGAGCAGCGCTTGGCGGAGAATTGCCGAACTTATATTCGCGACAATCCCGTAACCTCGCTGGGTATCGCGGTAGCGGCCGGCTTTCTGTTGAGTCGATTGTTGAGCGGACGTTAAATCGTCAAGCGACATAGAGCCGGCATCCAAAATGGATGATATGCCGCGGCACGACAGGACGCGCGCCGATCAGCAAAGCGGTTCCGGCGTGCTGGAAATGGCGCGGTCCTTATGGCATGAGCTGCGGGGGCTAAGTCACGATCGCCTTCGGCTCGCCGGGCTGGAGACTAGGAGGGCGGGCGAGAGCCTGGTGGTCATGATCGCGTCGGCTTTGATGCTTGCCGTGCTGCTTAACGGCGCATGGATTGGACTGGTCGCTGCTGGAGTGCTGGAGTTGATCGAGCATGGTGTCACGGTGACTGACGCCATATTGTTCGCCGTCGCCTGCAACCTGCTGCTTGCCTTGATCCTCTGTGGCGTAATACGGCGCAAGAGTCGTTATCTACAGTTCCCTGCGACACTCCGCAGTCTTGATCCATTACCCATGGAGCGCCAAGAAGGGGAGAGGGTATGATGGCGACTTATTTCTCAAACCGAAGCAAATCCAAATTTCTGACGGCTCAAATCCGGGATGCGGAGCGGCAAGTGATGTATCGTCGACAGGCGGTCGGCGATCGCTACGCGACGCTGGTCCAGACGACACACCAACAGATGACCGCGCCGGCCAGTTTGCTGCTGGCTGCCGGCATTGGTTTTATCATTGGTGAGCTCACCCGGCGTCAGAGCACCAGTCTCCGCATTGCTGCAGATAAGGCGCCTGCCACCGAGACAACACCTTTGACGAGCGCACTGAATCTATTCACCACCGTCCGCACTTTATACATGGCCTTGCCACTCGCCTGGCTGATGAAGCTCCTGCGTTCTTTGGGTGCGCCGGGACCCGCGCCCGAGCCGCAGTCGAAGACCCATCGGATCGCTCGTACCGCTGCATCTTGACGAGTGCGAAAGAGCCCAAGCGCTGAACTGCTACTCGGACATGCTATTTCGCATTGAACGGGGATAAAAAAGCGCAGCATAAGCTGCGCAAAACGTCGCCATAGCAAGTTATACGAAGAGCTTCCTGGAGTGGTGTTCCTTTCAGATTTATATTTCAGGATACTATTTTCGTGTGTCGTCCTTTGCTTTGTTATTCACGATAACATAATTAACAAGGCTCAAAAAATAAACGGCCAAAATATACCTGCGTCATTAATATTGCGTTACCTTTGGCCGGTATATTAAAGCGCCTTTTTAATAAAAAGGTCTAACTGAGTCGCCTGTCGTCCCTTACGATACCCAGAAAGCCGACGTTTATCTATTGTGCGGCCTTTAGATGTTCTACCGCTTCTCCAGCAGATTTCTTCGCCGCATCAACCTCCCCAAGCTTGCCATGCTTCACGGCATATTCGAGACTCTTGATACCTGCATCCAGATGTTCATCCGAGATTTTTGCATGGCTGCTCGCTGTTTCCGCATGTTCGGCGATAGCCTTCTCATCGGTGGCTTTGGCCGCCGCTTCCGCATGTTTGAGCGCTTCTGCGACGTGATTTTCCGCGGCATAGGCGCAAAACGTGGCCAAGGTCAAAGCGATACCTGCCAATAAACCGGTTATTTTCATATATAGTTCCTATAAAAATGGATTTAACGGCATCTATGTACGACTGTGACGCAGCCCATCAGCCCATCATGTATGGACTTGCACCGCAGAGCGTGTTTTAACGGCCCTTTTTAATATCCTTGATTTCCTCCTTGATATCCTGCTTGAGATCACCAAAGCCCGCCCGCACCTTGCCGACGTTCTTTTGGACATTCCCTTCAAGCTCCAAATCCTCGTCGTCCAGTATCTTGCCGGCGACTTCCTTGACTTTTCCTTTTGCTTCTTCGACTCGGCCTTTCACTTGATCTTTGTTCATGAGTATTTCCTGGTAATTGTTAGGTATGAGCGGCACGTGGGGTGATGTTTCCCGTCGCTCGCTTGCAACAATGCACGGAAAACCGAATGTGGTCGGTGCGGCAACGCACCAATACGGATTAGGCTTACATAATAGAGGGTGCGAAATGCCGGGGCCTTTATTGGCTGCATACCCATTGAGGCAGCGTTTTGTCGATATCACGTGGGATTTCATCGCGGTGATGCAAGTAAGCGAATTTCAGGCATTCGAGGGGTATGCCATCGAGCGCGACCTTATGTTCGATACCGTACCGACGATCTCCAATGGTTTGCTTAGGCTTACGTCCGGCACGTAAAACGGCGAACCGACTTGCGACCTAAACATCGAGTTTGCGATAGGCGGCATGGCGCCCGAGCGAGTCCCTACAGTTTTTTGGAGGAACAATAGATGAGCCAATCTGCAGCAGACTTCGGGGCACCAGCCCAAGACGGCCTCTATCAGCTGATTCAAAAGCAGGTATCCGGTGGTAAGGTCCAAATCCCTTTGGAAATCCGGTTGTGGGGGGGCCGGGTTTATCGTTTTGGAAGAGACGAACCGGCGGTAAAGGTCTTGGTGAAAGATCGCAAGGGCTTGGACGCTTTGCGCCGCCTGGACGAATTAAGGATCTGCGAGGCATATATGAACGGCAGCCTGGACGTCGTGGGCGATATGCTGGGCTTCGTCAGCCTCCGGCGGGCCTTGAGCGACAGCCATCCCCTGCAATACCTGTGGGGACGGATTGCACCGTGGTTCATAGGGCGGGTTCCGGCCGACCGACAGGCCATCGCGGCCCACTACGACTTCCCCAGCGAGTTTTATCTCCAGTTCCTGGACAGCACCCGCTGTTATTCCCAGGCGGTTTTCGAACGCGATGACGAAGCCCTGGAGACCGCCCAGCGCCGCAAGCTGGACTTCGCCATCGACGCCTGTCGCTTGAAACCAGGAGATCGCGTGCTGGATGTTGGCGGCGGCTGGGGCAGTTTCACCGAATACGCCGGGCAACGCGGCATTCAGGTAACCTCCCTGACGATATCCCGCCAGTCCGAGGCGTTTCTCACGGAGTTGATCCCCCGCGCCCAACTGCCCTGCCGGGTGCTGAATCAGGACTTCCTGGCCTACGCCCAGGCCGAACCCTACGATGCGATCGTCATACTGGGCGTGATGGAACACCTTCCCGATTACCCGGCTGTGCTGCGGCAATTTCAGCGCCTGCTGAAACCTGGCGGACGCGTCTATCTGGACGCCAGCGCATTCCGGGAAAAGCACGTTAAACCAACTTTCATCACCCGCTATGTGTTTCCGGCGGACCATGCCTACTTCTGCCTGCACGACTTCCTGACTGCGGCAGCCAAGACCCAGATGGACGTGCTGGCGGTTCATAATGATCGCCACAGTTATTACCTTACCTGCAAGGCCTGGGCCGAGAATCTGGAGGCCGCCCGGGATGAGATCATCCGTCGTTGGGGCGATGCGCTCTACCGTCGTTTCCGACTCTATCTTTGGGGTTCGGCCTATGCCTTTCTCAGCCGCGGCATGGAAGCATTCCGAGTTGTTCTGGAAAGGCCCAAGGAGGCTTAAGCCATCGGGCTTGGCCCCCTGTCCGGAGAACTTTATCGAGACCAGTGGAATCCCAAGCAATCCACTCCACTATAAGGAGAAAAATGGGGCACTGAAAGCAGCGAGTGGTCGCGACGTACGCTGTGACACTCGAAAGTTACCGACACACCGATCGCTTTACTGAACTGGAGGATAGTACTGACAGCCAGCTACAACTCGATGCCTCGAAATCCGTATAAATGCTGGTTTCAACCTTATGAACGTTCAATAGCAAAAGAAAGACCAGAGAGGAAAATAGCCAGGAAAGCTGCCGAAATCAGGGGCTGAAGGAAATTGGTGCTCAAGAGGCTCATTCGCGACCGTTCGGCCAATAGGCATGGCGCTTGCCGCCGAACGCACGTGTATCGGCACTAGGATGAAAGCGGGGCAGCCGGGGTTTATTCGTCGGTCTTTCCATAAAGGCTCAGGGTAAATTCTTCGGCCACCCCTTCCAGTCCGGAATTGGGTTGCCTCTTCCCGTCGTTCTCCGGAAGCAGAGGGTTTCAGCAGGGAATGGTGGTTTTGGTCATCCAGCGGTCCAGGTTATTTGATAAGCAAGTATGAGCTCTAGCTGATAGAGACTAACTACCGCTACCGTAGGGGCGGGTTATGACCTCAAGCAAGTGACCGTTGGGATCTTCGAAATACATACCTCGTCCGCCGTATCCATGATTGATCGCCTCCGGAAGTTGCTTGCCAGGATCTGCCCAGTATTCGATCCCGAGCGCCCGGATGCGACTAAAAACATGGTCGAAGTCATCCTCTCCGATCAGAAATGCATAATGCTGTGAGGTAATCGGGCCTTCTTTCTCCTTGAAATCAAGGGAAATACCGTTGCTGAGTTCGACGACGAGAAATGGGCCGAATGGCTTAGGCTCCGGCAGCCCCAGAATATCAGTAAGAAAAGACGCCGACTTTGGTTTGTTAGTGCACCAGACGATGGTGTGGTTGAGTTGAATGCTCATGTGAAAGACTCCGCTGTTACCGATTTGTGATCCCCCGACTTCCTACGAGATTGATCAGGCTACCTGCCAGCACCATTTCAATCTGCCATTCGCTCAGCCTGTGCAGGGTTTCGTACGTCTGATCCTTGCTGCGTTTGCTCAGTTGGACGCGGTTGCCCTGGCGGATGGCTGAACGCACTTCGCCGATGGTCAACATATCGTCCTGATCGATCTTATCCCAGTCTTCGGGATCCACGAATACCAGCGGGAGGATGCCGAAGTTGCTCAGATTCTGCAGGTGGATGCGGGAAAACTCTTGGCGATGACCACCCTCAGCCCCAGGTAGCGCGGGGCTAGGGCCGCGTGTTCGCGACTCGAACCCTGGCCGTAATTGTCCCCGCCCACCACGAAGAAAATCTGGCGTTGATGGGCCATGGCTCTATCGAAAAAGCTCTCGTCGACCTGGCTGAAAAAGTCAGTACCGTACCCTTGAACAAGGAAGCAAAGGAAGCCCTGCTTTCCCGGCAGGGTTTTCGAGAACGACACTGCCGCGAGAGTACGTGGGTGTTTTCTCGGCAGGATGGAAAGCGGTTAATCACCCTTCGCCGCTCTTTTAAATCGGCTTTGAAAAAAGCTGGGATAGAAAACTTCAGGATACACGATCAACGTCATACTCTGGCGAGTTGGTTGGTCATGGAAGGTGTGCCCTTGTACACCGTTCGGGATGTGCTGAGGCACAGCTCGGTAAAGATGACCGAGCGTTATGCTCATTCTTAGCCCGGAA
The DNA here is from genome assembly GCF_016925495.1 of Methylococcus sp. EFPC2. Classification (NCBI taxonomy): domain Bacteria; kingdom Pseudomonadati; phylum Pseudomonadota; class Gammaproteobacteria; order Methylococcales; family Methylococcaceae; genus Methylococcus; species Methylococcus sp. EFPC2. The sequence continues at coordinate 567,525 of NZ_CP070491.1, read as the reverse complement.
AATGCGCGGGCCGCGCTGAGCATGCTGGATGAGTCACGAGAGTCACGTTGGAGATCACGAAGGATCACCAAAAGGCGACTAAGTTGTTGATTTATATGGTGCCCCGGATACGATTTGAACGTACGACCTTCCCCTTAGGAGGGCGTAGAAACCCATATTTGGCAACAAGCCGCAACACGCTAAAGCAATAAAAACCAATCACTTAGAAAAATCTACTTGCTTTGGCTTGTTGTCAGCTTTTGTCCTTTTTTGCCCCTCAGTGTCCCGCCAGTGTCCCACGGGACAAGCCTCTCTGAGGTGCCCTGTCATTCCCTCAGTGCGGCGTAAAACTCCTTCTTGGACACTCCCGCTTGCATGGCCATGTAGCGCACCAAGTCGGGGCCGAAAGGCTGCTTCGGACAATCCACGGTGACCTTGTACAGCTTGCCGCCCTCTTGCTTCACCCATTGTTCATGGGAAGTCCCTTTCTGCGGCCTTGGGGTGAAGCCAAGTTTGCCCAAGATTTCCTTAACCTCCTTGCAGGTCAGCGGGGGATAAGCCGAACTCATGCGTGACCGTAAGGGGTCAGCGGCACGACCTCAGTGATAAGCGCGTGCTTGAGCGTGTTCCCCATGTGCATGACGTTGTGCAAGAACGCCAAGCCGTAATAAACGGCCCAATCCTTGAGCGGGGCGCTTCGTTTCAGTAGTTGCGGTGCATGCGCCTTGTCTTCCCCCACCAGTGCGTCATACAGGTATTCACGGATGACGGCATCCAGCTTCGACCGGGCCTCATCCAGCGTTTCACCGGTCGCGTACAGGGTGAAGTCCAGGCAGTAGGCGGCCCAATAACCGCCGGCTTCTCGCTTGGCGTAGCAATGAAGTATGAGGTCACTGGTTTTCATGACGGCCTCTTGTCGGCACTCGTTGATTAGTTGGGCGTAAGGCTACCATAACCGGCCCAGGCGTTCAGGGGTGCGCCCGGTGGTGAGATAACCCCTTCCGAAAAAGAAGGGGTTTTTTGAGTCCTTCAGACGGGTGTCCGGTGCTGGGATAGCCAGGCCTCGAAGCCATCCGCGTCAAGCAGCACCCGCCGGCCTATCCGCACCAGCGCCCCGGACTCGCTCAAGCCATTGCCGGGCAGCGTGCCCCGGCTCGACTTGCGCGGCGCGGCATTGAATATCAGATTCCGCAAACTGGCGGCGCTGAACGCCGGGTAAGCCTCGGCGGCCTGCCTCACCGTGTATAGGCGCTTGCCCGGTGGATTGGGCATGGTGGGTGCAGTCAGGGCCTCCACTTGGGCACTGAGGGTTTCCACGCGCTGTTCCAAGGCCATGCGTTCACGTTCGGCCTGTAAGGCGATTTCCAGCAATTGCAGGCGGGTGACGTGGGCAGGAACTCCGGTCACCATGGCGTCATAGGCGCGGATAACCTGAAGATGGAATTTCGGACTAATCCACATGGCGTAGGCGTAGACCAGTTCTTTGCATACATAGGTTCCACCGTTTCGGCCTTCCACAGAAACTACCGGAATCCCGGTAGTTTCTAATTCGGCCATAAGCTCCTTGGTTTGTTGATTGGACAGCCAGTAGCTAGCCCCATGTCTTTTCTCTCCGCCAGATGCTCGATGCAAATCGTTGAGAGAAAACCGACCATCGGGGTCCTGCCTTATGGCCGTGTTGGCAATGGTCATCGCTCGTCCATTATCGGCCTGGTTATGCTGTATGGCCTCGCTAAGTCGCCGGACTGGGCGGGATTTTTGCGTTTCTGGCCTCATGCCGCCTCCTCCCTGAACTCCCGCAAAAACTCCGTTACATCTTCCGGCTTCATGTCGGACAGAAGCTCCAAAATCGCCGCGTCCTTTTCCTCACTGGTCATCTTCTCGACTTCGGCTTTCCGTCTGGCTTTTTCGTCAGCGGTAGCCATCAAACGCGCGATTTCGGCCTCGATGTCGGACTCGCTCAACTGGTCGAGACTGGCTCCGCCGACTTTGACGGCGTGGCGTAGCCAGCAATCTAGCCGTGAGAAGAACCCCACGATGACACCACACTCCGCGCCACGTTTGGCGATGTCGAAAACTATGTATTGCAGGCATGAAAGCCCGTCCGGGTTGTTTTCTTCGCGCAGGTGCTTCAGGAACGCCAGCGCCAACTGATTGCCAATTTTGCAGCTTACCCCGTATCTATCCGACTGGTCTTCCACGGGAATCGGCGGCACATCGAACCAGTTGATTAGGTCGTCTGGGTTGGCTTTCCGATTGACTGTGACGAAGGGCAAGCGGTGTACGGCACACTTTGCTTTTGGCTTGTAACGCAGCAGCTTTTGACCCTTGGTGGTAGCCGCTTTGGCGCTTCGCTGGGTGGTCAGGACGGATTGCGGGCGGATTGCGCCCTTGGTGGGAGTGTTCATGGTTTGGCTCCAATACGGGGGTGTGATTCCCGCTACCAGACGCCAATCTGGTGGGCGGGACCGGGTGGGTTGGCGTGCCGATGGAGCATCGGTGAGCCTTGCGGCTCCCCACACGGCCCGCCCATATTTGGCTTGCCATGCGAATGCGCACAAAAAAACCGCTTTCGCGGCTTGTGCCGCTCCAATTCGGGACGCCAATCCCGGCCCTCGATGCGTCGAAGGCGGGAACATACTGCGGGGTGGTGCTGGGTTCCGTCAAGCCTTTGCGGTTGCCGTACCGGCTAACTGAGTCGAAACCTCGCGCAGTTCTTCAATGAGCGGTTGCACGGAAAGATGCGCGGAAACCTGCGCACTAATTACCGCCTAAAACAGCATTAATCCTGCGCCGGTCCTGAGTTTCGGTGTTCGGAAATGTGCGCGGAAATTGCGAACTTTCCAGGTCATTGAATCGCATAGACCCCGCGCCGCCCTTGGGTTCCTCTGCGAACCACTTGCGCGGAATCTGGAACGCATATGGTCGGCTGGACGATGATGAAAAGGGCGTGAGTTCAATTCACACGCTGCTCCTCGCGCACGCCACATGGAACCGAACCGCCGATTAAAACGCCGATTGCGCCGCCGATTGCGTGGGATGGGGTAACGTTTGCTTACCCCATCGGTGACGCGCGCCTTCTTTTCTGGCCTCCGAAAACCCCGTTGACTGACGTAACAAAACAACACTATTTTTTTCCGGTGCCGGTCAGCGTTCCGTCACCATTTCCAGCGTGTCCAAAAATTCCGTGACGGCCGCGCCGGGATGCGTATCGCGGATTTGCTCGCGTAGGTGCGGGTACAGCTTGCGCCATGTCTTAGGGTCAAGCCAGATATCAAGACGGCGATAGCCCGCTTTGCGTTGAGCATCGCGCCATGCCTTTTGGCGTTCAGCCCGTTCTTGCCGGATGGTTTTCACGTCAGCCATCGTCTCACCTCGCTAGGATTGGCTAGGATGTAAACTCCGGTGACATATTAGCAAGCTCTAATGTAACGGTGTAACAGTTGATGCAACACCCAAGCAAGGCCCGCAATGCACGCTAGGTGTTGGAATTACACGTCGATGCTGATGATGTCGCAAAACGCGACACCATTACTGAACTGCGCGAATCAGCGCAGTTGCGCCCGATGACGTCCAGAAATTGGACGTCATCGACTTGGTTTTCACCCTAGGTTTTTCTACGGTCCCATGGGCTTCGCCCTGTCGCAGTCGGCAAAACCTCGGAATTAGTCGCGCGGAATGTCAACTTTTGCCTAGTCTTCAAGGGGTTCGCCGGGCTTGTGCCCGTTCTGGGCTGATTTCGCCTTGCCTTCCACCGTCCTCGGCCCGGTCGATAATCCGCCATGGAACTTGCACCGGCCGTTGAGGTAAATGCTGGTGAGCTTGCAGGGCGTGCCGGCTCGGGTTTTTGCCCCACAGGCCAGCCCGCGCAATTCATCGGGGAATGGTGGGTACCGTGGTGGCGGGTATTGATAACCCCGCTCGCGCCACGCCTCGGAAATCCGGCTGCTTTCGGTGTGGTACTGCCGCCACAGCTTGCGCTTTTCGTCGTCGGTCATGGCATTGCCTCACGCATTACGGAGCAATATCCATAGCGGGCAGGTTTGGCACCCCCGGCCCGCTGGACGGCTTAATACTCGCCTGTGTCGTCGCCGTCTTCATCGTCATCCGTGCCGTGGTGAGTCTTAAGGCCATAGCTGCGATAAGGGTCAAGGGTGAGGTAGTCATACAGGCCGGGCCATGAATCACCGTCGTCCTCATTGGCCCAGAGGTAGGGCAGCCCGCCTTGGTTCGCCTTGTGCTTCAACGGCGGATATTGAGCGGCAAGCAACGCCTTAACCAAGTCGATGCCTTGCTGACGTTTGTCATAGTCTCCCGGCGTGCCGTGCTGGCTTAAAAGCCAATTGGCCTTGCTCATCAAGGCATCGTTGTAGCCGCTTCCGATGCTCGGCATAGGTAAGCCGGCTACCCGGTTATATCCCCGCTCGTACGTCCCACCAGCCCTCAGCGTGCCCATGCCGGCGCGGTGGCGTGCCGCTTCATTGCCGGGAACTTGTTCATCAGGGCGGGTCTGGGCGTCATGCGTGGCGATGCCCGGTAGACCTAGCCCCAAGGTGCCGCTTGCTTGAGGCTTGAACGGGTTTGACGCGTTAAAGCCGGTAGGGGGCCGCAATGCTGGTGGGGAAAGTTGCGGTGTCTTGTAGGGCTGGCTCAATGGGGGTGCGCCAAAAATGCCTGTGTCCGTCTTGCCGCCAAAGCGCCCCGGCTCGGAGAGTGGCACCGTTCCGGGTGGTTTCGGGGGCGATGGTAGTACCGGCGGCTTGATGGCTGGCACTCCAGCGGGTGCGCCAAGCGGCCAGTCCGTTACGGGCCCGCCGTCGGCATAGCCAGGAATGGCAGGGGTCCAAGATAGAACGAATGGGCCGCCGTTGATGCGAGAGTTAACCATGGTTTGACGCCTCAGGCTTGGTCATGGAAATTGAATTTCTAAAGCCCCCAAGTCGTGGACAAAACCCACAAAACCCCCTCCCTCGGTGGCTGTAACCTGGTTTTGTGGCTTTTGTCCCTGACTCTGGCCCTCTGAAAGATGAAAAGGGGCGCATGATTACGCCCCCATCGTTACAGATGGATTGACCTCGTAGGCTTTGCTCGGCCTGCCCCCCTGTGGCTTTCCTTGCATGGCAAGCGGGCGGATGTAATGCCGCTCGGTCAGCACGTCCAGCACCGGCCCCAACTCATCGGCTCGCCTGAAACGGGACTTATGGGCATAGTGGCAATCCCGAAAGGTGAAGGTTTCCAGGCGTTCACGGCGTAGCCACCCCAGCGCCACGCGGGCACCGTCTAGCGCCGGGTCTGCGCCCATCAGGTCAAACACGGCCAAGGCATGGGCGCTCAGGGCTTCCGCCATACGTAGCGCGGCGCTCATGTCCTCACCGCTGATTTCGATCGATTCCGGTCCCCTGAATATGTGGCGGGCGATATGGAAAAGGCCGGCTATCCGCACCACGGCACCCGGCAGTTTGCCCCCCCAATCGAAGCAATGTTCGTACATGCCACCCGGCCCCAAGCCGGCCTCGACGCGACACCAGAACGCTTGCCATGCCTCGAAGGCTCCCCGACTCAATTTCAGCGTATGCGGGCAAGGCTCGCCGTCTTGGTCGGTTGCCGGCTGCGCGTTCAATATGGCCTCGATGCGCCCGGCGTAGCGAAGGCGCAAGTCTTCCGACAGCGGGCGCGTGTTACCCGTGCGGCGGCCCAGGTTCGACGCGGGCAGGGCATAAAGGAACCGCGCCAGCAGACCGCGCGCCCGAAAGCTGGGCTTCTCGGTCAGCCCTCGCAACACATCCGGTTGCGGGCTTATACCGATGGTGAGCGTGGCGTTCCGCATGAACACGGGCGGGCGGCTTCCTCTGTCCACCTTGACGGCGGTTCCCGCGTGGCCCTGCAAGTAAATGTCAATGTTCGGTATTCCGCCCGAATAGCGCCCACCCATCATTTCGAAAAGTCCGGCCTCATCCGACAAAATGGCCATCCGCTCGCCGTTGTCGGCCATGACGGTTCCCAGGTTCTCGGGTGTTATGTCGTCGGCCCACGCCTTGGGCGGTTTGGGGATTTCCGGCAAATTGGCTTCCATGTCTGCAATGTCCGCCTTCATCTGGTCGAACTCCGGCCCCTTGGCCTTGGCTGCCACCTTGCGCAGCGTGGCGATGCGTTCCGTTATCGTCTTGTGGTCGCTTTCGGCCTGCTTGATTTCGGCCTCCATCGCGGTGCGTTGCTTGCGCTCCCAATCGGTGAGGGGTGCAGTTGCTGCATTCTTGACGGCGGTCTTGCGGCTCCCAGGCACCAGCGCCGGACAGGTCCAGACGTTGACCGGCTCGAAGTAGCCCGGCTTCACGTTGACCTGATACTTCCCTTGGGCGGCAGCCCCCATCACGGCCAGCACCATCAGGGCGGGCAGCTCGGGCGGGGTTTCCGTCGCTTCCGCAAGCCCCGACACATAGTCTTGGAACACGTCGGGGAAAACATCGTCCGGCCAAACTGGCAGGGCGGCGGCCTCCAAGGGGATAGGCGCTTGCCAGTCATCGGCGGCGGGTTCTTCGGGCATTATCCACTCGGCGGGTACCGGCTCGGCATGGGCTTTGATGACCTCGCGGAACGCCCGGTAAAGCCGCTCGCGCTCGCTATCTGGTATGGGGTCAACGCCGTTCCAGTCAGGGCAAAGCGATTGCAGCCAGTCCACCACATCACCCGCCGGCGGCAGTTCCGGCAGTCGCACCACGGACAGCGCGGGCGGCGCTTCCAGGGCTTGCAGGGCGGCGCACACGTCGCGCATGTACGCTTCGCCCGGCTCATCGTTATCGGGCAGCAGGTAGGCTTTACCGTAGCCCGACAGCGTGCCCCAATCGGTCTTGCTGGCGGCCTTGCTTCCACCTTGGGAAGTCACTGCGCACAGCCCCAGCGATTGCAGACCGGCGGCGCATTTCTCGCCCTCAACGATGACCACGGCGCGGCGGTCGGCATCCTTGGCGAGATATTCCAGCCCAAACAGCGGGCGCGGGTCTGGTGCGGCCCCAGCCGTGAAGCCGTGCCCGTTCATCCTGAAGAACGGCACCACCTCCTTACCGTTCGCGCCCTGGTAGCGCCCCACGATGCCCAGCGGGGCACCATCGGCGGCGCGGTAAGTCCAGGCGTGAAGTAAAGGCTTTTCGTTGAATCGTTCGGGTATGCCGTGCATGGTCACACCTCCCAATCATCGGTCAGCTTGGCCAGGGCATCATGAAAACTCAGCCCCTCCCTTTGCTGGACAAAAGCCACAATATCCCCACCCTTGGCCCCGCAGGCGAAACAGCAGAACGCGCCGGTCTCCAGGTGAACGCGAAAGGAACCGGCCCGGCCATCCGCATGAAACGGACACAAACCACCGTCGACCCATCCCCCCGCCATACGGCGGGGTTCTTTCATTTCGGGCAATTCGGCCTTGTAGAACGACCGGGGATTAACCCCGGCCTTGATGGTTGCGGCGTCTGGACGGCGCTTCATGTCCACCCCCATACCAGCAGCAGGGCGACAGCCAAAAGCAGCGCGGCCCCTGGTAGAATCGGCATCGCGGTAATTATGAAAGCCTTCATTCCGCACTCTCCCTTTGCTCAGGGGCGGCACCACCCGCCCCGGCTTCAAGTGATTGCCTCGAGTTGTCGAATGCGGCTCGCCTTTTCTCCTTTGCGCGAGCCTCGAAGTCGTCAACTGCCTTACAAAATGCACCGATCCGCTCAAGCAGTTCCGGCGTGAACTCCGCGAACAGTTCATAGCGGGTGAATTTCGCCTTTCGGGGAACATCATCCCCGGTTGACGCAACCTCATCGTGGTCAACGATGGTCCAGCCCTTTTCACGCAATTCGTCGATAAAGCTGCCTAGCCGATAACTATGTGAAGCCGAATCAAATTCCCGGTGCGACAGCATCGAACCCGCTGGAAATAACCGCCGCAATGCTCGGGCTTGAAGGCTTTTAACACGGGGCAACACCACATTTTCCGAGCCTAGCATGGGTTTCCGGTCACCGTAATCCGCTCGGGTAATATGGCGGCGATGGTCGCGAATGACTTTTGAAATAATCATTACGCAGCCTCCTTACCGTTGATGCGGTCAATCCAAGAAAAAAAGGCGCTTTCGTCGATAAGGATTTTTCGTCCGACGCGCACCATGCAGGCATCGAATCCATTACCTGGAATCGTGCCTTTACTGGTGACTATGGGTTTACTTTTGAAGATGTAATTACGAAGTGCAGCCTGTGAAAATGCCGAGTGTTTATCGGCAAGCTGCTTGATGGTGAGAAGATTTCGGGTCATTTCTGTTTACCGTGTTTGCCCTGCTTGATGCAGTGGCGACAAAATAAACAGCGGCCCTAGTAGGGAGTCGAAGTGGGGACTCTTGGGTTTCTTGGGGGCAAGGAGGAGCTACTTTCCGCGCTTGGCAAAGCTGGCGTGGTGCGCCATTTTCCAATCAATACCTCTGCCGAGCTTCCATCGGTTTTCGAATGAAGTATCCCCGTCAAAAATCTCGGGGTAGTCATTTTCGCAAATAGTCTTCAGGATTCCCCTTCCACCGGTTGGAATCTTCATGGGGTCATATTTCTTCAAACGAATCGCGGTCAGGATGGCGCAGCGCTGCTTTTCCCCTTTGGTCAGTTCCTGGTCATTTCGCCAATTGTCGGCGCTCACCTCATCCACCACCGTCGAAGCTGGCGCGGGTTCTGGCTTGGTTTCAGCGGGTTTTAGTTGAGGATTTCCTTCCTCGTAGCCAAGGATGAACGGTAGAGAATAGACCGCGTCATCGGGCAGCGTGCTTACCCAAGTAATCTTGCTCGTGTCGAAGACGCGAGTCTTTGCCGATAGGTCGGTATCGTAATCACTCAGGTCTGGCGGTATGCCGAACTCATGGCCCCAGCCAATTTCCCGAACATGGAAGGTCTCGCCATTCTTGCAAGGAACAAGCTCTTCATGGCTGGCCAACTCATCGAGATAACTGTTGTTATCCAGACCCCAGCGATGACGTAATTCGGCAACGGTTAAGTATTTGCCCATCGCGCGCGGATAACGTTTATTAGGCGACTCTTGTTGTTGATTGATGACAGACACGCAAGTGGGCGGTATTTTCTCGCTGTGATATTTCGGCAACATCGCCATATGTGCCCGCTTGAAGTCAATCTGCTTCCGCAGATTCTCGATTTTCGATTCAAGTACCACCTCCTCGGAGGGAGGCATCTTCTCTGTGCTTAATCTGCGTACAAGCCCGTCGTGCTCAAGCTCAAGGTCTTTTAGGTCCAGAAATTCTTGCTTCATGGCGTATTCCAGCCCTTGAGGCAAAATCCAGCCTTGCGACTCCGCCCAAATAATCCATTCATGCGGCTTGGATTTGTCAAAAGTGAGCACGCCGCCTTGTCCATTTTTATCGGGCAATGCTTTTTGAATCGCAGCGACTTCCGTTTCGTAGTATTTGGGTAATTGATGTTCCCGGCTTTTATCGGGCACTCGACCCTTCAACCAGCACAAGGCCTCTGTGGCAGTCCAAGAGTCCTGTTTCAACGCATCCGCGAAATCGTCGTCGCTGGCAGCAACCCCAAACCCTTTGGCTGAGTTATGAAACTCCAAGTCGAGCCAAGCAAGCTCCGCTTCCATGGTTTGGGTATTTATTCGCGCCCATGGGAATGTCGAGCAACCCGCCGTGCGATAAGCGTCCGATACATCGAAGCGGCGCACGATGTAATTTTTCTCTTCCGGCAGATACTTTAGGTAGTCCCAATCCCCATCAACATCTTCCGAGAACCACTCCAGGTCTGCTTGTTGAAGTTTCTCGGCTAATTCCGAAGAAGGGACTGGCTCTCCTGCTTGGTCGATTATGGGTAGGCCATGCTCGGAAATTAGGGTATGTAGGCGGTCAAGGGGGCTTTGGTGCTCGTGAGCTTCCTCAAGCACGCCAAGAAAACCCTTGAGCGACATCGTATCCGGGCCTCTCGCCGGGAAGTATTTTTGTAGCTCAAGGGCTAGAATCTCATCAGCCATGACAAGCCCTCCTACGGCTTGGTCTTGGTCAGGTCACCGGGGCGGCGGCTACCGTCCCGGTTTCCGGTTTAGTGCTTATGCCTGTCTACCAGCTCCGTCGCTGATGAGTTCAGCCAACTGCTTAACCTCTTTCGCCAGACTAGAGCACCCCCACAAGTAATTCTCTTGAGTTTCCCCGTTACATCCCGCGAATGTTTCATACCCGTTGCCCGAAATCATGGCCAGCATCGACGCAAGCTTTGAAGCCTGTGCAGTCAACTGGTCATAAACGGCTAGCTGGTCATCGGCGTTGATGAGATACACGCCACGGGAACAGGTAAATTCATCCTGCAACAACCTAGCGGGCTTGTCGTGAGTGGTAGAATTTTCAGTAGACATTGCTTTGACTCCTTGGAAGTCATGGTGATGTTTAGGGGCGTTTGGTGTTCGTAGCACCATGCGCCCCGCTCTTGCTGGCGATAACCCGCACCAGCACGGGACCGGATAGGTTTTGTGGGTTTTGTCCCGTGCTTGGCCTATCCGAAAATCTTGGCGTTCATCCGCTCCACCACGCTGGAAACATGGGCGTCGGACAGGTGGGAATAGCGTTTCACCATTTGCAGGGTCTTATGGCCTAAGGTTTCGGCTATTTCGGCCAAGCTGGCGCCGTTCATGGCCAGATAAGACGCGGCGCTATGTCTCAGGTCATGAAAGCGGAAATCTTCGATTTCTGCCCGTTTCAAGGCGGCTTCCCAAGGTTGCCTAAGGTCTATGGGTTCGTTCGGGTCAACCTTGCCAGGAAACAGTAAGTCGGTACCCAAGCGGCGGACCTTGGCCAGTTCCTTGACGCTCTCCAGGGCATGGCCCACCAGTGGAACCACTCGGCGCTCTCCGTTCTTGGTCAGGTGTAGTGTGATACGCGCGGCGGCTACATCCACCACGCCCCAGGCGCGATGCTCGGGCGGGCGCTTGGGCTCTCGCCAGTAAAGCCCCAGAATTTCACCTTGACGCATTCCGGTAGAAAGTCCCAGCACCACGGCGGGATAAAGTAGGGCGTTCGATGACTCCCGGCAGGCTTGCAGCAGCGCGGCCCGTTCATCGTCGGACAGGAAGCGCACCCTGCCGCGCGGCGGGCTTGGCTTCTTCACCTTCCGCATGGGGTTATCTTCCAGCCATCCCCATTCATTCACCGCAAGGGATAGAACGGCGCTTAGGGCATTCATATAACTGGTGACGGTTGCCGGCCCTCTCGGCTTGCCTCGTGCCGTCTTTTCGTTCGATAGCTTGTCCCTTACTGCGACAATCGCGGCGGGTGTGAGGTCCGAAAGCAGGGCATGGCCTAGCTCGTCCTTCCAGCGGGCGAGGTTGGTTGTCTTCTTCGCGCGCTCCTTGGGCTTCTCGTTTGGCAAGACGTCCCGCGTGTAGCGGTCTATTAGTTCACCAAGGGTGTGCTTCTTGGCTTCGGCGGTTTTGAAGTGGCGACCTTCCCGAATGGCGCTTTCGGTCGCAGCGGCCCACTTCTTGGCATCGGTCAGCCGGTCGAAGGTTTCGGACTGCGCGGGGTAGCCTTTCAGCCGAACCTTGACCCGGTAGCTTGACTTGCCGTCTTGTGTCTCGCGTTTCTCGATGGTTGCCATGGTCGCGCCCTCTCGTTTGCCTTGGCCAAAAGACTAGAACAAGGCGCAACAAAAGGCAACATCCCATCATCAATGGGATGAAAGAATGGCATAACACATTGAAAAGCAGTTCAAATAATCCGTATGGCCTTGCTTGTGGGACACTCACGGGGCAATTAGTCAAAAAATGGGGCACTCATGGGACAGTTTGCCGGTCTGGTGTCGGTGAAATGACGGGCATGAAATGCCGCTTATGGCAGGGTAGAAAAGGCGCGTTTTATCGTGGTTTGTTGCGGGTGAGTGTCCCGCCAGTGTCCCACAGGCAATAAAAAAGCCCTACGTTTTAGCGTAAGACTTTGTTTTTATTGGCGCCCCGGATACGATTTGAACGTACGACCTTCCCCTTAGGAGGGGGATGCTCTATCCAACTGAGCTACCGGGGCGGGGTGGGTGGGGCGAGCGATGCCGCCCTATGTGTCGCGGATTAGTCTAGCACCTGCCAAGGGCATGACACCAGCCCGAGTCCGGCCGCCCTGCCCCGTGCGTGCGCCTTGTACAACGGCAGCGATGATTACGGTGTCGATTCCAAGTTGGCGATATTCGCTTGCATGACGGAGAGAAAGTCACCTTGTTCAGGGCGCTGGGCACAAGGATCAAGCACCGCGCTACTCACGCCTTTTTCCTTTAGGCGGGCAGCGATTTCCGGGCTGGGTTGCGCCTCCCAGATCATGGTCCGGGCGGGGTGACGGATCAACGTCTCATCCAGCGCCACCCATTCCGCGGCCGGCGGCATTTCGTTCGGCTCCCAGTGGACGGATTTCAGGTTCAAGCCGTAACGGCGCGCCAGGTATTGATAAACCGGATGGGAACCCAGCAAAGGCTGATTTTTCTTGGCCTCGCCCAGTTTTAAAAGCTCATCGTCCAGGACCTTGAGGTCGGCCTGCAGTCCGCTCAGATTCTCCAGAAAAACGGCCTTCAGCTCGGGTCGCTTGCGTATCACGCCCAGCGCCAGCGCTTCGGCCTGCTTGCCCGCCTGGGCTAAATCCAGCCAGGTGGTGAAGGCGATCCCGTCGTGGGAATGCTCACCGCCCGGTCCGTGGCTGTGGGTCACGGCGTTTTCGATGCGGATATAGGCCGCCTTGAAACCGGCCGAGGTGTCCACCTGCTTGAGCCTGGGCAGGCTGACGCGGTTGAGCCATTTCTCGTAGTCGGCGCCGTTCAGCGCGATCAGATCGGCCTTCTGCATTCGGCTGATCGCTTCGGGATCGGGCCGCCAAAACGCGGGATCCTCCCCTGCCGGCACGGGCAAGCTCACTGCCACCCGATGGCCGCCGATACGCTCGGCGAAATAGGCGAGCGGATAATTGGAGACGAACACTTTCAGCTTGCCGTCCTCCAGATCGGCAAGGGCCTCACAGGAAAAACCCGATATCAGCGCGAGCCATGCGGCACTGAGTAACCCACGAACTAGCTTCACACGGATCTCCTTCAAGAAATGAGCGCGTAACGCACGATATCGCCGGCATAGCGCCGGATGGCTTCGAGCAGGACCAGACACAGGCCGCCGCTGACCAGTAACAGTAAGACCAGTTCCGCGGCGAGCAGCCTGGCCACCATCAGACGCCCGCAGCCCAGCAAGGTATTGGTCCGGATTTCCCCTTGCCGCAAGCGCAGGGATAAGGCGAACACCAGGCCGAGCGCCAAAGAAGTCACGCCGCCGACCACGGCCAGGAGTCCATCGAACAAGGCGCCCACGCGGAATATGTTGTCCAGCAGGCCGCGCAGGTTTTCCTGGGGTTGGACGATCTGAATCTTCTCGCCTTGGTCGACATAGCGGCCGCGCAGCAAGGTCGCTGATTTACGGTCATGCGGGAGGGCGATGACGGCGCTGATGGGAAATCCGCCCGGATCGCCGTGAAAATGGAATGAATCGATGTTGTCCGCCGTGATTTCGGTATAGGTCGGTAATTTGCCATCGGCCGCCCGATTGATCTCGGCAAACCCGAATGGACCCGCACTGCGCTCGGGCAGATTTTTTTGCTCAGCGTGTCCGTGACCGATGCCGTCGATCACCCAAGCGGTCTGCAAGTCGATGAAGATCGCTTGGTCGTCCGGCGTGTGGGTGCGGGCCAGCACACCGGCCACGCGCAGCTTGAGCGGGTAGTTGCCGGCCAGGTCGAACAGGCTTTCCGGCGGCGTCGGGAGGCTGTCGCCCGGCTTCAGCTTCAGGGCTTCAGCCGCTGCGGCCCCCAACACGCACTCGCCCAGCATGGCCAGCATCTGACCTTGCGCCACACGCAAACCACGGTAGTCGAAATAGTCCAGGGTCACGCCGACCAGAGGCTGCCCCAGCACGCGCAGGCGAGAGTAGATGGGCAACGCGTCCGCCCAACCCGTCGCAGTCACCTTGTCGGCTTCGACCAGGGTGATGGATGGGGAAACGGCACCGAAGAACAACGCGTTCAGGGTCAAATCCAGGGCGCTGCCTCGCGCACCGATCAACAAAGGCGTCGCCGCGGCGCGCGTCGTCATCTGCCGATTGCCCTCGTTCAACAGAAAATGCAAAGCCACCGGCAGGATGGCGATGAGGCTGAGACAGGTGACGATGATCAGCGTGCGCGTCTTGTGAAAGCCCAGATAGCGCCAGGCGAGGTAGAAATCGTTACGCATCCGCTCGAGCGTGAATCTGGCGGAAATCGAAAATCCGGTCGAACCGGGGCAACAGTTCGTGGTCGTGGGTCACCGCAAGCATGCTGGCATTGCGCCTGTCCGCGGCACGGAACAACAAGTCCAGGATTCTGCTCTTGTTGGCCGGATCGAGATTGCCGGTCGCTTCGTCGGCGAATATGAGCGCCGGTTCCGGCAGCAGGGCGCGGCACACCGCAACCCGCTGCCGTTCGCCCTGGGAAAGCTCGCGCGGCATGCGCTGCAGTTTTCCACCCAGGCCGACATCCTCCGCCAGAGCCGCCGCGCGGTCCCGGACCATGCGGTCGAGCTTGAGCACCCGGTTGATCCGATAGGTATGGATGATGTTGTCCCACACATTCAGGTATTCGAGCAGTTCCAGTTCCTGAAACACGAAACCGATGCGGGTGATGCGAAAGTCGCGCCGTTCGGCCTCGCCCATGGCGTGCAGGGGCGAGCCGTCGACGGCTAAGCGGCCGGCCTGAGGCTGCAGGATGCCGGAGATCAACTTCAACAGCGTGGTCTTGCCGGCGCCGCTGGGCCCTACGATGGCCAGCTTTTCGCCTTCAGCCACATGAAACTCCGGCAATTGGAGCGAGAATCCGGTATGCGGATAGGCGAAAGACAGTTGCTGGACTTTGATCATCGGCTGGCCAGCGATTGCATGTCCTGCCCGTCGACGAAGTGCAGGGCGACGATTTTCCAGGCCCCCTCTTCATCCCCGTGTATCCGCAGCCGGGCTTCGTAGTAGTTGTCGCGCGGGTGGGAATGGCCCCAGTGGGCAACCACGCCGTGCGCGATCCAGCGTACGCGAACTTCCGGGTCCGAGCGGTTGGGGAAGGCCAGCGCATGGGCCTCGGTGATAGTGACGCGTTCCACCCGCCCTACTCCACCCAGTCCCTTGGCCCGTTGCAGCAAGGCGCGTCGGTGCTGCAGGTAGGTATCTTCCAGCAGCGGGCCGTCCAGGCTCTTGGCCAGCCGGTCGTACACGGCCTCCTCGTCGCGTAGCTGAAAGGCGCGATAAGCGTTGTGCAGCAAGGGACGGAGCATATCCTTGAGCCGTGCCTCGTCGGTAATATTCAAGACGACCGACGGTTGGAGACCAGCCGACGCGGCATCGTCGCCGGCGGAATCGGCCACCGGCTCGAAGGCCTCGTCGCGCGACCACGTGTAACGGGGCTGTTGCCGGGTGACATAGCCGTCGAAAGTCTCCCGCCCGTGTAGGACGCTGACTGCTCTCTTGTCACTACCGTCCGGAAACAGATCCCAGTCGACGCTGAGCGTTTGCGCGGGCCGCTCGGTCAGATAGACCTGGATGACGCCCAGCACAGCCGTGGCCGTCTCCAGCCGACCGGCATCGTCCACCGGGCGCAAACCCGCCGCGCCGTAAGCGAGAAACTCGACGCGGTCCAGCTGCCCCGGCAGGTTCCGGCCGTCTATCGTCAGCGCATGCTTGGCCGCCATGAAGGCGCCGATTTTTTCTTTCACCCCGTCGAGCTCCGTCGGCTCGACGAAGCGGGCATCTTTCAATCCCAGATTCAGGTAGGGCTCCAGGTCGCTCAGGCGCAATACCGATTCCTGCCGGACTTCGTAAGCTTCGAGATACACATAAGTGCGCGGCTCGGCATGACGGCGGACCAGCTCGGGGTCGTCGAAGCGGGAGCGCCAGGGATCGGCGTGATTCACGTCCAGTTTCACCGGCTTGTTCAAGGGAAACAGGTCGCCGACCGGTATGCCCCGATGCAGAAAGACCAGGCCTAGCGTCTTGTCCGCCAGGCCGTCGGCCGGTTTGATGGTCAGTTCCGCCGGCTCGCCGTCGAGCGCGAACTCCAGTTCGGCCTCGACGTAAGCCTCGGCCGCCGATCCCGCGGAATCGGGATCGACCCGGCGAACGGCGGCCGGTGTGCCGTTCGGCAGTTTGCCGGAGCCGTCCTGGAAACGAAGCAAGCGAGCGGCGATCATGCCGGCATCGTCCGAAGCGACGCCGGTTCGGCGCGCCAGATCCGGCATGGCCACCGATTTGATCTTGAGGTTCACGCTGAGCCTCCCCGGCACCAGGCGCGCCTCGGCGACCGCCTGGTACTGCGAGAACCCGCTCCAGTCCGCGCCCGCGAGCGGACTATGTCCGGCCCATAGAAGCAGTCCCGCGACCAGTGTGCTCGCCCATCGCAACGCCCGGCACTTGCGCCGTACG
Source organism: Methylococcus sp. EFPC2 (assembly GCF_016925495.1). Classification (NCBI taxonomy): domain Bacteria; kingdom Pseudomonadati; phylum Pseudomonadota; class Gammaproteobacteria; order Methylococcales; family Methylococcaceae; genus Methylococcus; species Methylococcus sp. EFPC2. Next base: position 551,073 of record NZ_CP070491.1, on the reverse strand, counting down.
CTTTCGTGCCGCTTGGCCCAATAGCCGCCGTTCATCTCATATCACCGTCTCGCTCGTCGCTAGGCAAGCCAGGGACCTCAGCCGACTTTGGCCTCGACCGCATCGTCGTCCGCGACGCTTTTCCGGGTCTTGGGCCGGTAAACCCGGAAGGTCCGGTAACCGATCACGCCCATGACCGCGAAAAATGCGATGGCCAGGCCGCCGGTGAATTTACCGAACAGGGTCGAATAGCTGGGGCTGACGGGGAGTCCCACGGTGAAAGGGATGCGCAGCCGGTCGTCTTCGCTGATCGCGCCGTCCCCTATGGTGGCGATCAGGGCGTAATGGCCGGGTTTGTCGATCATCAAATGGGTGTCGGCGGTACCATTGCGGTAAATCCTGGCGGGCACTTCCGACAAGGTGCTTTTGATCTCGTGCGTGCGGCCGTCGTCGCTGACGCTTTCCTCGATCACCCGCAAACTGATGGGCGTGGTGCGCACGTCCCTATCCAGCAGATCGATGCTCAGAAAGGTCTTACCGATCGCGGGTATCTCCTGGCAATACTTGACGAAGGGTGTGTTCTCGCCTTTTTGCTGGCCTTCCTGGATGGCGGTGAAATGCACCGCGTAAAAATCGTTGGCGATGAGGCAGCTCATGTTGGAGCTGGTATACGACTGCCGGCCGTTGGAATTATCGCGCGGCGTGCCGGCGGCCAATCCCTGTTGGCAGCAGGCCAGCATCGTCAGCACGGCCAGCGGATTCTTTAGGTTCGAGATGGGGAATCGACGGTTCATGGTTGCGACCTCTTTCATTTCGCCTGCACGTTGAAGAAATATTTCCCGCTCACCACGTGGCCGTCGGCGGACAAGACCCGATAACGCACCATGTAGCGGCCTGGCACCAGCTTTTCGACCGAGGCCCTCAGATGAGAGTGGTCGGTGAAGTCCTGCCGCGCGTCGTGCTTGTCGACCCGCTTGCCGGACTCGTCGACGACGGCCAGGGCCAGGAACTCCTGGCCGACGCCTTCATTGAAAGTCAGCAGTATTTCTTCCGGCGCGTCCGACACGACCGCTTCCTTGTCCGGCAGCGCTTGCACCAGGATGGCGTGGGCCAGGAGGACGGGTGTTTCCGGCCGGGACGCCAGTGCGAAGGGATCGGCGTAGGCCGACACATCCGCTTGAATTCGCCCAAGCTCATGCGCGGCCATGGAAAAAGGCGCCTGGACCGAGTTCGCGCTCTTCTCCGTCGCCCCCATTTGGCCTTCACGCAGACCAGCCTCGGCCGTACAGGAAAGCAGGGCCAGTAGGGGCCACGCCCGTTTCATCGATATCTTCATGTCCGGTTCACCCATCGCTTAAGCTAGCCATTGCCAAGACGCGTCCCGCACCGGTCCGGTGCTCGGTCCAGAACGCCGCGATACCGCCCGCGCCCTCACCCAGGATGCGGGGATGATCAGCCTGGGTAGCCGAGGCGCTGATGCGTCGCGCCGGGGTCCAGTGTCCGCCGCCGTCCTTCGTGTGCACGTAATACACGGCACTGCCCTCCTCCGCCGGCCGGGTGTAGACGATGCCTACGCCCGCATCGCCGTAAACCGCGATGTCCGCCTCGCGGCTGCTGGCATCCGCGATACGCCGGGGCACGGACCAGGTTTTGCCCTGATCGGCGGACGCCAGGTAATACAGACCGGCGGCATCCTCCTTGCCGGTCCAGACCACGCTGTGCAGCACGGTTCCGTGCCGGGTGCGCGCCGTCGCCAGTCCGCCGCCACAGTGCGGACAACCGGCGAAATCCCAGTTGAATTCGCCGACGGCGCCCAGGCCCTGCCAGCGTCCATTCGCGGCCCGCAGGGCCAGCCTCATGTCGTGCGGTGCGTCGTCCCGGTAGAGCACGGCGATGCTGTCGTCCGGCAGCACCGTCAACCGGTTCCAGCAACAGGTACACACTGCCGCATCCACTGTGGCCTCCTCCCGCCAACTGCGGCCGCCGTCGCTGGAAATCGCGTGGCGCAAGCCCTGGGTGTTGCCGTTCTCCTCGCGATCGTCCAGCCACACCAGATGGAAACGGCCGCTGCGGTCCGCGGCGAGATCCATATAGGACTGCTGCTGGGTCGGATCCTCGGACTGGGGTGCCTGGGCCTGCTGCCAGGTAATGCCGCCGTCGCGGGAATAGGCCGCCGCCATCGGACCGGACCCGGGCGGATCCCCGCTCCGCTGCCACGCCACCGCCATCGTCAAACCATGCACCGCCAGTTGCGCATCGTTGCCCAGCCGGGATGCCACGAGCGTCCCGCCGCGATCAACCACCGACGGCTTGCGCCAGGTTCTCCCGCCGTCCGCCGTGATCGTGTAAACCAGCCGGGGCTGAGCGGCGGCTTGGGTCTTGCCGACGGCCAGCACGTGGATGCCGCGCGCGTCGGCCGCCACGTCCAGGCTCTGGATGTCGTACAGGCCGGCGATATCCGGTAACTGCCTGGCGCCATCGCTCCACGCCATCAGCGGTGCGGCGGACAAAACCAGTCCCGCGAACAGGATCCAGGCGCTCATACATGGCTTCTCTGTCGTGGCGCGGCCATGGTTCTAGAAACTCAGCGAGGCCGTCACGCGCACCATGCGCGGCTCGACGGGATGGCGCAGCAAACCGGGATTGCCGGGCTCGTCGCCCGCCCTCGGACAGGTCTCGGTGCGCGTGCACGCGTTGTAGTAGTAGGCGATGTCGCTGGCCCTCGAATCGAAGGCGTTGAACAAATCGAGTTCGACCTTGTAGTCCTTGTACCGGTAACCGCCGCCGAAACTCACCAGGGTCGTGTCGCCGGCCCATCCGGTGTTGCCCTCGGTCAGGGCGACCTGGCCGAAATGGCGTACCCGCGCGGTGAAGAAATAGCCTTGCGGCAAGTCGATCACCGCGCCCGCGCTGATGACCCGCCCGACCGAATTGGGGATGTTGTTCGCGTTACGGGCAACGTGCGTGTAACCGGACGAGGTAAAGGCGAGGTCGGCGTCCAGGGTCAGCCAGTCGGTGGGCTGGTAGTAATTGGTCCATTCCACGCCGTAGCGCTCGCTGCGCCCGGTCGGCTCGGTGGTGCCGGCGTCGCCGACGAAGACCAGCTCGGAATTCATCTGCAGCCACCACAACGCCAAGGTGGTGTTGAGTCCGGGTACCGCCTGGCTGCGCAAGCCGATCTCGCCGCCGCGCGACCAGACCAGCGGATTGACCGGCGACACGGCGTCGCCGCTATTCGGATCGATGCGCTGCACGGTGCCGCGTGCATCGTTGGAGTGATAGCCGTAGCCCAGATTGAGGAAATATTCGGTGTCGTACCAGGGTCCAATCACGAAGCTCAGCTTGGGGCTGATCAGGGCCGCGCCCTTGTCGCCGGAATTGCGGCCGTCGCTCGGCGATTTCACGTCGAAGTCGACGAAGTCGCTGCGCAATCCGGTGATGGTGCGGAACTTCTCCAACCAGTGCGTCTGGTTCTTGATGTACAGCCCTAAGCTGGTCTCGCCGACGTCGTCGCGGCGGATGTTTTGCAGCGTTTCGCGGGCTTGCGTGTGGTTCAGCGCGAGCCCCATGACTTCATCGTGGCGCACCTGCAGGCCGACGGTGTTGTCCATGTCGAAGCCGAACCAGCGGTCGTAATGCGTGAGCTCGCCGTTGCCGCCCACCACCACGCGGCGTTCCTGCTGCTTGATCTGATCGCCGGCCGGGTCGATGTAGCCGGAGAAATTGGAATAAAGCGCCAGGTCGGTATAGACGGCGTAAACGTTGAAATCGCTCTTGTAGGCGTCGCCGCGCTTCCAAAAATTGCTGGCCAGACTGTAGCGATTGGAATTGCCGCCATCGCTCGGATCCAGGCTGCCGTACAAATCCAGGCTGCGGTCACGGATGGCGCGGTCGGGAATCTGGTTGGTGGCGGTCCAGTTGGAGTGATAAGCCTTGCCGTTGACCGACACACCCCAGTCTTCTTCGTCTACGGTGTAGCGCAACATGCCGTTGTATTTGTCGAGATCTTCCGGCTGCTTCCAGACCCCATCGTAGAAATGGACCTCTCCGCCGTAGAGCAGTTCGCCCGGGCCGATCTTGTGCGAGTTGGCCAGCACCGTCCGGTAATAACCGAATTCGCCGCCGGTGAATTTCAGCAACCCTTGCGACAGGGTGTGCAGGGTGTGCATGCGCGCGTAGCCGGCCGAAGAGAAATCGCCGACGTCGGCGTAATAAGGCCCCTTGCCGTATTCCACCTTGTCCACCAACTCCGGGATGATGCTGTTCAAATCCAGGTAACCCTGGCCGTGCGCATGAGTGGGCATGTTCATGGGCACGCCGTCCACCAGCACGGAAAAATCGGTGCCGTGATCCAGATTGAATCCGCGCAGAAAATACTGGTTGGCCTTGCCGGAGCCGCTATGCTGGGTCGCCAGGGCGCCGGGCACCACTTCCACCAGTTCGCCGACGCGGGCCAGCGGGCGGAATTTGAATTCGGGCTGGCCGACCACACCCTGCGAGGCCGAACCGGCAACGCCGAGCAAATCGGTCGCACGGCCCTCCACCTCGATCGTGTCCAACGTCTTGATCTCGCCTTCCGATTCTTCGGCCGGCGGCCGGGAGTGAGCGAGCGCCTGCTCTACCGGGGCTCCCGACCAAAGGGCGCAATGCAGCGCCGGCCAAACGAAGGTACCCCGATGCTTAAGCTTGGGTAAGCGATAATGTCGCATATTATGGTTCTCCGTTCTTATCATCGACCTAGGCATTTAATCACGATGGCCTTGGATATACGGAGTTAGCCGGGAAACAGATGCAGCGACCACTGCGGTTTTTTCGGGCCCGGCGTATTACCGAACGGTCCTTCGTTGCCGCAGGCGAAAAGACAAAAACTCATCACTGTAATAATGGCGTAGCGCCATCTCATCATGCGCATGACGACCTCAGCCCGACCGGGCGGATTCCCGCCCGGATCAATATGCTAGAACAGAGCAAAATTCCTGGTAGGGACGCCCGATCAATACTCAATAAATCGGGCGCCATATAGCCGACTCTTTATTTGATCTTTCCTTCTTTTTTGTAGTATTCGATCTCTTCGTTGAGCTTCTGTATGGCATGCTCGACTTTGGAGCCCGCTTCCGGCAGGTTATTGGCTTCCAGGGCCGCAATGGCCTCCTTCAAACTGCCGGATGATACCTGCATGGGCATCGTGCTTTTTTCTTTGTAGGATTCGACGGCCAGCTTGCGCCCCTGTTTCGCGGCGTCCAAGGCGGCGGACTGATTGCCTTGTTTAATGGCTTCCGCCGACTGCTGGCTGAATTTGAATACCTCGACCAGGTTCGCGGGCGGATCCTCGTAGCGGCCGCCGGCAAAACCAGCATTGAAAACAGCACTTAAAGCCATCAGCGTAAGAACACGCAATACCATAGATTTCATAGAAAAACTCCTGACAAAGTTATACCCATAGCGGATAGCGGCGCCTTCGAATCCACAAGCCAATCACCTAAGGATTTCTCCGACCGGACCGAATAATTGCTTCAGTGGACGCGATAAAGAGCAATTACCCCGTTCAATATGGCAATCGCCATGCCAGAAACCCATCATCCCTACAATTCAAATAGATAAGTATTATCGGAGCGCATATACCTGGTTTCTTTGGGGGATAAACCAGGTCAATTAACGCAAAGCGCGGGGTAAATCACTCACTGACGAGAAACCCGGAAGGCGAATTCCGTGTCGGTAACCGGGCCAGTCGAGTGGAGGGAGGTCAAGCTGAGACAGGCTGCGAGGATGCAGCGCGGGACGGAGACAGGGACCGACGGTGGCGAAAACGGATGGCAGAACGGGGCGGCAGAATCGGGCGATGGCGGCCACGCGAGGCCGAGCGGCCTCATCCACGGAGGCTTGAGTCCGGTGAACAAGCTTGCCAAGATAAGCCTCACCTCATAGCCGGACGCCCCCCATGCTCCCTCCCCTTGCCGCTCGCTCAGCCGGGCGGGCGATTTTGCTGTCCTCGATACTTTCCCTGCCGGCCCTGGCGCTAGCGTCCGCGGTGACAAAGCCCACCACCGGGGTGCCGCGGGCCATAGGTCAGACCAGCAACGGTTGCATCGCCGGGGCCGTGGCCCTGCCCAAGGACGGCACCGGCTATATGGTGATGCACCTGGAACGCAGGCGTTATTTCGGCCATCCCGACTTGATAGCCACCCTGCAGGATTTGGGAGGGCAGATGCAGAAGCGGGGCATCGGCCGATTACAGATCGGGGATTTGGCCCAGGCGCGCGGCGGCCCCATGCCTACCGGCCACCGCAGTCACCAGACCGGACTGGACGTGGATGTCTGGTTCAACCTCGATCCGCGCATCTACAGCGACGCCGACGCCTTGCGCGCCAATGTCAATGCGCCGTCCATGCTGGCGAGCGACGGCAAGGGGCTAAACCGGGGCTTGTGGAGCGAGCATCACGTCGAGATGCTGGAGCTGGCCGCCCACCAGCCACGGGTGGACCGCATCTTCGTCAACCCCTGGATCAAGCGGGAACTCTGCCGCACGATCCACGGCAAGCGCGACTGGCTGCACAAGATAAGGCCCTGGTATTACCACGACGATCATTTCCATCTGCGCCTGGCCTGCCCGGCCGGCGATCCCGACTGCGACGACCAGGACCCTATCCCCCAGGGCGACGGCTGCGACGCCAGCCTGGACTGGTGGTTCGAACCGCACCCGCCCGCTCCGGCCGTCCCCCCGGCCGCCAAACCGCCCCTCCCCGCCGCCTGCGCCGCCGTGATGGATCAGCCGTGAAAACGGCTCGACGCGGCTAAGCCGCCGATAGCCGCGAGCCCCAGCCGCAAGCGGCTCTCGAGTCAGAAGCCCGACGGCGACCGGAGCCGGCCTAGTCAATTTTCGGCAAGGGTGCCAATAGGGCGGCGATGTCGTTTTCGTTGAATTTGGAGAGTTCTCCGGCGTCCTGGTTGAGGATGCCGGCGGCGAGGGCGGCCTTTTTGTCCTGCAAGGCCATGATTTTCTCCTCGATGGAACCCGCCACCACCAGCTTGTAGACGAAGACGTTCTTGTCCTGGCCGATGCGGTGGGCGCGGTCGGTGGCCTGGTTCTCCACGGCCGGGTTCCACCAGGGATCGTAATGGATGACGGTGTCGGCTGCGGTGAGGTTGAGCCCCACACCGCCGGCCTTGAGGCTGATGAGGAACAGCGGAACCTTGCCGGCCTGGAACTGCTGGACCGGTTCGGCGCGGTCCTTGGTGTCGCCGGTCAGTTTGACGTAGGGAATCTCGAGTTTGTCGAGCTGCGCCTCGATGAGCTCCAGCATGGCGGTGAACTGCGAAAACAACAGGATGCGCCGGCCCTCGTCTATCAGCTCCGGCAGCATTTCCATCAAGAGTTCGAGCTTGGCCGACTGCTTCACCCTGCGTGCCGCCGGCAGCTTGACCAGGCCGGGATCGCAACAGACCTGACGCAGCTTGAGCAGGGCGTCGAGGATGACGATGTGGCTGCGCCGGTAGCCCTTGTCGGCGATTTCCTGGCGCACCTTGTCATCCATGGCCACGCGCACCGTCTCGTAAAGATCCCGCTGGGCCGCTTCCAATTCGACGGTGCGCACGATGACGGTCTTGGGGGGCAGTTCCTTGGCCACGTCTTCCTTGCGCCGCCGCAGAATGAAGGGGCGGACCCGGCGGGCGAGCAACTCGGCGCGCACCCGGTCGCCGTGTTTTTCGATCGGTGTGCGCCAACGCTTGGCGAAATCCTTCCCGTCGCCGAGGAAACCCGGCAGGAGGTAATCGAACAGCGCCCACAACTCGCCCAAATGGTTCTCCAGCGGTGTGCCCGTGAGCGCCAGCCGATGGCGGGCCTGCAGACGGCGGACCACACCGGCGGCCTTGGAAGCGGCATTCTTGACCGTCTGCGCCTCGTCCAGGATCAGCAGGTGGAATTGGTGTTCCTTCAGGACCTCGGCGTCGCGCCAAAGCAAGGGATAAGTGGTCAGCACGACGTCGTGCTCGGGTATGGCAGCGAACGCGTCCTTGCGCGCCAGACCGTGCAGGGTCAGCGTTTTCAGGCTGGGCGCGAAGCGCGTCAGCTCCTGGGCCCAGTTGAACAGCAGGGAGGTGGGCATCACAACCAGGGCCGGCCGATCTAGCCGCCCGGCTTCCTGCTCGCTCAGCAGATGCGCGATGGTCTGCGCCGTCTTGCCCAGTCCCATGTCGTCGGCCAACACGCCGGACAAATCCTGCGAACGCAGATATTGCAGCCAGCGCAGGCCGTCGAGCTGGTAGGGCCGCAACTGCGCATGCAGGCCCGCCGGCACTCGGGCCTCGGGCATTTCTTTCCCGTTCAGCCGCTCGGCGAGCTGGACCACCGCATCCTGCCCCTTGAACTGCCAGCGCTGCTTGTCGGCCAGGAGGGCCAGTTCTTCCAGGCGCGCGGCATCCCAGCGCGACACCTTAAGGTGCTCGCCCTCCTCGCCCCGGTCGAACAAATCGATCAGGGTACGCACGATGGGTTTCAGCCGGCCGGCCTGCACACCGATACGGCCGATACCCGGCGCCAAAAGCACGATGGGTTCCTTGTCGAGTATGGTCTTCAGGCCATCCGGCGCCAGCCAGCGCGCGTCGCGGGAAAACAATTCGCTCAGCAGCGGCTGCAAAGCCAGGCGCTGCCCGCCCACCTCGATGCCCATGGCCAGGCTGAACCAGCCGTCTTCGCCCTCTTCCAGTTCGCCGTGCCAGGCATCGATCTCCATCACGGCGTGACGGAAACTGTCGTCCGGCTCGATGCGCCACCCCTGTTCGCGCAGGCGCGCGGCTTCCTCGGTCATGAAGTGGACCCAGTTTTCCGGCCGCGCCAAGCCGAAACTTTGCGTCGCGACGGACTGGTTGGCGAGGTAGATGTCGATCTCCGTTTGCGGCTTGAATCCCAGCGATTTCAGCGTCCCGCTCACCTTGGCCTCGAACTTGGCGTGGCGTTTGAGCTGCACCGGATCGCCGTTGGCATCGGTCATGAACTGGTCGCGCTTGCCCGGCTCCAGGACATGCTCGCCGTAGGCGAACAGCAGCCGGGCATAGTCCAGATAATCTTCGAAATACGGCGGATAAGCGACGTAACGGCGCTTCTTGAGCGACGCGAGCCTGAGCACCGGCACCGGTTCGAGATCGACCACGCGCAGGCGGGCGGTGGCCTCGGCCGGCGGAGCGTAGGCCCCCAGTCCCTTCTCCCTGAGCACCTGGGCGACCAGCGGGGCCTCCTGGGCCGTGAGCGCGGGCGCGTGCATCAAGGCATCCAGCCAGGCGCCGTCTCCGTCCTCCAGGTTGGCGGTGCCGATCTGCGACTGCTCGAAATCGACATACCAAAGCGGAGAGGTCAGCAGCAGTTTTCCGCCCGGCTCTATGCACACCTCGGGCGCCCAATGGCCGCTCGCCTGCATGCGCCAGCTCAGACGAGCCCGTCTGGGCTCGCCCCGGCAAAAGCCTGCGCCATGCGGCACCACGCCGCCGCGGTTGCTCGCTTCGGCCTCCCGGTCCGACACCAGCAAGCGGCCTGTCGCCAGCGCCGCTTCCAGCACTTTCGCCGCCCCCTCGCCCGTGAGGGTGAACTCGGACCACGCCCAGTCTTTGGCCGGCGCGAGCTGGTACAGCGCGAGCAGGACCGGCATGTCTTCCTCGCCGACGAACTTGGGAGGGGATTTGAGCGCGCGCTCGATGTTGGCCCAGGTTTCACTCGCCTGCCAAAGGCCCTCCGCGCCCAGCCGGGCCTTCCAGGCCGACAGCTTCAGCTCGCCGCCCTGACGCCGCACGAAATAGAGCAGATGCTGCGGCGCCTGAGGCTTGGCCGGCTTTTTTCGCGGGCCGTCCTCCGCGGGTTCGGCCGCACCCGGCCGACTGCTGATTTCTTCCAGCCATTCCAGCACGGAGGCGCGCGGGCCGACCGGTGCCGGCTTCGCCTGCAGACCTTCCAGGCAATGCAGAAAACCCGCCGCGATATGCTTGCAGCGCCGTCCCACCGGACAACTGCATTCCGCCTCGAAGCGGGCTTTCGACCAGGCGCCCACGACCTCGTACGGATTGCGGCCTGTGCCCTGTATGCGCGCGGCAAACCAGCCCGGTCCCCGCTCGAACTGACGTATGCTGTTCAGGTAAGCCCTGCCCTTGGCAATCTCGTTGGCACCGAGCCAATGGGTCAGGTCGTCCAGCGTGAACGGTGCGGCCTTGCCCCCGGACACGGCGGGCTGATCGGAAGTCTTCATGTACTACGAAAAATGTGAACCAGACCCGCCATTGTACCCTCAGCAATTGCGCGATCGCCGCGATTTTTTCATCGGCTCCGCGTCACGGCCGACAAGCAGCGGCATGATAGACTGCACCCCTTTCCCTATCCTGCTGAACATGAGCGCTAGCCCGGCCGGTCAAGACTCGAGCGCCGCGTTATGTGCCGCGGTGGCCGCCGCGGCGCGCACGCGCGTGCCACTGTGCATCCGCGGCAGCGGCAGCAAGGCGTTTTACGGCCGGGCCGCCGAAGGCCAAACCTTGGATGTGCGCGGGCACCGGGGCATCGTGCACTACGAGCCGACCGAGTTGGTGCTGACGGCCCGCGCGGGCACTCGACTGGCGGAGATCGAAGCGGCGCTCGCCGAACGCGGCCAGATGCTGGCTTTCGAGCCGCCCCATTTCGGCCCCGACGCCACCTTGGGCGGCACCCTGGCCTGCGGCCTGTCCGGACCGCGCCGGCCCTGGTCCGGATCGGCGCGCGATTGCGTGCTCGGCGTGCGCATCGTCGACGGACGGGGCGAAATGCTCCGCTTCGGCGGCGAGGTGATGAAAAACGTGGCCGGCTTCGACATCTCGCGGCTCATGGTCGGCGCCTTGGGTGGCCTGGGTGTGTTGCTGGACATTTCACTCAAGGTTCTGCCCCTCCCCGAGGCGGAAATCACCCTGACTTTCGAACTGCCGGAAGACGAGGCGATCGCGACGGCCCAGCGCTGGGCCGGGTCCTGCCTGCCCTTGTCCGCGGTCTGCCACGACGGCACCCGTTTGTTCGCCCGCCTGGCCGGAGCCGAGGCGGCGCTGAGGGAAACCCGGCGCGTACTGGGCGGCGAGGAACTGGCGCATGGCGAAGGTTACTGGGGCGATCTGCGCGAACAGCGCCTGCCTTTCTTCGCCGGGGACGGCGACCTCTGGCGCCTGTCGGTTCCCCCGGCCAGCCCCGCCGCGGACTTGCCGGGCACTCGGTTCATCGACTGGGGCGGCGCGCTGCGCTGGCTGAAAACCGATGCACCCGCGGAAGCGGTTTTCGCGGAGGCCCGCAAGCTCGGTGGACACGCCACGCTGTTCCGCACGTGCGCATCGGCAAACGGGCGATTCCAAGCCCTGCCGGACAAGCTGCATGCACTCCACGTGCAATTGAAGCGCGCCTTCGACCCGCAAGGCATCCTCAATCCCGGCCGGCTTTATCCTGACTGCTGAACATGCAAACCCGACTGGCCGAATTCATCAAGGCGACTCCGGACGGCGACGAAGCCGAAGCCATCCTGCGCTCCTGCGTCCATTGCGGTTTCTGCACCGCGACCTGCCCGACCTATCAATTGCTGGGCGACGAACGGGACGGCCCGCGCGGACGTATCTACCTGATCAAGCAGGTCCTGGAAGGGGAACGACCCAGCGCCAGGACCCGTGGGCATCTGGACCGCTGCCTGAGCTGCCGGTCCTGCGAAACGACCTGCCCTTCGGGCGTGCGCTACGGTCATCTGCTGGACATCGCCCGCCGTGTCGTGGACCAGCAAGCCCCTCGTCCGTGGCCGGACAAGCTGGTCCGCCGGGCTTTGCGCGCCGTCCTGCCGTATCCATCCCGTTTCGCGCGGCTCGCCCGGCTCGCATCGGGGCTGCGTCCGCTGTTGCCGGCCTCGCTGCGCGGCAAGCTCCCCGCCCTGCCCGGGCCCGATGCGTGGCCGGCCGGCCGGCATGCCCGCAAGATGCTGCTGCTGGAAGGCTGCGTGCAGCCGACCTTGGCGCCCGCCATCAATGCCGCGACGGCGCGCGTGCTGGACCGCTTGAACATACAGGCGATACGGGCGGAAGGCGCGGGCTGCTGCGGCGCGCTAAGCCATCACCTTTCCGCGCACGAGGAAGGGCTCGGTTTCATGCGCCGCAATATCGACACCTGGTGGCCTTACCTGGAGCAGGGCGCCGAGGCGATCGTCATGACGGCCAGCGGCTGCGGCTTGATGGTTAAGGAATACGCCGAGGTACTGAAGCACGATCAGGCGTACGCAGAAAAGGCCTCCCGCGTGTCCGCCCTGACGTTCGATCTTGCCGAAGTCCTGGCGCGGGAGGATACGAGCCGCCTGACTATCCGCCCGCGCCGGCTGGCCTACCAATCTCCCTGTACCCTGCAGCATGGCCAGAAACTGGCCGGCGCCGTGGAAGACCTGTTGACCCGACTCGGCTTCGAGCTGACGCCGGTCGCCGACCCGCATCTGTGCTGCGGTTCGGCAGGCAGCTATTCCTTGCTCCAGCCCGAACTGGCCGGACGTCTGCTCGATAACAAGCTGGCGGCCTTGCAGGCCGGCCAACCGGAACTCATCGCCACCGCCAATATCGGCTGCCTCAGCCATCTTCAATCGGCCGCCCGAGTGCCGGTGCGTCATTGGGTCGAACTGCTGGATCCGCAAACGCCGGGGCCGGCCTGACACGCCGCTCCCGTGCGACGAATCAGCCGGCCGACGCGAAGCGCTCCGCCACCCCGGGGAACTTCCATCGCCCCGGCCTTGCCTGACCCCGGACGGGGTGTTTTGGTAACATGATGCTTTCGAAATCCCTCCGCGTCCGCCCTTCACCCACTCGGCACCCCATCCCTTGAATTTTTTACGGAAAATCATCGTATCCGAACCGGACCAGTACAAGGGCACCCGTCCCACGTCCTTGCCCGGCCGCCTCTTCGGACGCTTGTTCTCGTTGAAAAACCTGCTCGCTACCGGCTTCCTGGCGACCATGATCCCCGTGTTCATCGCCCTCACCTACGCCGGCTTGGGGATGCGGGAGACGGCGAGACTGGGAGAAAAGGCCCTGTACCAGACCGCCGAGCAAATGAAGGTGATGCGGGTGGCGCTGCAGAAGGCCAACGACCTGGAGCGCAAGGCCAAGCTCTTCGTGCTGCTGTCCGACCCCGCCCTGCGCCAACCCTACGAGCGGGAATCCTACGAGAACGTCCGCAACTCGTTCCGCCAGACCCTGAACGAGCTGCTGCAACAGCCCGCCCTGGACAGCCGGCTCACTCTGCTGGTGAATGAATTGCTGGAAAAGGAAAGGCTGATCCACGAGCAGATCACCGGGTCCGACGCCACGCCCAAGCTGCCGGTGGAAGACGCATTCCGCGGCCTGCGCGACGCGGCCAACGGCCTGTGGCAGGAAATCAGCGTGCGGGTCGACCGCCAGGTGGAATCCTTGCACCGGCAGTCCTTTGAACTGGAGCAACGCATGTGGGTGCGGACCGCCAGCCTGATGGGGGTGTCCCTGGCCTCTTTCCTGCTCATCCTGACCGTGCTGAACCGCTCGATCCGCCAGTTGGACACCGCCATCCGCCGCCTGGGCGCCGGCCGCTTCGCCGAGACGGTGAACGTGAGGGGCCCCAAGGACCTACGCCACCTGGGGGAACGGCTGGACTGGCTGCGCGGCCGCTTGCTGAACCTGGAGGAGGCCAAGCAGCAGTTCATGCACAACGTCGCGCGGGAAATCGAGGTGCCGCTCGCGAGCCTGAGGGACGACTCGGCCCTGCTCGTCCGCGAACTGCCGGACGCGGGTCCGGCGCAAGCGGCATGCGCGCGGCTGCAATCGCGCGTCGACCAGCTCAAGGCCGTATCCGACGAACTGGTCCGCTACAGCCGGGTCAACGAGAGTCCCATACTGAGCGAACGCAAGGACACCGATCTGAAGACCCTGCTGGAAGGCGTGCTCGCCGACCAGCGCGAACATCTGCAAGCCAAGTCCCTGCGCACCAAGGCCCTGATCCAGCGCGTGCCTTATCACGGCATCGTCGACCAGTTGCGCGGCATCTTCGAGCAGCTGATCTCCAACGCCGTTAAATTCTCCCCCGAAGGCGGCGAAATCCGCGTCATGCTGCGGGTCCACGGCGACGCCATCGAATTCGAGGTGGAGGACGACGGACCCGGCATAGACGCGGACGAGCGGGCCGACGTGCTCAAACCTTTCCATCGCGGCCATGCCGCCTTGGCGCTGAACACCGAGGGACCGGGGCTGGGCCTGGCCATCGCCGCCGAATACGTCGCCCATGCCCTGGGCAGGCTGGAAATCCTCGACCCGCGCCAGGATCAAACCGGCGCCCGCGTACACGTATTGATACCCCGAGTCGATGTGAACTGAATGAAATCCGCAATCCCCCTCTTGTTGTGTACGTCCCTGCTCGCCGGCTGCGCGGGCAATCAATACGGCTTTCCCGTTCAGCAATTCGGCACCAGCGGACCTAATGTCGGCGAATTGATCGACTTCCAGCGCGATTTCGCCGCCCGCTCGGCCACCGCGCGCGCCGAGGAATGCCGCTGGCTGAGCCAGCGTCAGAAAGAAACGCCCCAGGCCAGTTGGCTGTTGCGCCTGATGATGGGACGGGCGTTGTCGGACAACTGCGGCGACACCTCCCGGCTGCTGTCCGCTTACGAAGACCTGGCCCGGCAAAACACCCTGGATGCGCCCGTCGCCGGCATGGCCGCCTACCAGGCGGAAATCCTCAAACGATTGGGCAGCGGCAGCAGCGGGCGCCGGGCGGCCGCATCGGAGCGCCGCGCCACCAAGGGAGAAGCGGAACCCAAGGCCAGCAAGGACGAAACCAAACTGCTGAGAGAAAAACTCGAAGCCATCCGCTCGCTGGAAAAGAAAATGGACGAAGACAGCGCCGCGCCGGCCGAACGCTAGGGACCGGACGGGCATACGGCCCCGCCTCCGTACCCGTTCGCCAATAGCGCGTCATGTTCATCCAGCCGTGATACGCTGACGGTTCCGGAACTTCATGGAGGTCGACGATCATGTCCAATGAAACCAAACCAACCGAGGTATCCGCTCTTCGGGAAGATACGCTCGAATCCAATGTCAGGCTCGCCGTCGAAGGCGGCGAAGACGTCGAAGAAACCGTGCGCCAGGCGACCTACGACGCCTTGAGCGAAAAGCCCCTCGACCTGGAATCATTGCGCCGCATCATCACGTCCGTGGTCGAAGGCGCGCGCCACGGCGCACAGCGCGAACTGCAGCAAACGGCGGAGCAGGCTCAGCTCGCCCGCTCACGCTTCGAGCAGGCGATCGACGGGCTGGATACCGCCTTGGCGCAGTTCGCGGAGGCGGCCAAGCTCACTCTTGAAGAAGCGGTGGGACGGGCACAAACATTCGGCAGCGAGGACCTCGCCAAGGTGCGCTCCGATCTCGAAAGTCTGGAGTCGCTTTTCCTGGAGACCCTGAAAACCACCGCAACGGCGACTCAGGGCTTCGTTGCGGACACCCTGCGCGGCATCCTCGAACACTCCGAGCGCCAGGGCACCGCCGTGGGCGCGCAACTACAGGAAACCCTGGCAAGCTTCGGCCAGCACGTCGCCGGCACCGGTTTCAGCGGCATCGGGACCGGCGTACAACTGGCGCACGCCACCGCCGACTTGATGCGCGACATCGCGGCCGGCGTACTGGCCGGCCTGGCCGACCGACTGCAGCCCCGTCGATACGACAAAGACCGGCCCGACTGATGTTCTGGCAGGCGCTGACGGCGGCCCGCGACCTCGGGCGCCTGCACGAAATCGCCGCGATCCTGATCCGTTACGGATTCGGGGCGATGGTGCGCAACATGGGGCTGGCCCGTCTGCTGGAAAAGGCGGGCCGCGCGCTGCACTGGGAGGAAATGGAGGATGTGTTCCAGCTCGACGCCCCCACCCGGGTGCGGCGCGTGCTGGAGGAACTGGGTCCGACCTTCGTCAAGCTCGGCCAGGTTTTCGCCACCCGCGTGGACATTTTCGATCCCGAGTGGATCGCCGAATTCAGCAAGCTGCAGGACAGCGTGCCGGCCGTGCCCTACGAGGACATACGCCGGCAACTCGAAGAAGATCTGGGCGCTCCGCCGGAAACCCTGTTCGCCTGGTTCGACGAGCAATCCCTGGCGGCGGCCTCCGTCGCCCAAGTGCACCGCGCCCGCCTGGACGACGGCAGCGAAGTCGTGGTCAAGGTGCGCCGCCCCGGCATACGCCCGCAGATTGAAGCCGATTTGCGCTGGCTGAGCCGCCTCGCCCTGCTGATCGAGTCGGAAACCCCGGAACTGCGCCAATTCCATCCGGTCGAGATCGCCGGACAATTCGCCCAGTCGCTGCGGCGCGAACTCGATTTCGCCGGCGAATGCCGCAACGCCGAGCGCATCGCGGAAAACTTCGTCGGCTACGTCGATGCCGACACCCCGGTACTCCAGCCCGGTGCGCCGCCGCTCATCGTGATTCCCCGCGTCCACTGGGAATGGACCTCCGAGCGCGTCGCCGTGCTCGAATACATAGACGCCATCCCCGGCCGCCAACTGGACGCCGCCGAAGCGGCCGGACTGGACCGCAAGCTGCTGGCCCGCCGCGGCGCGCACGCCGTGCTCAAGATGGTCATCGAAGACGGCTTGTTCCACGCCGACCCGCATCCGGGCAACCTGTTCTACCTGCCCGGCAACCGCATGGCTTTCATCGACTTCGGCATGGTGGGCAGGCTGACCGAGGAACGGCGCGACGAACTGACCCGTCTGCTGTTCGGCATGTTCAACCTGCAGCCCAGCCTGGTCACCGAAGTCATGCTCGATTGGGCCGGCGGCTCCAATACCGCGGACGAATCCAGCCTGACGCTGGACGTGCAAACCTATCTCGACCAGTATCACGGCCTCCCGCTCAAGCATCTCAAGCTCGGCGCGATGCTGACGGATTTCGCCCGCCTCATGCGGCAACACCATCTCACCCTGCCGCCCGACCTGGTCCTGCTGTTCAAGACCTTCATCTCGCTGGAAGGCATGGGCCGCGAGATCGACCCGGAGTTCGACATCCCGGCGGAAATGCTGCCGATGTTGAAACACGCCATCGAGGCGCGTTATGCGCCCTGGACCCTGGTCAGGCGAGGCTGGCGTTCGGCGGCGGAAGGCCTGAACTTCCTTGGCGTCCTGCCCGGAGACCTGAACCGACTGATGCGGCGCATACGCCGGGGCAAGCTGGACATCCACGTCGAGGTGAACCACATCAGGCGGGTCGGCGACCAATTCGAAAACGCCGTGAACCGCCTGGCGCAAGGCCTCATCGTGGCGGCGCTCATCATAGGCTCGTCCATCATCGTCACGGCGGCGGGCGGTCCGGCGCTGTCGACCCTGGGGATCATAGGCTTCGTAGCGGCCGCGCTGGGCGGCCTGTGGGTCATCTTCCCCAAGGGCGGCGGCAGACGATAGAGAGAAATGACGCCGGGGCGGCTGAGCTTCAGCCACCCCGGCGCAGGATCGCGGGCCGGTCGCTAAACCGGGAGAACAGCAGGCGCCGGCACCCGACGCTTCCCGATCACGGTAATCACGCCTAGGACCGAGCCGAACAGCCAGACCGCCGCCGGCGCGGGGACCGTCTGGACCGCGGCATTCGTCGTGTCCGGTGCGAAATCGGAAATGGCGGGGAAGCCCGTGCCCGAGGCGCCGTCGCGTGGCCACAGATTCCACGTGTAGTCCGATTTGGCCAAGCCGGCCGAGGGCAACAATGCGCCGGCGATATCCGCGGACAAGCGCTTGCCTTGTATCGTGATCGCGCTCGGGAGCAACGGAGTCACGGTCGCCGGATCGGTATTCAACAGATTGATCAAGCCGGTCCCAGTACTGCCGAAACGTATCACGGTGTCGAAAAGCACATTCGGCAATCCGTTGGCGGCAAAACGGGCAGTCCCGGCGCCGCGATTTATGCCCAGCACATAAAACCCGGCCGGCGTAGTGCCCACATCCGCGCCGTAATTGCTTTCGAAATGGAATATATCGGTGCTCGGGTTATAGGTCAGCGAGGCGCTGAGCACATCCAGATCCCCCG
Source organism: Methylococcus sp. EFPC2 (assembly GCF_016925495.1). Taxonomy (NCBI): domain Bacteria; kingdom Pseudomonadati; phylum Pseudomonadota; class Gammaproteobacteria; order Methylococcales; family Methylococcaceae; genus Methylococcus; species Methylococcus sp. EFPC2. The sequence continues at coordinate 533,047 of NZ_CP070491.1, read as the reverse complement.
CTGTGCTGCCCGTATATCCTGACAGATAATCCCCAACCGGATCGGTGATACCGGCGGCCTGAGCCTGGAGCGGACCGCCGATCACCGCGGCCATCAATAAATACCTTACGTCGTTGAGTCTCATAAATCTTCCCTAAGTTAAACTTTTACATCGGTATCAGTCGGCGATCGAAAACCGGCTCGGCAACTGACGTCGTGGCTCATGCAGGCCCCCGGGATGCGTTAACTACGCCGTATGAGCGCACCAGGAGATATCCTTATATCGGCCGCTCCACTGCGAACCGGCAAGGGTATATACCCGCTCCATCCCTGCGTCCTTATTCCCTGAGCATAATCATCAACATTCATGCCACTAATAGGCGAGGCCACTATACAATTGGGGGAGATACAATTCCATACTAAAAATCCGTCAACTCCTTCGGCTAATCCGGAATATATGCCCACCCGCCCAATCTGAACCCAGCGATAATCCGCCCGCAAAGCCGCAGCCGGTCGGGATTTATGTCAGCAGCCCTGGACTGAATAGGATAATTTCGGACTCCCGCAGCCCGGTTTGTCATGCCGACCACAAACTGTTTCAAACCAAGCAAACTGCACCATGGCTGCTGTATTCCGGGCAGCGATTCGAATCCGGCCTATTTGCGCCTATCGGGCAATATCCGGCACGTGCCTAGTCGTTATCCGTTCGAGATTCCCTTGCTTATGCCGAACCGGCCTTTCCGCCTGCAATAACCCTAAGGCGACGGCCATTAAAAAGCGGAATAATCCGGATAGCTATCCCTGAACCCGGGAATGCAGGTGTGCGGCCAGGCGCTGCATGGCCGCCGAGGCGTCGGTCTGCGGCAGGTGGACGTTGATGATGCTGGGCTGGGTGTGCTCGGCCAGCGCGCCGAGCAGCGCGATTTCGAAGGACTGTTCGTCGGGCGCGTCGTAGCCCCGCAGGGGACCGAACACTTCGCCCAGACGGTCGAAGTTCCAGGACGCGATGTCGTTGAACGGACCTTCGAGGATGAAGCGCTCCGTGCTATAGCCGCGGTTGTTGAACACCACCACGATGGGCGCCAGACCGTAACGCGCGTGGGTGGAAAGCTCCGTGCCGGTCATCTGGAACGCGCCGTCCCCCACCAGGATCAGCGCCCGGTGATCGGGCCGGGCGATCTGCGCGCCGAGCGCGGCGGGCACCGCGTAGCCCATGGAGGTGTAGAAGGCCGAGGCGAGGAATTCGCTGCGTTCGTGCACCCGCAGATCGAGGGCGGCAAACAGGCAGTCGCCGACGTCGCACACCACGATCATCTCCGGCGTCAGCGCGCGATCCAGGCGGGCGATCAGGCGCTCCACGGCCATGGGCCGATTCGGCTCGGGAAAGCCGAACTCGGGCACGGCCGGGGCGGCCGGGTAGGCGTCGGCGCGCGCGCCTGCCGATTGCGCCAGGCTGAGGACAAAGTCCGCCAGGGCGACGCGCGGATAGCGGTGGTGATGGATGACGACTTCGTCCTGCGAGGCGCGGACGATGCGCCGCGGATCCAGCCGCGCGGTGTAGATGCCGGTGTCCACGTCGTTCAGGGTGACGCCCAGCATGAGCAGCAGATCGGATTGCTCCACCGTGTAGCGCGCGCCTTCCGCGCTCATCGCGCCTTCGTAGATGCCCAGATAGGCGGGGTGACGCTCGGCGATGACCGATTTGCCGGTGAGGGTGGCGGCGACCGGCAGATGCGCCCGTTCCACCAGTTCGATCAGGGCATCCTGCAGGCCGCGCCGGTGCAGTTCAACGCCGGCGACTAGCATGGGCGAGACCGCCTGGCCCATCAATTCCACGGTTTCGGCGACCGCTTCGGCCAAGGCCGCGGCATCGCTGGCCGGCTCTTCCTCGAACGCTTCCGCCGGCACGGGATAGCCCGGCGTTGCCACCCGGTCGCGCGGTATTTCGATATAAACCGGCTTGCACTGCCGGCGCGCCGCCACGAGCACCCGATCGATCTGGCGCAAAGCCATCAGCGGATCGTCGAGCACCGCCGTGGCGCAAGTGATGCGTTCGAAAATCTCGCGCTGAAAATTGAACGGACCGAAACGGTGGTGCAACAGGGGGTCTTCCCGCTGCTCGCGCACACCCGGCGCGCCGCTGATGACCACCACTGGCGCGGATTCGGCATAAGCGCCGGCCACGGCGTTGACCGTATTCAGGGCGCCCACGCCGTAAGTGACCGCCAGCGCCCCCAGGCCGCGGCAGCGCGCGTAGCCGTCCGCGGCGAACGCGGCGGTGTCCTCGCGCGTGGTGCCTATGTGGCGGATGGGGCTGTTGGCCATCAGATCGTAGAAGCCGAGCACGTAATCGCCCGGTACGCCGAAGATGTCTCGCACACCCTCTTCGTACAGACGCTGGAGGAGATACCGACCTATCGTGTCCGATTCAGCGGGGCTCATCTCGATCTCCTGATTGGATAGTGCCAGCCGCTAGCGTCTCATCCTTGTTACCCGCCCGGCAAGGCCTGCAAGTCGGTCGTGCCGGAACGCTGGGCTAGCGTATGTAAACACCCCTGGCCAGGGAGAGAAAAGCCCGGCATTCGGCCTCGGTCGGCGCCCAGCCGCCGTGTCCGTCCGACAGTTTGACCGTCACGCTTTCGATCAATTCACCGATCTCCTTCCACGGCTTGCCCAGCTTTTCTTCCAGGCTCCGGCGCGCGTCATCATCCATGCTCCGCATAGAAAAGCCGGCCGTGTGTTCCACCAGTCCTTCATTCAAATGATGCAAAGCCGCCAAACCGACCAGCACCGACTCGCGCATGACTTCGTCGTCCGGCATCCGCATCGCCTCCACCTGCATGGAAAAAAGCCTGGCCCGGTTGACGAAACGCTTCACCCCGCGCGGCGTGGGGTCGCCCAGGCGGATGATGTCGCGCCAGGCGTCCAGGGTGGTAACGAATTCGTCCGAATCCACCGTGCGCTCCGGCAGATCGAACAACTCCTTGCGGTAGCCGTACAGCCAGAACGACGAGAGCGCGACCAAGCCGACGAAGCCCAGAGGTAGCCTCAAGGCCTTGGCCGGATCATACGTCTGCGCCGCCATGACGCCGACCGGGCCGCTGTCTTTCCTTTCCGGCGCCTGGGCTGTTGCGGTATCGCCGGAATTTCCCCTATCCGCCGCGCTCACCGACGCCTGCGCGACCACCGGCTCGGCGAATTCGAGCGGCTTGGGCGCCTCGCGTATCAACAAGCCCCAGGCCAGCACGGCGCATAAGGCCAGCGGCGGCGTAGCGGGCAGAACGAAGCCCAAGCCCTGCGAAACCCGGGACCATGCGATGTTCATGGCGGAACGAGCCCGCTGCGACAGCGCAGCCGCAAGATTCATGACCGATTCGTTCGCTCCCCGCCGCCGCAGCCAGGCGAGGACCGCCGTATGGCCCGGCTTCTTTTCCGCGCCCTTGGATGCACGGGCACGGAAACCTTCCAGCAACTTGCCGATCCCCTCCGCCGTGGCCAGGGGAACCGGCGCCTCGATGTTGATGAGCTTTTTCAGATATTGCTTGGCGTATTCGTCCTGGTTCTGCGTCTTGTCCTTGGGTTCGATGCAGGCCTCGACGTGCTCCATGGCCATGCCGAGCACGATGAAGCACTGCCCGGCGCTGACCAAATAGTTCACCAGTTCCAGCACTTCGCGCACGGTTTCCGGGGTACACCGGTCCAGGTCGTCGATGAACAGCACCAGCCGGCCCTTCAGCGCATGGGTCAGCAGTTCGAACTCGCGCCGATAGTGCTCCAGCGTGCCGACCGCGGCCTTCGGCGCCTCGGCCCCGCCGTCGGTCAGGAAACGGCGCACCCAGGGCAGCAAGTCCAGGCCATACACGGCCAGGCCTTTGCCCATCAACAAGGCCAACAACGGGCCCAGCAGCGCGACGATCACCGTGAGATGCGGAAACAATTCTGCCGGCGGCAAATGATGGGCCGCGGCCAGTACCGCCGTTTGCTCCTCTTGCGACAGGGAACGTTTCAGCAGGGATTTTTCCAGGCTCTCCAGCAGATGGCCCGGCGACTCGAACACGCAAGCGGTGGCGTTCCGATCGGCCGACTTGGCCGTGCAGCCGCCCTGCCCGGCCGGCACCTGCCAAACGGCGCGCTGCTTGAGCAGCGTGAGGTCCGCCTCGTTCAATGCGCCGTCCTTTTTCAGCTTTTCCAGGCTGGTCTGGGTCAACACGGTTTGCGGTTCTTTCAGTACATAGCTGCGCCAATGCGCCTTCAGCATATCCTCGTGCCCGGCCGCATCGCCTACCCCGACGACCAGAACGGCGAGCGTCAGGCCCAGGATCATCCGATAGCCCCAGCCGCGGGCCCAAAGCAGCCGTATGCGCAGCCAAAAACCGGCCGGCGTGTACCAGGCACGGATGGCCTGCCGGCGCATCGCGCTGAACATCGAGGCCAGTTGCCGGCCTTCCTGCTGGTGATGCCAGGCGTTGAACCAGGCGGGACGGAAATGCGCATGTTCCAGGTCGTGCTGCAGGCGCTTCATGATGGAGCTCTTGCCGGAACCCCAGGACCCCGTGATCGCCAGCGTCAATCCGGGCTCGGTATTCTCGTTGCGCAAGAAGCGGCTCAAACCGACGGCGAGAGCCCCGTGTCCCAGATGATCCGGATCGCCCGGTTTCCAGGGCTGGTCCGACACGAAAATGCCGGCTGCGCCGTGGTTTTCGTCGTTAGCCGCGTTAGGTTTTGTTCGACCCGGCAGACTGACGGGAGCCGGCGGAGCGAACCCACGCACAAATGCGAGCAGACAGACCGCCAGTCCCAGGTAATACCAGGGAGCGGGTAAGCGCTGGTATTCGATATCGCTCCAGGTACTGCCGCCGTCGCGGGTCAATAGTATGGTATGACCGTCCCCAACGGCACAGCCATGTCGGGCATCGACAAAATAGACCGAACGAAGATTTGCCTGAGTGCGGCTCGGCTGCGGTTTCCAATCCGCGCCCCCGTTCGCCGTGACGACTATGACTCCGTTGTCCCCCACGGCCCAACCGTGTTGTACGTCGACGAAGCGGACCGCCCGAAGATGGGTTTGAACCGTGCTCGTCTGCGGCTTCCAATTCGCGCCACCGTTGATCGTGGCAATGATTTTCCCGTCATCTCCCACCGTCCAACCGTGTCGATCATCGACGAAATAAACGGAACGAAGTAACGCTGTAGTGCCGCTCGTCTGCGGCTTCCAGTTTGCGCCGCCATCCGCAGTTGCGAGTATGTTCCCTTCATCTCCCACCGCCCAGCCGAGTTTTCCGTCTACGAAATGCACGGACATCAGATCTACCCGGACAGTACTCTTTTGCGGCTGCCATCTCCGCCCTCCATCCGGGGTTGCGTAAATGACCCCGCTTTTGCCGACCAGCCAACCGCGATCTGGGTCGGCAAAGGCGACTGCATGGAAATCCCTTATCTCGGGAGGGTCGTGTTCGACCGTTTGTTCCCCCCAACTACGTCCCCCGTCTATCGTATGGAATATGTCGGCGCCTTTACCGACAGCCCAGCCGCGTTGAGCGTCGACAAACATCACGGACATGACGTCCGTAGTGAGTTCGGATTCCTTGACTCGGGACTGGGGAGTCCACCGTGCGCCTTCATCGGAGGCCGCAAAATTTGTCCCTTTTGTCCCCAAAGCCCAGCCGTGTCCGAGACCGGAAAAGTACACTGACTGCAAGTCGCTCTCGCTGCCTGTGCTTTGCAATGTCCAGGTTAGTCCGCCATCCGTGGTAGCGAGTATGGTGCCGTCGGTTCCGACTAACCATCCGTGCCGCAGATCGGCGAAATGGACAGACTCGTACCAGTTCTCGGTACCGGTGTTCCTTGCGTTCCAGGTCTTCCCACCGTCCTCGGTCGCCAAAATTCTGCCGCTCCAGCCTACGGCCCAACCATGCTGCTCGTCGATGAAATGAACGGAGGTGAGAGCCACCTGGCTGTCGTTGGACTGCAGTTCCCAACTTTCGCCACCATTGCTGGTTACGAGAATAACGCCGCCCGCCCCTACCGCCCATCCATGAGTGTCGTTGAGAAATTGGATGGCGCGAAGCTCCCACCGAATATCACTGTCTTTTTGCCCCCAGTTCTTACCGCCATCGATAGTGGCGAGTATCGTGCCCCCCTCACCTACAGCCCAGCCCTTTTGCCCTCCGCTGGAAAAGAAGACCGAGCGAAGCCCGCTTTGAGTGGTGCTGACTTGCTTGGTCCACTTTTCGCCGCCGTCCGTAGTCGAGAAGATCACGCCCGCTGCCCCGACGACCCAGCCCTGATTCTCCGTGACGAAGTAGACCGATGCGAAACCCGCTGGAGTCTCAGTTTTCTGCGGTGTCCAGTGCGCGCCACCGTCGCGGGTCGCCAGGATGGTGCCGCTGTCCCCCACCGCCCAGCCGTGGGTGTCATCGGCAAAGTAAATGCCGTTCAGTGTGACCCGTTGCGGCGTTTGAGGCGGTGTCACGCTCTTCGGCTGATCCTCTACCGTTTTTGCCGAAGTCTCTTTTTCCGTCGTCCCGATTTGGGATTTTTCCGGGTCGGTGGCCGGCTGCTCCGGTGCCTTAACCGTGGTATCCGGCTTGGCTGGCACCGAGCGCTCTATGGCCGCTTTCTTTGCGAGGGACGCTTTTCGGTCTTGCAATGCCTGATCGGTCGAAGGCTTGCGCAACACGCGTTCCGCCTTCGAGTCCGGATAAGCCGGATTCGGCGCGTTATTCGCGAGTTCCGCAGCCAACACGGGACGGGCCAGCCAGTCCAGCCAAGGGGCGGATGCTTGGGTCGGCTGCACCGCTACGGGCGGATACTGCTGTTCCCAGTGAGCGCCGCCATCGGACGAATGAACGATCAAGCTGCCCTCGCCCACCGCCCATACCTCGCGCCCGTTCGGGCGGGCATGGACGCTATTCAAAGCCCCGTGTATCACGGGCAGCCGTTTAAAGGCGTTGTATTCGACGGGGTAGCGCCATCCGTCGAGGCTGGTCAGGTGCCATCCCTGCGTCGTGCGCCAGGGGTCGGGGTGGGGCGGCTGCAAGACGGCGCCGGCGCTGAGCGTCAGCAACAGCGCGAGGGAGAACCATAACCAGCCTGGCCGATACGCACGGCGCGCCGGCTTAGTCTTGGGGCTAGGGTGTGCTGCTATTTTTTGCTTTGTTTCGTGCGGGTTCATCGGCCGCTCCTTCAGGCAACTCGACGATACACCGCTTGCACGCGCACCGTCTCTAAGGCTTCTCCTTATCCATGGCCGCTCGCTCGCGGTGCTACCATGGGCCGGATTTCACGCATCCATCGCGCATCCGCACATGCTCATCCTCCACCACGGCAACCGGCTCGAAAACCTGGCCGACGAACTGGCGCAACTTCTGGCCGAAGAGCCGGCCCCGCCCCTGCAGGCCGAGGTCGTCATCACCCAGAGCCGAGGCATGGCGCGCTGGCTTGCTCTGCGGCTGGCGGACCGGCTGGGCGTGGCGGCGCATGTGCGGTTTCCCCTGCCCGGCGCCTTCATCTGGGAAATATTCGAACGCCACATCGGCGGCGCTTCCGACGTCTATCAACGGGACGTATTGGTTTGGCGCATTTACGACCGCTTGCCGGAGCTGCTGCCGCAAGCCGCTTTCGCCCCCCTGCGCCACTACCTGGCAGACCCGGGCGACGAGTTGCGCCGCTATCGCCTGGCCCGGCAGATCGCCGACGTGTTCGACCAGTATCAGCTTTACCGCGGCTCCCTGCTGCTGGCCTGGGAAGCCGGCGAAGACAGCGGCGATTGGCAGGCGCCGCTGTGGCGGGCACTGGTGCAAAAGACCGGCGATGCGCCGCACCGCGCGAGACTGTTCCAGCGCCTGGCGAACCTGGCCCCCCAACCCGGCCTGTTGCCGCCCCGGCTCAGCGTGTTCGGCCTGAGCAGCCTGCCGCCGGCTTATCTGGAAGTCCTGGAATGGCTGGGCGAGGTGTGCGACATCCATGTTTTCCTGCCTAATCCCTGCCGGCAATACTGGGGCGACATCGAGGACCGCCGCACGCTGGAGCGCTGGCTGGCCCACCGGCCCGACCGCGCCCTTCATCAGGAAATCGGCCATCCCCTGCTGGCCTCCCAGGGCAAGCAGGGCCGCGACTTCATCCGCCTGATCTACGCGGCCAACCGCGAGCTGGACGAACGCGAGCATTTCGTCGAACCCGGCGACGACAGCCTGCTCCGCCTGGTCCAGGGCGATATCCTGGATCTGCGGGAAAACGAACCCGCGCCGGCCGAACTCCTGAACGACGACAGCATCCGCTTTCACGCCTGCCACGGGGCCATGCGCGAGGTGCAAGTGCTGCACGATCAATTGCTCGCCTTGCTGGAAGCGAATCCCGCACTGAAGCCGGGCGACATCGTGGTCATGACGCCGGCGATCGAGCGCTACGCCCCGCTGGTGGAAGCGGTCTTCGCGGTGCGCGAGCGGGGTGGCCGCGAGGGGGGAACCGGGCCGCGTCTGCCCTGTGCCATCGCCGACCGCGCGGCGCGGCGCGAACACACCCTGCTGGATGTCTTTCCGCGCCTGCTCGAACTGCCCGAAAGCCGGCTGGACGCGGCGGCGGTGTTCGAGTTGCTCGCCACGCCGGCGGTGGCCGCGCGCTTCGAACTGAACGGCGACGACCTGGAAACCCTGCGCCGCTGGATCGCGGAAACCGGCATACGCTGGGGGCTGGACGGCAAGGACAAACAGGCCTGGAAAATTCCGGCGGACGATCTGCATACCTGGCGCTTCGGCCTGGACCGCATGCTGATGGGTTACGCCCTTGCACCGGAAACCGAGCTCTGCCGGGATATCGCCCCCTACCCCGACGTGGAGGGACAGCAGGCGGAAGCGCTGGGGCGTCTGGTCCGGTTCATCGACCGTCTGGAGGAATTCCGCCACCGCCTCGCGGCCAAACGGTCGGTCGCGCAGTGGATAGAGGAATTGCACGCGCTGCGCGAGGCCTTCTTCCGGCCGGGCGAGGAGGAAGACGCCGCGCTGCCCATCCTGCTCGACGCACTGGACGCGCTGAACCAGATCAGCGCCAGCGCCGAATTTGCCGGCGAGATCGGCCGCGCGGTCATCGCCGACTTCCTGCAAGGCCATCTGGACGAGCCGCACCAGGCCACAGGCTTTCTCACCGGCCGCATCACATTCTGCTCGCTCATGCCCATGCGCAGCATCCCGTTCGAGGTCGTCTGTCTGCTGGGCATGAACGATCAGGATTATCCCCGCCGGCGCTACACCCCCGGCTTCGATCTGATCGCCCGCGACCCGCAGCCCGGCGACCGTTCGCGCCGCGAGGACGACCGCTATCTGTTCCTAGAGGCCCTGCTTTCGGCACGCAGCCGGCTGTACATCAGCTACGCCGGCCGCAGCCAGCGCGACAACAGCGAGTTGCAGCCATCGGTGCTGGTCAGCGAATTGCAGGAGCTGATCGCCGAACGCCTGGACTTGCCGTTCGAGGCCGACGGCAAAGACCGCATCGGCCAGCTCAGGGAGCTGGGCTTCATCGTCGAGCACCCCTTGCAACCCTTCAGCCCGCGCTATTTCAGCGGCGTCGAGCCACACTTGTTCAGTTACGCACCGCTTTGGGCCGAGCGCGGCGCGGCCTATGCGCCTTTCGTCTCCGGCGCACTCGCCGAACCGCCCGATTCGGCCCTGCTGGACATCGATCTGGAATCCCTGATCCGGTTTTTCCGCAACCCGGCCGCGCATTTCCTGCGTCACCGGCTCGACCTGCGCTACGACGACGAGACGGAAGTGCTGGAAACCAGCGAACCGTTCGCGCTGGATCCGCTCACCCGATACGCGTTGACCGGGGAGTCCGTAGCAAAGCGGCTGGTCGACGCCTACGACGAAGCGGAGGCCCTTAGGCTCCACAAGGCGAGAGGGGACTTGCCGCAAGGCGTGTTCGGCGAACTGGGATACCGCAGCCTGGAGGCCGAAGCCGGGGATTTCGCCGAACGACTGCGGCCCCTGATGCCGCCGACTTTCGAGTCCACCCCGCCGGTGACCCTGCGGGTAGGCGATCTGACTTTCTCGGCACGCGCCATGCGCATCGGCCCCACAGGCTTGTTCGGTTACCGGGTCGGCCGGCTGAGACCTCAGGACCGGCTGGAATTCTGGCTGCAACACCTGGTCGCGCAACTGGCCTGCGAAGGCCGCGAGCCGTGCCGGAGCCTGTTCGTCAGTCGGGATACCCTGCTGGCCTTCCCGCCCTTGGAGCCGAAGTCGGCCCGCATCCACCTGGTCGAACTGCTCGGCCTGTACCGCAGCGGACTGGATGCGCCGGCGGCGTTTTTTCCGCAGTCCTCCTACGCCTACGCCGACGCGATCAACCGGAAGCGGACGGAGAAAGAGGCTGTGGCGGCGGCCTATAAGCTATGGGAAGGCGATCCCTATAACGATCGCCAGGGCGAAGGCGAAAACCTCGCCACCGCCCTGGCCTTTCGCGGACGCGACCCGTTTTCCGGCGCTACGCTGACGGAGTTCAAGACCCTGGCCCTCACGGTCTACGACCCGCTGCTGAGCGCCTCCTCGCCCTGAAACCGGTCACCCTAGTCGGCCACACCCGTCGCAATCCGCATCGATCAGCCATGCAAACCCTGGACATCAAGACCTTGCCGCTGAGCGGCATCAGCCTCATCGAAGCCAGCGCCGGCACCGGCAAGACCTACGCCATCGCCCGTCTGTATCTGCGCTTATTGCTCGAACGCGGCCTGGACGTGCGCGAGCTCCTGGTCGTCACCTTCACTCGGGCGGCGGCCGGGGAGTTGCGCGGGCGCATCCGCGAGGTATTGCGGGAGACCTTGCACCGCTCGGAAAGCGGGGCGGAAATACCGGCGGGAGATACGATTTCCGAACTGCTGGCCCGTTGCGAGAACCCGGCGTTGGTGCGGGCCCGCCTGAAAGCGGCGCTGCTGGGCATGGACGAGGCGGCGGTCTACACCATACACGGATTCTGCCAGCGGGTGTTGCAGGAAAGCGCGGTGGAAAGCGGGGCGCCGTTCGACCCGACCTTCCTCGAAAGCGAGGCCGAGTTGCTGCCTGCCGTCGTGGAAGATTTCTGGCGGCGGACGTTTTATCCCGCCCAGGCCGCCGGCCTCGCCCGCCTGGTCAGCACGGCGTATTCCGGTCCGGCATCCCTGCATACGGCAATCCGGCCGCACCTGGCGCGGCCTTGCGAAATTCTGCCGGCCATCCCGTCCGAAACGGTATCGCCCGAGGCCTACCAGTTGGCGCGCGCCCACCTGTTGCGGATTTGGTCCGATCAGGCCGCAGCCATCAAGACCCTGCTGAACGAGGACAAAGCCCTCGGCCGAGCGGAGAAGAGCTACCGCCTGGACCGGCTGGAAGCGGCCTACGCCGCCATGGACGCGTACGCAGGGGCCGAGCCTTGCGACTATGCGCGCCCGGAAACCCATTTCGAGCTGTTTTTCCCGGCCACCCTGGAAGGCGCGGTCTCCGACGCCAAGCGGAAAAAGGGCGCCGTCGCGCCCCGCCATCCCTTTTTCGACGCCTGCCGGGACCTGAACGAGCTGTGCGAGCACCGGCTGCAGCGTCTGTTGTCCGACGCGATCGACGAGTGCCGCGCGGATTTGCAGTCGCGTAAACAGGCGCAAAACGCCCTGGCTTTCGACGATCTGATCGCCGGCCTGCTGGACGCCCTGCAAGGTGACGGCGGCGACGTGATGGCGGAGACCCTGCGTCGGCGTTATCCGGTCGCGCTGATCGACGAATTCCAGGACACCGATCCCGCGCAATACGCAGTGTTCAACCGCATCTATTCCGACGCGCCGGACTGCGGCCTGTATATGATCGGCGACCCCAAGCAGGCGATTTACGGCTTCCGCGGCGGTGACATCTACACCTATATGCAGGCCCGGCGCGACACCGGCCCCGGCGGCTCGCACTACACCCTGGACACCAACTGGCGCTCGTCCACCCGCCTGGTCGAGGCCGTCAACCAGGTCTTTGCGGGTGCGGCGGCGCCGTTTCTCTTTCCCGGAGAAATCGACTTCCATCCGGTCAAAGCCTCGGGCCGGGCCGACCGGGAACCGTACACTCAGGACGGACAGTCGCCTGCGCCCCTGTGTCTGTGGTACCTGCACAAAACCGAAGACAACGCCACCCGCGGCAAGTTGGAAAACCCCGTTTCCAAAGACAAGGCCAGGACTGCGATCGCTCAGGCGGTGGCCGGCGAAATCGTCGAGCTGCTGACGGGGGCTACGCGCATCGGCGACCGGCCCCTGCGGGCCGGCGACATCGCCATCCTGGTGCGCAACCGCTACGAGGCGGCCGACCTGCGTCAGGCGCTGACCCAGCGAGGCACGGCGTCGGTATTCCTCAGCCAGGAGAGCGTGTTCGCGACGGAAGAGGCGCGCGAGCTGCAAACGCTGCTGGCCGCCGTCGCCGAACCACTCGACGCCGGCCTGATGCGGCTCGCCTTGGCCGGAGCCTTGATCGGCATGGATGCCCAGGATCTGCAGCGCCTGGCCCGGGAAGAATCCGAATGGGAAAAACGCCGCGAGGATTTCCAGCGCTACCACCGGCTTTGGCTGCGCCAGGGCTACATGGCCATGTTTCAGGAGTGGCTGGCCGATTACGCGGTTCCCTCACGCCTTTTGGCCGGGACGGCCGGAGAGCGGCGTCTGACCGACCTCCTGCATTTGTCCGAACTGCTGCAGGCCGAATCGGGACGCGGGATGGAAGGACTGTTGCGCTGGCTGGCCGACCGCCGCCGCGAGCCCGACGGCGCGGCCGAAGGTCAGCAATTGCGCCTGGAAAGCGACGAGAACCTGGTCAAGGTCGTCACCGTCCACAAGAGCAAGGGGCTGGAATACCCGGTCGTTTTTCTGCCCGGCCTATGGGACGGCCGGCCGCACGCGGGCAAACCACCCTTCGTCTTTCACCGGGAGGATACTCGGGCGCTCTGCCTGGAACTGGGCTCGGACGCCTTGGACGCCCATCACGCACTCGCCGACCGGGAGCGTCTGGCCGAGGAACTGCGCCTGCTTTACGTCGCCCTCACCCGCGCCCGGCACCGCTGCTATCTGGTCTTCGGCGATATCGGCGATGCGCGCACCGGTGCACTCGCCTATCTGCTTTATCAAACACCCGGCATGGAGCAGCCGGTGCGCGAAGCGCCGGCTCATTTCGCCGCGCTCGACGAACCGGCGCGCCGCGCGCGCCTGGAAAAACTCGCGCTCGACAGCGCGGGCGCCATCGCCCTGGCCGACCTTCCCACCGACGCTCACGCCCGTACCGAAAAAAGGGCGACGGCATCCCAGAGCTTGAAAGCGCGCCCGTTCACGGGGCGCATCGACACGGACTGGCGGATCGCCAGCTACAGCGCCCTCACCGCCCGGGGACGGAGCGAGGCGGACTACGATGCCGAGCCGGCGGAATGGGTGGAGGTCGAAAGCCGCCCCGACCGCTGGGGATTTCCGCGCGGCGAACGGGCCGGCCGCATGCTGCACGAACTGCTGGAACGGCTCGATTTCACCCAGACCGGATCGGACGCCCACAGCGAAGAAGCGAGCCGTGTCCTGCGCAAATACGCCTACGACGAAGCCCTTTGGCTGCTGCCCCTCGTACGCTGGATGGACGAAGTGCTCGACACCCCACTCCCCTGCGGCCTCAGATTGCGCGACTTACCCAACGACCGCCGGCTCAACGAGCTGGAATTTCACTATCCCCTCGCGGCGAAGCTGCGGCCCGAAACGCTGCAGGGGATATTGCACGGTCTGGGCGACTATCGCCCCGACTCACCTACCCTGCGCTTCGAGCCCACGCGCGGCGTGATGCACGGCTACATCGACCTGGTCTTCGAACACGAAGGGCGTTATTTCCTGGCCGACTACAAGTCGAATCACCTGGGCTCGACCCTGGACGCCTACCGCAGCGACCCCGAGTTGTGCGAGACCATGAATGCGCACCGCTATGATCTGCAATACCTGCTCTACAGCGTGGCCCTGCATCGTTACCTGGGCTGGCGGCTCGGCGCGGACTACGACTACGAACGACATTACGGCGGGGTGTATTACCTGTTCCTGCGCGGCATGAGCCCCACCAACACGGGAGCCACCGGCATCTACGCCACGCGCCCGCCCCGCGGCTTGATAGACGCGCTGGATCGCTCCCTCGCCGGGCATTGATCACCGGCTATTTACAATCGCGGATCATCGAGCTAAATAGGCGCATGGCCCACATCGGCCACCGGGTGGAAGGGCCGCCTCCCGGGCTAGCATGGGTGCCGCCGGATTCCGGCGGCTTCGACCATCCCTCTATAGCGAGTATCGTCATGACGGTCATCGAACGCGATTTCGGCAAGAAGAAACGCGACACGGTTCGGCGCTTCCGGGAGCTTTTGTCCCTGGACGCCCTGCACGAACACAATATCCAGGCCAATCCGCTGCCCTATCTCGAACGGGCCAGCGAGCGCATATTCCAGCTGGAGCGGGCCTTGTTCGAAGCGGCACAGGTATTCACCGGCCCGGTGGAAGAAACGCCCTCCGGCGAGACGATACGGATCGACAAATTGGAATACGAACGCCTGCTGCGCTGCCGCGAGATCGTCGAGCAGGCCCTTACCGAATACAAAAACGACGAAGAACTCTGATCTTCACCGCCGCGTAGCCAGGCGCCGGCGGCGCGGAGAAGGATACAGGCCCGGCGCTGCCGCACCGCCTCGAAGAGGAGTATGCCCGTCGCCACCGACAGGTTGAGGCTTTCGACCTGGCCCAGCATCGGTATCTTGATCAGGAAGTCGCAGCTTTCCCGCGTCAGGCGGCGCAGGCCCTTGCCTTCCGCGCCGACCACGATGACCAGCGGCAAGAAGCGGTGAATCGCCGCCATGGACGACATGCCGACCGAGGGGAATGCTGGGGAACGATGGCCGCAACAGTATCGGTCTTGACCATGCCGCACCCAGCGAGGAAGATGCGCCCTGGTCTCGACCAACGTCCCATTCATGGATCGCATATCAATGCGCAGCGATGTAAGGCAAAGTGGGATCAGGAATAACTGAGGAGCGATCGATGGAAACCACAGATCTCCGCATTCAGCTTGCCGGGGCCACAATCGAGAAACACAAACACTGGCTGGCTACTGTGCCGGGGGTCAGTGCGGCGGCCGTGGGCTTCAAGGAAATCCAAGGGCAGTCTACGCGTGAAATTGCGCTGCTGGTTTTCGTAGGGCAAAAAACTGCGAGCCCGCGATCGGAGCATCGTGTTCCGCTGGAGTTCGATGGCGTACGCACCGACGTGATCGAGCAAAGCTTTTGCTTTGCCGACGTTGGCACCGATCCTCACCATTTCTCGGCGCGCATGTTCAGTGGGCTCGCAATCACTGCCGAAGAGGACCCGGCCGTCTGCGGAACCCTAGGATGCTTTGTGCGTACGACGGGGAAGGTCCATCCTCCCATTCCGCGGGGCGTGTACCTACTCACGAACTACCATGTGGTGATGGTCGCGGATCCCGCTCGGGGAGGTAACGGCACCGTGATTCAACCGGACACATCAAACAAAGCAGCCGCCGCAGGCTTCAGTTGTGGCACCTTCGCGGGTGGATACAAGGACGCGTCCCACGACTGCGCGATCGTGCAGTTGGATCAAGGGCGCTCCTGGGTGAACGAGGTCCCCAACCGGCCGGGTTGGCCCGGGCACCGCCGTCTGGTTGTGAATAGGCTCCCGCGTGTGCATGAAACCGTCTACAAGTTCGGTGCGAGCACCTTGTACACGACCGGACGCGTCTGTTTCCTGCATTACAACAGCATGGACGGGGCGGTCAGCAACGCTATCTACATTCGCAACGACAACCAAGAACCGTGGGTGGACGGTGGAGACTCCGGGTCGGTCGCGGTTGGGAGGGACGACGACCATGTCGTAGGCTTGAACTTCAAGGCCGACACGAATTGTAAAGCCCCGCGCCACCCGGGATACTATGCCGGGCTTGCCTATCCGATTCAGGATCAGATGGGAATGTTCTGCGACCGCGGCGGGAGTTGCACGCTTGCCTAACGCCGCCGCTATCGTCATGGCATCGAGTACCGGGGCTCCGGAGATCGGCTCTCCGGCGTGCAGTGGCCTAGCTATCGCGGAAGACTTCCAGGCGACTACTGGCCCAGCCGGCTAAGCGGACACCAATCGGCCTGCTACCGTCGGGAACGCTGACGTACCGCCTCGAACAACAGGATGCCGGTGGCGACGGAGAGGTTGAGGCTTTCGACCTGGCCCAGCATCGGGATCTTGACCAGAAAATCGCAGCTTTCCCGGGTCAGGCGGCGCAGGCCCTTGCCTTCCGCGCCGACCACGATGGCCAGCGGAAGGTTCAGATCGGTTTCGTACACGGATTTCTCCGCCTCGCCCGCCGCGCCCGCCAGCCATATCCCGGCGTCCTTGAGCCAGCCCAGGGCGCGGGCCAGGTTGGTGACCTGGTAAAGCGGGACCGTCTCGGCGGCGCCGGAGGCGATCTTGCTCACGGTCGGGGTGATGCCGACCGACTGATCCTTGGTCACGATCACGCCCTGCACACCGGCCGCGTCGGCGCTGCGCAGACAAGCCCCCAGATTGTGGGGATCCTGCACATGGTCCAGCACCAGAAAAAACGCCCGGCTATCCGCGCTGTCCAGCGCATCGCGCAAGGCGGACTCGCCCAGCTCCCGCGGCAGTTCCACCTCGACGATCGCGCCTTGGTGATTGCGGCCCTCGGACAACTGGTCCAGTTGCTTGCGATGGGCCGCCTGAACCGAAACGCCCAGCCGCTCGAGCTCGGTGCGCAATTTGAGGATACGCTGGTCGGCGCGCTGGACGTCCAGCCAGGCCGTGACGACCTTGTCCGGCGTATGTTCGAGCGCGGCCTGAACCGCGTGCAGACCGACGATGCGGCGGCGGCCGCTCATGATTTCCTGCTGCGGCGGCGGCGCTTATGCCCCTCGCCGGTCCGGCTCGCTTTCTCTGCGCGGTTGCTCGCTTTCACCAGCTCGAAGTCCATCTTGCGCTCGTCCAGATCGACACGGGCCACGATCACCTGCACCGTGTCGCCCAGGCGGTAAACGACGCCGCTGCGTTCGCCCTGCAGGCGATGGCCGATGGGATCGTAATGGAAATAGTCTCGGTCCAGCGTGGAGATGTGCACCAGGCCTTCCACGAAGATATCGGTCAGTTCCACGAAGAAACCGAACGAGGTCACGGACGATATGACGCCGAAGAACTCCTCGCCCAGCCGGTCCTGCATGTATTCGCACTTGAGCCAGCTCACGACATCGCGGGTGGCTTCGTCGGCACGGCGCTCGGCGGCCGAGCAATGCTCGCCGAACAATACCATGTCGTTTTGCGAATAACCGAACAGCGTCGGCGCCCGCTCCTCGTAGGCATATTTGATGGCGCGGTGCACCAGCAGGTCGGGATAGCGGCGGATCGGCGAGGTGAAGTGGGTGTAAGACTCCAGCGCCAGGCCGAAATGGCCCTTCTTCTCCGGGCTGTAGACCGCTTGCGACAGGGAACGCAGCATGACGGTCTGAATCAGATGGGCATCCGCCCGGTCCTTGATCTGCTCGAGCAGGGAAAAATAATGCTTGGGTTCGGGCTCGTCGCCTCCACCCAGATGCAATCCCACTTCGCCCAGGAAGGTCCGCAGGTCCGTGAGCTTTTCGTCCGACGGCCCTTCGTGGATGCGCAGCAGATGCGGCAACTTGGCCTTGGCCAGGAATTTGGCGGCCGCGGTGTTGGCGGCCAGCATGCATTCCTCGATCAGGCGGTGGGCGTCGTTGCGTACGACCGGCACGATCTCTTCGATCTTGCGGTCCTTGCCGAATACGATCTTCGACTCCTGGGTGTCGAAATCGATCGCGCCGCGCTCTTCGCGCGCCGTGCGCAAGACCTGGTAGACCTTGTACAGGTTTTCCAGATGCGGGATCAGCGCCTGGCGCTGCTCGCGCAGCTTTTCGTCGCGCTCGACCAGGACGCGAGCGACCTCGGTATAGGTCAGGCGGGCATGGGAGCGCATGACGGCGGGATAGAACTTGGAGCGGCTGGTCCGGCCATCGGCGCTGAGGAGCAGTTCGCAGACCATGCACAGCCGGTCTTCCTCCGGATTGATGGAACACAATCCGTTGGAGAGTATTTCCGGCAGCATCGGTATCACCCGTTCCGGAAAATAAACCGAGGTGCCTCTTTTCTGCGCCTCCCGGTCCAATGCCGTGCCGGGCCGCACATAATGCGACACGTCGGCGATGGCAACGTAAAGCTTCCAGCCCTTGGGAGTCGGCTCGCAGTAGACGGCGTCGTCGAAATCCCGAGCGTCCTCGCCGTCTATGGTCACCAGCGGCAAATGGCGCAGGTCGATGCGCCCGGCTTTGGCCTCTCCCGGCACTTCGCGTCCCAGCCCCGATATCTCGCGCTCGACTTCATCGGGCCAGACGTAAGGCAAATCGTGCGAGCGTATCGACATCTCGATTTCCATGCCGGGCGCCATGTGGTCGCCCAGCACTTCGACGATGCGCCCGACCGGTTCGCGCCGGCGGGTGGGGTATTCGAGGATCTCGACGACGACGATCTGTCCCAGTTGGGCGCCGGCCAGCCCTTCCTCGGGTATGACGATGTCGTGGGTGATGTGTTTGTTGTCGGGGGTGACGGTGGCCAGGCCTCGCTCGCGGTAGAGCTTGCCGACCAGGTGCAGGGTGTTGTGTTCCAACACCTCGATGACCGCCGCCTCGCGCCGTCCGCGCCGGTCCACGCCGCGTACGCTGACCACCGCGCGGTCTTCGTGCATCAGCATGCGCATTTCGGTCGGCGGGATGAACAAATCGTCCCCCCCTTCGTCGGGACGCAGAAAACCGAATCCGTCGGGATGGCCGATGACCCGGCCGGCGATCAGATCCTTGTGGTTGACGTAACAATAGCGGTCGCGCCGGTTGCGCAGGAGCTGGCCATCCCGTTCCATCGCCTTGAGACGACGACGCAACGACTCGACATCGTCCTCGTGATCCAGGCCCAGCAACGGCGCCAGCTCTTCCAGGTGCAGCGGCGTGCCCTGCTCCTTGATGATCTCGAGTATCAATTCCCGGCTGGGAATGGGGCGCTCGTATTTCTGCGCTTCGCGCTCGGCGAAAGGATCGTTGTATTTGAAGTTATCGGCCTTCGGCTGGGAAGGTGAGGTCATGTATGGGCAATCCTATTGATTTTTCTTGAGTATCTCTCGGCGCGCGCATAAGCAGCGACTGAAGTCTGCCCATGATAAAACAGTTGCCGCCCTTTGCGTTCGCTCTACGTCGAATTGGCGTATTTCTCTTCGGGATCGACATGCCATTACGGTACCACAAAGGAATGCCGGTTTTTTTCCAGCGGGAGGAAAAGGTGGGGAGGCGAACCACAGGAAAGCCCGTGCAGCGGCGGACTCCATCCGGCCGGCACTGCAACGTCGCACCCACTGCCCTTGCGTCCATCATCGTCCGGAGTGAGATGCGCGGTCTCGACCTGGGCGAGCAAGCACCGTTAATCGACGAGGAGAAACACCATGAAAGCTAGAGTCCATATCATCGGTTTGAGCGTCGTCTTGGCCTGCATTTCTGGAATTCCCGGCGCAGCGCTCGCCGATCTCGGCAACTTCAATGCCACCGACAACTGCCCCGCCACCAAAAGCCTACGCTCGAACGATAACCCGGGACATGTCACCGTAAAATCCGGAGCAAGTTACACCGCCGTCAATCTGAACAAGCCTGGCGGAGCTTATGTGCTGTTGCGGATAGCCGGCGCCCATCCCGAAGAGCGCTGGGTCAAACTGAGCTGCGGCAAGCTGGGTGACGGCCCGGTGAGTGGCGGCGGCGACCAACCGCCGACGGGGGGCGAACCCGGTGCAAGCAGCAAATCCGGCAAATTTCTGTTGAGCGCCAGTTGGCAACCGGCCTTCTGCGAAAGCGGCGCTGGCCAAAACAAGGACGAATGCACCACGGAAACCAACAGCCGCTTCGACGCGACTCACTTCACCCTGCATGGCCTGTGGCCTCAACCCAAAGGGAACTATTACTGCAAGGTATCGGCCAACGATAAGCGCAACGATGACAACCACAATTGGGACGCTCTGCCGGAGCCGCCCCTATCACCCCAAGCTCGCGCCGAGCTGGACAAAATCATGCCCGGCACCCAATCCAATTTGCAGCGTCATGAATGGATCAAGCATGGCACCTGCTTTGGAACCGGCCCGGAAGCTTATTTCCGAACCGCCGAGTCATTGTTGAGCCAGCTTAACAATTCGGAGCTTCAACGCCTGGTGGAAACCCATGTAGGCAAGGAAGTACCCACCGCCGATCTGCAAACCGCTTTTGAACAAAGCTTTGGACCGGGCTCGGCCAATGCGTTGGCCATCGAATGCTCCAAAGACGGAGCGCGCACATTGATTAGCGGCATTTCGATCAACTTACAGGGCGTTCTCGATCCCGCGACCAAGCTGCAGAGTGTTTTGGATGTCTCACAGCACCCCAAAGCCCAATGCGCCAAAGGTGTAATCGATCCGGTGGGCGCGAATTAAGCGCCGCAGGATAAATCGCAACACTGTTAAGTTAATCCGTCCGCTGAGCGAAGTCGAAGCGAATCAGGCGTGCGGCTGGCTTCGGCTCCTCTCAGCCAGCGGGAACAGCTCTTAACTAAACGGCATTGAGATAAATCGAGGGGGAAAGTCTTGCTTTTTGCTCCCGCATTCCACTTGTTGGCAATGCACAAGATAAGCTGCTCCCGAGACTGCAAAAGGCAAGACCTGACCCAGTTTACTTTCTATTTACTCAACGAGTGAGATCAAGCTCGTGAAGTTCGCTCGCGAAATGGCGGAGAAGGAAGACTCGATCGAAGGGCGTCTTGAACCTTCCGGCGATGACTGAACGCTCAAACTTGTACCAAGTAGACATCGTACTGATGTCGGCATTGATTACCAGCCAAGCCTGATCGCACTTCGCTCGGTACACGGAGTACTTGGGGTTCTTTGCCGAAAGGGCGCGCTCAATATCCGACGCAGCAAGCGGAATAACCCAGGTCGATCCGGGCGAACTGAAAAAGTTCTCGGTAATCTGATCGAGTCGATGTACGGTTACTGTATCAAGAACTTCTGGAAAATAGGCACGGTTTACCCAATCGTAGGATTCGCTACGTGACTGGTTGGAACCAGGAAGATTTCGCTCAGCAATCTTCGCGACGGCAGTAGCCAGAGCCTCAACTTGATCCTTCTTGATGTGCTGCTCGCGTATAAAAACTGTGCATCGGATTGGAGGAAGACCAGCAACCGTATAGAGTTCCTGTGCTCGTCGAACTACTCGATTACGCATCGCCTCTGCTGCCTGCAGAGGCACCGTTCCGGCCGGAGCCTCACGATGTAGTTCAGTGAGCTCGATTCCGATGGTCAAGCTTTCGCCTTGCACCAAGAAGTCCGGCTCCTCGGTCTGCACGATGACGCCATCAGGGAAGCCGACCAGTAGGCCCTTTACCCGCTGGAGGTATAGCGCCTCGATGTCTTTCTTAGACAGGGGCAAGATGGCGCTCCAGTTGCGGGGTCTAATTAGGATGGTGAAACTCTGCAACGGCCCATCATGACCCACCGCTCGGCGGAGCTAGTCCTTCAATCCGAGCACGTCCTGCATGTCGTATAACCCCGGTCCGCGCGCCATGAGCCAGCCGGCGGCGCGCACCGCGCCCTTGGCGAAGGTCGTGCGGCTGGAAGCCTTGTGCGTGATCTCCACACGCTCGCCTTCGTCGGCGAACATCACCGTGTGCTCGCCGACGATGTCGCCGGCGCGTATCGTCGCGAAACCTATGGTCTTACGGTCGCGTTCGCCGGTGATGCCCTCGCGGCCGTAGACCGCGCAGTCCTTCAACTCCCTGCCCAGCGCGCGGGCGACCACTTCTCCCATGCGCAGGGCGGTTCCGGACGGTGCATCGACCTTGTGGCGATGATGCGCTTCGACGATTTCGATGTCGGTGTAATCGCCCATGACGCGCGCCGCCACATCCAGCAGCTTGAGGCACAAATTGACGCCTACGCTCATGTTGGGCGCGAGGACCACGCCTACCGCTTCTGCGGCCTGGGCGATGCTTGCTTTTTGCTCGTCGGTGAAGCCGGTGGTGCCGATCACCAGGCGTTTGCCGGCTTGCACACAGAGTTCTAGATGGCGCAGGGTGGATTCGGGCCGGGTGAAGTCGATCAATACGTCGATGTCCGCGATGACCGCCGCCAGATCGTCGACCACGGTGACGCCGCCACGGGCGAGGCCCGCGACTTCACCGGCATCCCGGCCGATGGCGGGACTGTCGACCCGTTCGATGGCCGCCGCCAGAACCACGCCTTCCGCCTCGCCACAGGCCTTGATCAGCGATTGCCCCATGCGCCCGGCCGCGCCCACGATGCCGATTCTTATCATTTTTACCCTCGGTTGCGGACAGGCGTTTCCACCTCCCCGTTCGGAATATGCGATTGCCGGGCTACAAGCCCAGCTTGTCGAAGAACTGCTTGACCCCGTCCAGCCAACCATGGGCCTGCGGGCTGTGCGTGCTCCCGCCGCCGCTCAACGACTCGTCGAGCTTGCGGATCAAATCGGTCTGTTCGCGCGAGAGATTGACCGGCGTTTCCACGCGCACCCGGCAAATCAAATCGCCGACCGCGCCGCCGCGCACCGGTTTCACGCCCTTGCCGCGCAGACGGAAGGAGCGACCGGTCTGCGTCTCCGGCGGAATCTTGAGCATCACCTTGCCATCCAGCGTCGGAACCTCCAGGTCGCCTCCCAGGCAGGCCGTGGGAAAACCGATGGGCACTTCGCAGTAAAGATTGGCGCCGTCGCGGGTGAATATCGGGTGCTCCTTGACATTGACCTGCACGTACAAGTCACCCGACGGACCTCCGCCCTCCCCGGCTTCGCCTTCGCCCGCCAGGCGTATGCGGTCACCGGCGTCGACACCCGCGGGAATCTTGACCGATAGCGTCTTGGTGTCCTGGACCCGCCCCTGGCCATGGCACGCGCGGCAGGGGTCCTTGATCTGCTGGCCGGTTCCGCGGCAGGACGGACAGGTCTGCTGCACCGAAAAAAAGCCTTGCTGCATGCGGACCGCGCCCTGGCCGTGGCAGGTCGAGCAAGTCACAGGCCCGCTGCCTTTCTTGGCACCGGTGCCGCCGCACTCGTCACAGCCCACGTAGGTCGGCACGCGTATCTTGACCTCGGCGCCCGCGACCGCCTCTTCCAGGCTCAGATCGAGGTTGTAGCGCAGGTCGGAGCCGCGCTGCGCGCGACCGCGCCGGCGAGCCCCCCCGCCCCCACTGAAGATGTCACCGAAGACGTCGCTGAAGATGTCGCTGAAACTCTCGCCGCCGAAGCCGCTGAAACCTCCAGCGCCGCCCATGGACGGATCGACGCCGGCATGACCGAACTGGTCGTAGGCCGAGCGCTTCTTCTGATCCGAGAGAACCTCGTAGGCCTCCTTGATCTTCTTGAACTTCTCCTCGGCGTCCGGATTGTCCGTGTTGCGGTCGGGATGATATTTCATCGCCAAGCGGCGAAAGCTCTTCTTGATGTCGCTATCGCTCGCGTTGCGCGGCACGCCCAGCAGTTCGTAATAATCTTCTTTGGCCATAACGTAATACGCCGCGGACCGGGGTCCGCGGCTGATTCAGGGGGTTGATGGAAAACCTGGGTTACGCAGGCGGCCTATTTTTTGTTGTCTTTCACTTCTTCGAACTCGGCGTCGACCACATCGTCGCCTGCCTTGCTTTCCTCGGATGAGGACGCTCCGGCTGAAGGTCCGTCGGCGCCCGGGGCGTCGCCGCCACTTTGCTGGGCATAAAGACGTTCGGCCAGTTTACCCGATACTTCGGTCAAGGCTTCGGTCTTGCGCTCGATCGCTTCCTTGTCGTCACCCTTGACGACCTCTTGCAGCTCCTTGATGGCGGATTCGATCTTTTCCTTTTCGTCGCCGTGCACCTTGTCGCCCAACTCGTGCACCGTCTTGTTGGCCGCGTGTATGACCTGATCGGCGTGGTTGCGCGCGTTGACCAGTTCGTGCAGCTTCTTGTCTTCTTCCGCGTGCAGTTCGGCCTCCTTGATCATGCGCTGGACCTCGTCGTCCGAAAGACCGCTGGAGGCCTTGATGACGATCTTGTTTTCCTTGCCCGTGGCCTTGTCCTTGGCGCCGACGTGCAGGATGCCGTTGGCGTCGATGTCGAAGGTCACCTCGATCTGCGGAACACCACGCGGCGCCAGCGGGATATCGCTCAGGTCGAAGCGGCCCAGCGATTTGTTGCCGGACGCTATTTCACGCTCGCCTTGCAACACATGCACGGTCACGGCCGACTGGTTGTCCTCGGCGGTCGAGAATACCTGGCTGGTCTTGGTCGGGATGGTGGTGTTCTTCTCGATCAGCTTGGTCATCACGCCGCCCAGGGTCTCGATACCCAAAGACAGCGGAGTAACGTC
This sequence comes from Methylococcus sp. EFPC2, assembly GCF_016925495.1. NCBI lineage: Bacteria > Pseudomonadati > Pseudomonadota > Gammaproteobacteria > Methylococcales > Methylococcaceae > Methylococcus > Methylococcus sp. EFPC2. Next base: position 508,618 of record NZ_CP070491.1, on the reverse strand, counting down.
GAGCAGCAACACGTCCTTGACTTCGCCGCCCAGCACGCCGGCCTGGATCGCCGCGCCCAGCGCGACGGCTTCGTCGGGGTTGACGTCCTTGCGGGGTTCCTTGCCGAAGATTTCCTTCACGAAATCCTGCACCTTGGGCATACGGGTCTGGCCACCGACCAGGATGACCTCGTCGATTTCCGACGCCTTCAGGCCGGCGTCTTTCAGGGCCGTGACGCAGGGACCCTTGGTCCGGTCGATCAAGTCCTCGACCAAAGCTTCCAGCTTGGCGCGGGTCAGTTTGATGTTCAAATGCTTGGGACCGCTGGCGTCCGCCGTGATGTAAGGCAGATTGATTTCGGTCTGCTGCGACGAGGACAGTTCGATCTTGGCCTTCTCGGCGGACTCTTTCAGCCGCTGCAAGGCCAGCGAATCGTTGTGCAGGTCGATGCCCTGCTCCTTTTTGAACTCGTCGGCCAGGTAGTCGATGATGCGCAGGTCGAAGTCTTCGCCGCCCAGGAAGGTATCGCCGTTGGTGGACAGCACTTCGAACTGGTGCTCGCCGTCGACCTCGGCGATTTCGATGATGGAGATGTCGAAGGTTCCGCCGCCCAGGTCGTAGACCGCGATCTTCTGGTCGCCGCGCTTCTTGTCCATGCCGTAGGCCAGGGCCGAAGCCGTCGGTTCGTTGATGATGCGCTTGACTTCCAGACCGGCGATGCGGCCCGCGTCCTTGGTGGCCTGGCGCTGGGAGTCGTTGAAGTAGGCCGGAACCGTGATGACCGCCTCGGTGACTTCCTCGCCCAAATAGGCTTCGGCGTCCTTTTTCAACTTCATCAAGACACGCGCCGAGATTTCCGGCGGCGCCATCTTCCTGCCGTTGACGTCGACCCAGGCGTCGCCGTTGTCGGCGCCGGTGATCTTGTAAGGCACCATCTTGATGTCTTTCTGTACCACGTCGTCCTTGAAGCGACGGCCGATCAAGCGCTTGATGGCGAACAGCGTGTTCTTGGGATTGGTCACGGCCTGGCGCTTGGCGGACTGCCCCACCAGGACCTCGCCGTCGCCCGAATAAGCGATGATAGAAGGAGTGGTGCGGGCACCTTCGCTGTTTTCGATGACGCGAGCCTTGCCGCCTTCCAGGACCGCCACGCAGGAATTGGTGGTGCCCAGATCGATGCCGATAATTTTGGCCATTAAGATGTCTCCAGTAATCAGTATGATGTGTCGGTTATAAACGCTGACGGCTTTATGGGGTGGCCCCGGCCTGTTTTCAAGCCTGCTCGTCGAGATGCACGTCTTCCGCCGGCGGCTGGGCGATCACTACCATGGCCGGGCGCAGCAAACGGTCGTTCAGCAGATAACCTTTCTGGAATACCTTGACCACCGTACCGGGCTCGGCACCGACGGTCGGCTCGACCGCCATGGCTTGATGATGTTCGGGATTGAATTTCTGCCCCGCCGGGTCGACCGGGAGCACGTTGAATCTTTCCAAGGCGCTTTGGAGTTGTTTGAGCGTCAGTTCGTTGCCCTCGCGCAGCTTGGCCACTTCGGGGGCGTCGCCGGCGGCAGCCTGTATGCCCAGTTCGAGGCTGTCCACGACGGCCAGCAATTCCTTGGCGAATTTTTCCAGCGCGTATTTATGGGCACTCTGCAGTTCCTTTTCGGTGCGGCGGCGCAGGTTTTCCATTTCGGCCTGGGCGCGGACCAGCTTGTCCCAGTTCTCTTCGGCCTTTTGCGTGGCGGCCTCCAGCTGCGCGATCAGTTGCTCCACGCCGACCGTCTCGGTAGCGGCAGGAATCTGCTCCGGCTCGGCCGCGGGTTCTTCCTGCACGATTTGCTCTTCACTCATTTATTTGCTCACTCCTGTCAAAACGACACCGGCCTGCTCGATCGGGCAGGCGATGGATAAGGGATAGGGATTTGGCCGGGCTTAAGATGGGGTCAGCGCTTTCTGATTCAAGGCCGCGCTCAGCATTTTTGCGGTCAGGTCGACCAGGGGGATCACCCGCTCGTATTCCATGCGGGTGGGGCCGATCACGCCGAGCACCCCTATGGTCTGCTCATCGATTCCGTAAGACGCCGTCACCAGGCTGCACTGGTCCAATGCCCGGTAACCGGATTCCTCGCCGATATAGATTTTCACCCCGGTACTCTCCAGGCAGCGGTCGAGGAGATGGACGAGGTCTTCCTTTTGCCTGAAGGCCGCGAACAAGCCGCGCAGTCGTTCCATGCTGGCCAACTCGTCGAAGTCCATCAAATTGGTTTCACCGGCCAGCACGAAGGGTTTGCGCTTCCTGGCCTCCCGGCTGCCCAGCGCCAAATCGGCGATTTCGGCGGCATGCAGCGCCTCCTGGTTCATCTGCTCGCGAGTGCTCTGCAATTCCTGCAACAGGCTGGTCCGGATCGCATTGAGATCCTTGCCGGCATAGACCGCATTCAGATAGTTCGCGGCCGCCGTCAACTCGGCTGGGCTGAAGCGGCGAGCGGGCGAGATGATGCGATTTTGCACTTCCCGCTCGTTGGTCACCAGGATGACCAGGATACGCTGCTCGGACAGCGGCAAAAATTCGATCATGCGGAAAGTGACCGTCTCCACCCGCGGCAGACTCACCAAGCCCGCCATGTGAGTCACATCGGCCAACAGACGAGAAGCGGTTTCGACGATTTCTTCCGGATCATGCAGTGGACCCATTTCGCGGCGAAACTGTTGCACGACCTCCTGCTGCAAGGGCTTGATCGTCAACAAGGTATCGACGAACAGCCGGTATCCGCTCACCGTGGGCATGCGCCCGGCCGAGGTGTGAGGCGCGGTAATCAAACCGAGGTCTTCCAGGTCGGCCATCACGTTGCGTATGGTGGCCGGGCTGAGATTCAAGCCCGCGTCGCGCGACAGCGCGCGGGAACCGACCGGCTGCCCCTCGTAAATGTAGCGCTCGACCAATACCTTCAAGAGGTGCTGGGCGCGCTCATTCAACTCGGGTCTTTTCTGGGGCCGGCTCATGGCTACGACGATTAGCACTCTGGTTATACGAGTGCCAAATTATCAATGGGAGGCAAGTGTGTCAAGAATCCCAGCCGGTCGCCGGAACTGCGACCGATGCGGCCGGCGCCCGAACTCCCGCAGGAAGGCGAAGGCATTAAAAAACCCGCTCCGCGAGGACGGGGAGCGGGTTTCGAAGCGACCTTGCGGTGCGCTTACTTCAGTTCGCCGGCAGGAACGGTGCCATCGGAACGGCCCTTCACGTAGGCGTAAAGCGCGTCGATGCCGTTGGCGATCTTCGGATTAGCCTTGTTGGCCGGCATGGCGTTGCGACCATTCAGTACCACGTTGGCGAAGTCTTCCTTGCTCAGTTTCTTCAACGAGTTGAGCAGGTTGGGGAAAGCCGCACTGCCTTCGCCCGTCTGGCCGTGGCAGGTTTCGCAGCGCTCGCGCTTGTAGAGCTTGTAACCTTCGGCGATTTGCGGATCGACTTCGGCGAAAGCCGGCGCGGTGGCACCGAACAGCAGGGCTCCGGCGATGATGATGGGCGATTTTTTCAGACTCATTTTGCCTCCTGGAAGGGACAGAAAATTGGGTATGTCGAGACTGCACAAGCACAGGCCTTGCAGCCGTTATAGCTGGCTTATTATGCGGGGAACTGAACCACCGCCTTCCTCAAGAAGCCGCGTCTTGGCGAAGATGACAAATTCCGCTAGCCGCGCGCCGCCGTGTGTTATGCATGGTGCCCGACGGCGCGGCGCGATTATATTTCCGGCGTTTCAATGTGCGCAAGCCGCACGACGCCGGCAAAGGGCCGTTTTTCGCCTGACGGCATTCGATTCGGGAAGGAATCCCGAATCCCGCTACTTTTCGCCCTTGCCTATGGCTTCCAATTTGATGAGTTTGCGGAAGTCGACCGAAAACTTCAGCCCCAGGAAACGCGCCGTCACTTTCTGCAATTCATCCGATGCGGGGTCGAAATAAAGCTTGGCGTAAGCGAAACGACGATCTTCGTAATCCGGCTTGACGTATAAGGTATCGGTCTGGAAACGATAGATGCTCAACGTCTTCCCGCCATCCTCGGACACTTCCGACGGCGGACCGAGGGCCGCTTCGACCTGGGCTCGGCCGGGCGGCTTTTCGTTCAGCCGGGGCAGGTCTTCGGGATTCACCCGCAACTGTTTCTTGCCCTCGTCCACCTTGCCCTTGCCTAGGGAGCGCAGGGAAGCTTCGAGAAACCGGCCCGGGATCATCGCGATGAACGCCGGCGAAAAGTCCCAGCGCTTGAGCCGTTTCTCCTCGTCGAAGTCCAGGGTAAAAACGATATCCACGCCGGGCACCGTTTTGCCGCCCGCGTCGACCTTGTGGAATATCTGCTTCCAGCGCGGCCCCGTCGGCAAGCTCTCCTTTAGGCTGGGCTCCACCTTGGCCAGGGTCAGGTAATCTTCGTCGTAGAGCACGGGATGGAGAAAATCGAGGACGAAATGGCCGTTGTTTTCCACCCGGAAATTCTCGTCGAAATGGCTCAGCTGCCCTTTCATTTCCAGCATCCGCAGCCATACGCAGCCCGTCAGCAACAAGACGAGCGCCAAGATGAACAACCGTCGCAAGAGTTTCATGTCGAGCCGGGAATGTGTGGGGATGGACGGTCGATTGTAGGGGACTCGACCGGGTTCTCGCCACGCCGACCGGCGGAAACCGCGCTTTCATCGGGCTGGAAACACCCGCACGCTCGCTCCGGTATTGACTAATCGACTGCAAACTGCAAAATGCCGACCCATTCGGCCGCTCGGCCGCCCCACACGACACCCGCCGGTTCTCCCTTGAACGATCTGGTTCTCTACGAGTTTCCGTTGAACGAACGGATCCGCGTGTTCATGCGCCTCGAACAACTATTCCTCCAGGCCGACCATTTCATGCAGGGCAACTCCGTGTGGGACAGCCGCGCGGTCATCGCCACCCTGCTGGAAATCCTCGCCCTGTTCAGCCGCAACGACCTCAAGTCGGAAAGCCTCAAGGAACTCGACCGCCACGCCGGCGTATTCGGCAAACTCGCCAGGAGCCAGGGCATCGACGCGGCCAAGCTGAGCACCCTGCTGAGCCAGCTGGAAAGCCTCAGCGGCCGGCTGTATGCCTCGGCCGGCAAGATCGGCCAGCCGCTGGCCGAGAACGAATTGTTCAAGGCCATCGCCCAGCGCAGCGCCATACCCGGCGGCACCTGCCCCTTCGACCTGCCCGCCTACCACTACTGGCTGCAGCAGGGCGATGCGCTGCGCAAGCGCGATCTGGAAGACTGGCTGGCGCCCTTCGCGACCATCCGCGCCGCCATCGACCTGGTGCTCAACACCATCCGCCGGAGCGGGGAGGCGAGCGAGGAGGTCGCCCCGGGAGGCTTCTTCCAGAAGACCCTCGATCACGCCCTGCCCTTCCAGCTTTTGCGCGTGGCGCTTTCCAAGGATCAGGCCTGTTTCGCCGAAATCAGCGGCGGCAAGCACCGCTTCACCATCCGCTTCATGACCGCCCATACCCACGAAAGACCCGTGCAGAGCAAGGAAAACGTCGGGTTTAGCCTGGCCTGCTGCATGCTTTGAAGCGGCGCCTGTGATTACAGGCGGCTCTTCACCTCCTGATAGATCTCCTCCATGGCAACCTCCATGCCGGTCAGGATGGCATTCAGTTCGCTGATGCGCTCGTGCACGAAGTGCTCGTCGCGGATGGCATTCGTGTTGACATAGACATTCAATGCGGCCGACTTGAGCGCGGCATAACCGGCCAGAACCGCGACTCCGGCATCGCTGACCACATTTTTGTTGCCTTTTTCGGCCACCGCCCGGCTCAGCTCGATCACTTCCGCGCAAGCCTTGGCGCAAGCCAGGGGTACGTCGGTGGCGACTTTCAGGGCATCCTGTATTGCCGCGCTGCGCGCGGCTTTTTCCTCGTCGCTCTCTTTGGGCAGCCCGTAGGCCCCCATGACCAAGTCGAACGCCTCGGCGTCGGCCCGTATCATATCGGTCAGCCTGGCGCGCAGCGCTTCCGAGGCTTGCAGGGCGGCCTTAATGTCGTCTTCGACGGCTTCATACGCTTTCTTACCCAGCGTGAGATTGCACACCATCGCGACCAGGGATGCGCCCATGGCCCCCATGATGGCCGCCGCGCCCCCGCCGCCCGGCGTGGGGGCCTTGCTGGCGAGTTCGTCGAGAAACTGTTGTATCGGCCGGTCTTTTAACATGCTCGGGCTCTCCAAAATGCGCTGCGCTGTGCGTAAACTAAGCGGCCGATTATAAGCCAGCGCCTACGCGGAGAGCTAAAACTCTCCGCCCGGCGTTCATGTTCAGGTAGCCATGAAAAAATTGCTGTTCCAGTTCGATACCGACCCTCAGCCCTCCGTTTTCGACACCGTGGTGGCTTACGACGGGGGCGCCGATCACGTCATCCCCCACGGCGGGCTCCATCCCGAGAATGTCGGCGCCTTGGTGGAAGGCGCCATCTTCACCAGGGCGCCCAAGGACAAGAAAAACACGGCCATTTTTATCGGCGGCAGCGACATGCTGGCCGGCCAGGAACTCCTCAAGGCGGTGAAGAAAAAGTTTTTCGCCGACTTTCGCGTGTCGCTCATGTTGGACAGCAACGGCAGCAACACCACGGCCGCCGCCGCCGTGGCCAGACTGGCCGGCAGCGGGGTACTGGCCGGCAAGAAAGCGGTCGTGTTGGCCGGCACCGGACCGGTAGGCCAGCGTGCGGCGGTCATACTGGCCCGGGAAGGCTGCCTGGTCAGCCTCAGTTCGCGGCAACTGGAGCGCGCCGAACACGCTTGCACCGCCATGCGCGACCGCTTCGGCGTCGAGCTGACCCCGCTGGAAGCCAGCGACCACGAGGCCCGTGCGCGCGCCATCGAAGGCGCGCATATCGTACTCGCCTGCGGGGCGGCGGGGGTTGAACTCCTGCGTGAAGAGCACTGGCGCGACCTGCCCGACCTGGAACTGCTGGCCGATGCCAACGCGACGCCGCCATTGGGTCTGGGCGGAACCGACATGATGGACCGCGGCGCCGCGCGCCACGGTAAAATCGTTTGGGGCGCGATAGGCTTCGGCACCCTCAAGCTGGCCTTGCACCGCGCCTGCATCGCCCGGTTGTTCGAACAGAACGACTTGATACTGGACGCCGAAGAAATTTTCGCCACCGCCAAACAAATGGCCTAAAACCGAAACAGGAAGAAACCGTGCCCGAATTCAAGAAATACGTCTGCGCAGTCTGCGGTTACATTTACGACGAAGAACTGGGTGACCCCGAAAACGGAATTCAACCCGGCACTCGCTGGAAAGATGTTCCCGAGGACTGGTCCTGCCCCGATTGCGCCGCGACGAAAGCCGACTTCGATCTCGTGACCATCTAAAGACCGTCCATGCATACCGTCATCGTCGGCTCGGGCATCGCCGGAATCAGCTTCGCCGAGGAATTGCGCAAACGGTCGCCCGAAACCGCGGTGACCTTAGTGAGCCGGGAAACCGACGGCTATTATTCGCGCCCGCTGCTGTCCCATGCCTTCACTCGCGCCGACATCGAAACCAGGATCGTACTCCGCACTTTCGATGATTTGGCGCAATCTGCCGGCATCGAGGTTCTGAGCGGGACCGAAGCGCTTGCCCTCGACGCCCGCGCCCAAACCCTGGCCTGCGAAAAAGACGGCAAGGCGTTGCACCTCGATTATGACAAGCTCATCCTCGCTCAGGGATCGGACGCTTTCGTTCCTCCGCCCTTCCGCGCTCAGGCGAATCTTTTCCATGTATTGAACAGCCTGACCGACCTCAAGGCTCTGCGGCATCTGCGTGACGAACACCGCAGCCGTGTCGCGCAAGTTCGCTGGGCCGTGGTGGGCGGTGGATTGATCGGCTGCGAGATTTCCGCCGACCTCGCGGGTTCCGGCGATCAGGTCAGTTTGTTCCACGCACTGCCTCGCCTGATGGAGCGACAATTGGTGGAAGAAGACTCCGCCGAATTGCTGCGCCTGCTCACCGAACACTATCGTATAGACGTCAGGCTGAATTGCGCTGTCCAGGGCTTTTCCGGTCAACCCGGAGCACTGACGGTCGGGGTCGACGAAAAGTTGGAAAGCGGATTTCACGGCATCATCCTCGCCTGCGGATTCAAACCTCGCATTGAACTCGCCGCGTCCGCCGGACTGGATACCGGCCGGGGCATTCGAGTCGACGGCGCGCTGAAGACCTCGAACCCGAACATCCATGCCATCGGCGACGTCGCCGAACTCCCCGACGGCAAGCTTTACGCCTATGTCACCCCGGTACGCAGCCAGGCGATCTGGCTGGCTCGATACCTTACGGGTAGCGACGAAGCATCCTGGCAGCCCCCCGCTTTCAAGCCCAAGGCCAAGATTCCCGGCTTCAACGCGAAACACGACTACCTCTTTTAGGGCGCACCTTCCGAAAGCTCGCCTTCCGCAGCCGACGGCATACCGTTCCCGACCAACTCCGATGATGTATGGCGGCCCGGGAAGACGCCCGTCTCGGCGAATGCGAACCGGGCGTCGTTGAGCGCGGCGACCCTAGCCTTCCTTTATCCGCTCCTGCAGGAAGGCCACGATATCGCCCAGTGCGACTTCCTGCGACTCCGCATCCCGCCGGCCCTTGTATTCCAGCTTGCCGGCCTCCAGGCCGCGGTCGCCGATGACCACGCGGTGCGGAATGCCGATGAGTTCCATGTCGGCGAACATGACGCCGGGGCGGGCCTTGCGGTCGTCGAACAACACGTCGATACCGGCGCCGCGCAGCTCGGCGTAGAGCTTTTCGGACGCGGCCTGCACGCGTTCCGAGGTGTGCATGTTCATCGGCAGCAAGGCCACCTGGAACGGCGCCAGGGCTTGCGGCCAAATGATGCCCTTGTCGTCGTTGTTCTGCTCGATGGCGGAGGCGACCACGCGGGAGACGCCGATGCCGTAGCAGCCCATGATGGTCACCTGGTTTTCGCCCTGCTCGTTCTGCACCGTGGCCTGCATGGCCTGGCTGTATTTGGTGCCTAGCTGGAAGATGTGGCCGACCTCGATGCCGCGGGCGATGCTCAGCGTGCCCAGGCCGTCCGGACTGGGATCGCCTTCGACCACGTTGCGGATGTCGACGACTTCACCCGGCAGCGCCACGTCGCGCTCCCAGTTCACGCCGGTGAGGTGGAAGCCCGCCTCGTTGGCGCCGGCGACGAAATCGTTCAGCACCGCGGCGGCGCGGTCCAGATAAACCGGGCCGAGCGCCGCGACCTCGACGGGGCCAATATAACCGGGCCGGCAGCCGAAATGGCTTTCGATTTCCTCGTCGGTGGCGAAGCGGAAAGTCCCCAGCAGCTTGCCCAGCTTGACGAGGTTCAACTCGTGATCGCCGCGCAGGTAGACCTTCACGAAAACCTCGCGTGTCTCCCCTTCCGCATCGACCACGGTCTGGATCACGGCCAGGGTTTTGAGCACCTTGTCGGGCGTCACGCCGAGAAATTCGCTGATTTCGGCGATGGTCTTCTTGCCGGGAGTGGCGACCTTCTGCAAGGCCTGCGTCGCGGCCGGGCGCGGATAAGTCGGTGCCAGCGCTTCCGCCTGCTCGACGTTGGCGGCGTAGTCGCTGCCGTTGGAGAATGCGATCGCATCCTCGCCGGAATCCGCCAGGACGTGGAACTCGTGCGAGTGGCTGCCGCCTATGGCGCCGGTGTCGGCCAGCACGGGACGGAACTTGAGCCCTAAGCGGCTGAAGATATTGCTGTAGGCCACATACATCGCGTCGTAGGTCTGCTGCAGCGATTCCTGGTCGAGATGGAAGGAATAGCCGTCCTTCATGATGAACTCGCGCGCCCGCATCACGCCGAAGCGCGGGCGGATCTCGTCGCGGAACTTGGTCTGGATCTGGTAGTAGTTGATGGGCAACTGCTTGTAGCTCTTCAGCTCGTTGCGCGCCAGCTCGGTGACGATCTCCTCGTGGGTCGGCCCCAGGCAGAATTCGCGTTCATGGCGGTCCTTCAGGCGTGCCAGCTCCGGGCCGTATTGCTCCCAGCGGCCGGATTCCTGCCACAGCTCGGCCGGCTGCACCACCGGCATCAACACTTCCAGTGCGCCGGCCCGGTTCAGCTCCTCCCTCACCACCTGCTCGACCTTGCGCAGCACCCGCACGCCCAGCGGCAGCCAGGTATAGAGCCCGGCGGCCAGCCTGCGGATCAGGCCCGCACGCAGCATGAGTTTGTGGCTGACGACTTCGGCGTCGGCCGGGGTTTCCTTGAGGGTATTGAGCGGGAACTGACTGGTGCGCATGGGAGGTTGGAATTCGTCGAATGTAGGAAAGGAACGGCCATTCTAACGAACGCCGCTCCCCCGGTCAGCCCGCGCGGAAAACCGGCCTCCGCTCACGAGGCAGCCGCGGCCCGAAACATCGACGTCCCGACCATCCGCGACTCAGCCGTCGGAGCCGACCTCCCTCTCCGCCTCCAGCCAGTCCAGGATCTCGAAACCCGGCGCGAAGCCGCGTTTTTCGGCCCGGAAATAGGCCGCCTCGGCGATCATCGCCTGCTGGCTCCGGCGGCTCGGCCGGTAGGTGCGTTTGAATCCGAAGCCGAACAACTGGATGAAATCGAGCTCTTTCACGAAATCCAAACCGAGTTTTTGCGGCGTCGATTCGGCCAAGGTGCCAAACATCCTGTCCCAAAGGGAAAACACCGCGCCGTAGTTACGGTCGTGCTCCTCGCGCCGGACCGAATGATGGACCCGATGGAGGCCGGGGCTGACGATCAAACGAGCGAGCCGGCGTTCGCCGGGCAGCGTGATGTTCGCATGGTGGAACATGACGAACAGCGTAACGATCACTTCGTTGGCGAGCACGACCGACGCCTCAACACCGATCGCCACGATGAACAAAGCCTTGCCCAGCGCGGTCAGGAAGACCTCGCCGAAATGCGAGCGGAATGCCGTCGACACATTGATGCAGCGGTCGCTGTGATGCACTTTGTGGAACATCCACAACACGTCGACGCGGTGGCAGGCCCAATGCCACACATACAGGCCCAGATCGAGCAATACGAAGGACAGGAAGGCCGCCCAGCCGGAACTCGCTACGGAACCGAGCAGTCCCCATGCGGCGTAGCGATCCGCTATGAAGTACAGCGATGACACCGACAGGACGGACATCAGCACATCGTTCAGGAGGAAGGTGCCCGCGTTGGTCAGATAGGACCGGCGAACGGTTTTCATCGGGCTATCCCTGCGGCCGTGTTTAGCCTCGACGATCAGAAGAACCGCGAAAGCCACGAGGATCTCGAATGGACGTAGATCGGCGGGATCGAATTCCGCGCAGCCCGACTCACAAACAGGCAAGGAATAGAAAGTATGGATATCGCTGAACATCGACTTTACCTCCTGCGAACCCTGCATTTCGGCACCGTGGTGCCGTTCGAGAAAGTCTTGTAGGCCTACACTGATCCAATTCGGAAACAATGTAAACCGCAGTAACTAACTATTTCTATATAGGCAACACTTGTTCCCGCCACTATCCACTCCGACCTTGCCCCACCAAGGAAAAACGGGAACTGCGGCTCGTGCGCACCCGAAGGGAAAGAGCGGTCGATGCATACGGCCGAGCCGAAAAACAAAAACCCCGTGCTCCTGCGGGAGCACGGGGTTCGCATCAGGGAGCCCCAGACTTGCGGGCTAGGCTTCAGGCCGCGAAGTTCTTGGCGGCGAAGTCCCAGTTCACCAGTGCCCAGAACGCTTCCAGGTACTTTGGGCGCAGATTGCGGTAGTCGATGTAATAGGCATGTTCCCACACGTCGACGGTCAGCAAGGGAATTTGATCGGTCGTCAACGGGGTGGCCGCGTTGCTGGTGCTGACCAGGGCGAGGCTGCCATCCGCGTTCTTCACCAGCCAGGCCCAGCCTGAACCGAAGGTGCCGACGGCGGTCTTGGTCAGTTCTTCCTTGAACTTGTCGAAAGACCCGAAAGCCTTGTCGATGGCCGCAGCCAGTTCGCCGGTCGGTTGGCCGCCGCCGGTGGGCGAGAGGCTGTTCCAATAGAAGGTATGGTTCCAGACCTGAGCGGCGTTGTTGAAAATCCCGCCGGAAGACTTCTTGACGATGTCTTCCAGAGACAGGCTTTCGAATTCCGTGCCCTTGATCAAGTTGTTCAGGTTGGTGACATAGGTCTGGTGATGCTTGCCGTAATGGTATTCCAGCGTTTCTTCCGAAATATGCGGAGCCAGAGCGTTCTTGGCATACGGCAAGGCAGGCAGTTCGTGTGACATGTTTTCTCCATTTAACGATGATGGTGTGGAAACCGGTGCGTCCAGCCGGAACGGCCGGACGATAACCCAGCAAGAAAGTCTGGATTTGCAGTCTATCACCGCGCGCCCCGCCGGATAAAGTGCGCACATCGGTGCATGGGCTATTTGATATCGGGAAACTTCATCGCCAAAATACGCGCCCACGACCCCCGAGACTTCCCCGCCAGCAGCGCCCATGTCGAAGATAATCACCATCAAGCTCGCCGACCGATCACCCGAACACTTGGTCGGCAAAGCCCGAAACCAGGCGGGCCAGAACGGACTGAACTTCACCGGAGATGTGAATACCGGACACTTCCACGGACGGGGACTGGAAGGCCGATACCACATACACGGCGACCATCTGCGCATCACCATATTGCGCAAACCCCTGATACTGCCGTGGTCCCTGGTGGAAACCACCATCCACCAATTCTTCGCCTGAGCGTATCGCCGCTTATTTCTCGGCTTGACGTCCTGCCGCGAACAAGCGGCCGTAATGGACCCGGTTTTCCTTGCGGTCGAATCGCTTGAAGTGTTCGCCGAACTCCCGGCGCAGGGTTTCCTGGCGTTGCTCCAGACCGCCCAGCAGGGCGCCCATGGCGAGCAGCGTGCCGGCCGAGACGCCGGGCCGCTTCCGCAAGCGGGCCGCGGTTTCCCTGAGCCAGGCGAGCTGGGCGTGGACGTCCTGGAAATCGCCCAGGTGCTCTTGAAACAGCTTGAGTTGGCGGATCGCGGGCTTGATGTCGTCGGCCGGATAGAAGGCCTGGAAAAACTCCAGCAGATAGCGCAGCTTCTTGCAGGTCTTGCGCAGTTCGTGCAGATATTCCGCCGGCGTGTCGGACTTGATGGCCCGGCCTTGCTTTAACACCCGGCGAAACAGCTTATGGATGCGGCGGTCCGCCAGGGTCTTGGCCGGCAGGCGGGCGTTGGCCGCACGGGGATGCTTCGCTTCCGGCCGGCCCAGAAACCGGCCCCAGCCTTCGATCAGATCCCGGAAACGGCGGGACCCCAGGCGCCGGGCCAGGTCCGCGTAAGCCCGGTCGAGCCCGGCGCTCAACTCGGCGCGCAGGGGCTCGAGGTCGCCGCGCATAGAAGGGGGAACCAGGTTCGCCCAGGCATCGAAGCCGAGCAGATGCACTTCCAGATCCCTGGCCTCCCCGGTGATCTGCCCCAGCCAGAAAAAACCGTTGGCATAACGGCGCGTGGGCCGGGCGGGAAAAACCTCTTTAAGCTGGCCCAGGGCCGAGCGGGTGCGCCGCACGGCGACCCGTAGGTTGTGCAGATACTCGCTGTCCAGGCGAGCGAGGGTTCCGGCCAAATGGTCTTCGATGGCGGCCAACTGGCGTAGCAAGATCGCCCGCACCGCGCTATCGGCCCTTAACTGAGGGCTGATATCGCCGCCCTCGGGCGAAATCGACGAAGATTCGGCCATGTCATCCTCCAGGTCCGTGGTCCCCGGATTCTGCCACAGGCCGGTACTCATGCCCACGCACCGTGCGAAGTGCGCGGAGCCGGCGAATTTCAGCGTGAGGATGCGCCGCTATCTGGTTTACAATGCCGCCTTCTCAAATCCCGACGGTAGGTTAGAGCCATGTATAGCAAGGGTATGGAAATCGCCGGTTTCGACGATGAATTGTGGACCGCGATACAGGACGAAGATCGGCGCCAGGAAGAGCATATCGAGCTGATCGCCTCGGAGAATTACGCCAGCCCCCGCGTACTGCAAGCCCAGGGCACGGTACTGACCAACAAATACGCCGAAGGCTACCCCGGCAAACGCTATTACGGCGGCTGCGAAAACGTCGACGTCGTCGAGGATTTGGCCATCGCCCGCGCCAAGCAACTGTTCGGCGCCGATTACGCCAACGTCCAGCCGCATTCCGGCTCGCAGGCCAATGCCGCGGTCTACATGGCCCTGCTGGAGCCGGGTGAGACCGTGCTGGGCATGAGCCTGGCCCATGGTGGCCATCTCACTCATGGCGCCAAGGTCAATTTCTCCGGCAAGATCTACAACGCGGTGCAGTACGGGCTCAACACGGCCACCGGCGAGATCGACTACGAACAGGTCGAAACGCTGGCCCGCGAATACCGGCCCAAGCTGATCGTCGCAGGATTCTCCGCCTATTCCCGCGTGGTCGACTGGCAGCGCTTCCGCGACATCGCCGACGAAGTGGGCGCCTACCTGCTGGTGGACATGGCCCATGTCGCCGGCCTGGTGGCGACCGGCCATTATCCCAACCCGGTGCAGATCGCCGACGTCACCACCACCACGACCCACAAGACCCTGCGCGGCCCGCGCGGCGGCCTGATCCTGGCGAAGTCCAACCCCGAACTCGAAAAGAAGCTGAACTCGCTGGTCTTCCCCGGCATCCAGGGCGGCCCGCTGATGCATGTCATCGCCGCCAAGGCCGTGGCCTTCAAGGAAGCGCTGCAGCCCGAGTTCAAGCACTACCAGGCCCAGGTGGTCGAAAACGCCCGCGCCATGGCCAAGACCTTCATCGAACGCGGCTACAAGATCGTCTCCGGCGGCACCGACAACCATTTGTTCCTGGTCGACCTGATCGACAAGGGCATCACCGGCAAGCTGGCCGACCAGAAGCTGGGCGAGGCTAACATCACCGTGAACAAGAACGCGGTGCCCAACGACCCGCAGTCGCCCTTCGTCACCAGCGGCATCCGCATCGGCACCCCGGCGGTCACCACCCGCGGCTTCGGCGTGGAGGAATGCGTCACCCTGGCGGGCTGGATCGCCGACGTGCTGGACGATCCGGAAAACGACGCGGTGATCGAACGCGTGCGCACCGAGGTGCTGCATTTGTGCCGCAAGTTCCCGGTCTACGCCGATTAAGGCCTTAGCGTCGGGCGCTGCCGCCCGTCATCGCCCGCCGGCCTGACGAATCCGCCATGCGTTGCCCCTTCTGCGGCGCCCAGGATACCCGCGTGGTCGACTCCCGCCTGTCCCAGGAAGGCGATCAGGTGCGGCGTCGCCGCGAATGCGGCGAATGCAAGGAGCGCTTCACCACCTACGAGGTCGCTGAGCTGAATCTTCCCCGCGTGGTCAAGAGCAACGGCAATCGCGAACCCTTCCGCGAAGACAAGCTGCGCGCCGGCATCCTGCGTGCGCTGGAGAAACGGCCGGTCGGCAGCGACCGCATCGAGGCGGCCATCACCCGCATCAAGAAGCGTCTGCTGGCGAGCGGCGAGCGGGAAGTTCCGAGCCGCCTGATCGGCGAAAGCGTGATGAACGAACTGGCCGGTCTCGATCATGTCGCCTACGTGCGCTTCGCCTCGGTCTATCGCAGTTTCCAGGACGTCAACGAGTTCCGCGAAGTCATCGACCGGCTGGAGAGCCAACCGCCGGAAACCGAGTCATCCGTATCGGCTCAGACCGACGGCTAAACGGCTCTTTGCCGATTCCGGCCCATGTCCTCGCCATCGATGCTGCCATACACCCCCGCAGACGCGCGCTACATGGCCCGCGCCCTCAGGCTCGCGGAAAACGGACTGGACACGACCCACCCCAACCCCCGCGTCGGCTGCGTGCTGGTCAAGAATGATCGGATCGTCGGCGAAGGCTGGCATCAACGGGCCGGCGGCCCGCATGCCGAGATCGAGGCCTTGCGCAGGGCGGGCGAGGCGGCTCGAGGCGCCACAGCCTACGTGACCCTGGAGCCCTGCTGCCATCACGGCCGCACGCCGCCCTGCTCGGATGCCCTGCTGGCAGCCGGCGTCGCGCGCGTGGTCGCGGCCATGACCGACCCCAATCCCAGGGTTTCCGGCGGCGGTCTGGGACAACTGCGGGAGTCGGGCGTGGAAGTCGGCTCCGGCTTGCTGGAAAGCGAAGCGGAAAAGCTCAACCGCGGATTCATCAAGCGCATGCGCACCGGCAGGCCTTATGTGATCAGCAAACTCGCCATGAGCATGGACGGACGCACCGCGATGGCCTCGGGCGAGAGCCAGTGGATCACAGGGCCCGAAGCGCGCCGCGACGTGCATCGTTTGCGCGCGCGCAGCTCTGCCATCCTGACCGGGGTGGATACGGTGCTGGCCGACGATCCGGCCCTGACCGTGCGTATCGACGATTTGGAAACAGTGCGGCAACCGCTGCGCGTGGTACTGGATTCCGCCTTAAGGACCCCCGCCTCTGCTAAAATGCTCGCCCCGCCCGGCTCGACCCTGATACTGGGATGTCAGCACGGAGAAAAAGCGGAAGCCCTGCGGACCGCCGGAGCGGATGTGCGGGTATTGCCCGCGAGTGCCGACGGACGTGTCGATCTGCACGCCGTGCTGGACGAACTGGGCAGGCTGGAATGCAACGAACTGATGGTCGAAGCCGGCGCCACCCTGAACGGCGCGCTATTGTTGGCGGGACTGGTCGACGAATGGTGGGTCTACCTCGCCCCCTGCATTCTGGGCGACCGGGGCCGCGGCCTGTTCCATCTACCCGGGCTGGAGCGCATGGCCGACCGGTATGATTTGACCTTGGCCGACAGCCGGCAGGTGGGAAAGGATATGCGGATGAAGTTTTTGAAAAACCCTTAGGACGGATGGAGCACAGCACGACCCACGCGGCTCCTGTGGGTCACGGCTGCCCCCTTCACCCATCCTCCGAAATCACATCACACGAGCGACCATGTTCACCGGCATCATCCAGGCCATAGGCACCATCGAACACCTCGAAACACGCGGCGGCGACTGCCGCCTGAGCATCGCCACCGGCAAGCTGCCGCTGGCCGGCGCGGCGCTGGGCGACAGCATCGCGGTCAGCGGGGTGTGCCTCACGGCCATCGCCCTGGGCGAAAATCAATTCAGCGCCGACGTCTCGCGCGAAACCCTGGCGCGCACTACCCTGGGCGGACTGAAGGCCGGCTCGCGCGTCAATCTCGAATTGGCCCTGACTCCCGCCACCCGGCTGGGCGGCCACATCGTCTCCGGTCATGTCGACGGCGTGGGCGAGGTGGTGGAGAGAAAAGCCGATGCCCGCTCGGTGCGCTTCGTCATCGAGGCGCCGGCGAATCTGGCCAAATACATCGCCGAGAAAGGCTCGATCTGCGTGGACGGCGTCAGCCTCACCGTGAACGATGTGAACGGCCGCCGCTTCGACCTCAACATCGTCCCCCATACACTGAGCGAGACCACGCTGGACGAATTCCAGCCCGGCCGGAAGGTCAACCTGGAAGTCGATCTGCTTGCCCGTTACCTGGAGCGTTTGCTGCTGGGCGACAAGGCCGCGGAAAGCGGCGGCGTCAGCGCGGAATTACTGGCCAACAGCGGATTCATCAAAAACCTTTGACATGAACAGCATCGAAGAAATCATCGACGACCTGCGCCAAGGCAAGATGGTCGTACTCATGGACGACGAGGACCGCGAAAACGAAGGCGATCTGGTCATGGCCGCCACCCATGTGCGGCCGGAAGACATCAACTTCATGGCACGCTACGGCCGCGGCCTGATCTGCCTGACCCTGACCCGCGAGCGCTGCCAGCAGCTGCGGCTGCCGCTGATGGTCAACGAGAACAAGACGCCCCACTCCACCAACTTCACCGTCGCCATCGAGGCGGCGACCGGCGTGACCACCGGCATCTCCGCCGCCGACCGCGCCCGCACCGTGCAATGCGCGGTGGCCAAGGACGCCAGGCCGGAAGATTTGGTGCAGCCGGGCCACATCTTCCCATTGATGGCCCAGCCCGGCGGCGTGCTGAACCGCGCCGGCCATACCGAAGCCGGCTGCGATCTGGCGCGACTGGCCGGCTGCGAACCGGCGGCGGTGATCGTGGAGATCCTCAACGAGGACGGCTCCATGGCGCGCCGGCCGGACCTGGAGATATTCGCCCAGCAGCACGGCCTCAAGATCGGCACCATCGCCGATCTCATCCATTACCGCATACAGAACGAAAAAACCGTCGAGCGCATCAGCTCCTGCGATTTTCCCACCGAATACGGCCAATTCCGCCTGCACGCCTACCAGGACCAGATCGACAACAAACTGCATCTCGCCCTGACCATGGGCCGGGTGTCCGGCGACGAACCGGTGCTGGTGCGGGTGCACGGGCGCAATCTGCTGTGCGATTTGTTCGGCGCCCGACGCGAAGACAGCGGCCTGCCCCTCCGCCGCGCCATGGAGAAGATCGCCCGCGCCGGATGCGGGGTGCTGGTGGTCATCCGCCGCGAGGAAGACACCAAGTCGCTGGTCGAACGCATCCATCAATACAGCATGGAAGACCACGGCGTCGTCCCGCAAAGCAGCGAGGAAAGCGGCGACGACTGGCGCACCACCGGCACCGGGGCGCAAATCCTGGCCGATCTCGGAGTACGCAAGCTGCGCGTGATGGGCGCGCAGAAAAAATACCTGGGCCTTTCCGGCTACGACCTGGAAGTGGTCGATTACGTTTCGTGCGACTGATCCGGTCCACGCCCCCCACCTTACGGAGACCTCAATCATGTCCCACATCAAGACCTACGAAGGCCATTTGAGCGCGACCGGCCTGCGCGTGGCCATCGTCGCCTCCCGTTTCAACAGCTTCATCGTCGACCAGCTCGAATCCGGCGCCATCGACGCCCTGGTCCGCCACGGCGCAAGCCGCGAGCAGATCCACGTCGCCCGCACGCCCGGCGCCTACGAACTACCCCTGGCCGTGCAGAAAATCGCCGCGAGCGGCCGCTACGACGCCATCGTCGCCATCGGCGCGGTGATACGCGGATCCACACCGCACTTCGACTACGTGGCCGGCGAATGCGTGAAAGGCATCAGCAGCGTCTCGCTGAAACACGGCATCCCGATCAGCTTCGGCGTGCTGACGGTCGACAGCATCGAACAGGCCATCGAACGGGCCGGCACCAAGGCCGGCAACAAGGGCGCCGAAGCCGCCCTGTCCGCCATAGAAATGGTCAACCTGCTGCGGGACCTGGACCAGGCATGAGTACCCCCACCCAAGCGCGCACCAGCGCGCGCCGTTCCGCCGTGCAGGCGCTCTACCAGTGGCAGCTCACCGGAGCGGACCTGAGCGAGATCGAACGGCAATTCATCGAAGAACACGGCCTGGGCAATGCCGACGTTGCTTATTTCAACGAATTGCTGCACCAGATTCCGCAGAAACTGGACGAAATCGACGCCGCCCTGGCCCAGTTCGTCGATCGCTCCATCGCCAGCATCGATCCGGTGGAGCGCGCGATCCTGCGCATCGGCGCCTACGAGCTGCTGTTCCATCCCGAACTGCCCTACCGCGTAGTGCTCAACGAAGGCATCAATCTGGCCAAGGGCTTCGGCGCGGCGCAAAGCCATAAGTACGTCAACGGCATCCTCGACAAGATCGCCCACGCCAAGCGCACGGTTGAAATCCAAGCCGGCCGCGCGAAGGGCTGAAGCAGTCGGCATCCTGTGAGCCTCGGCGAATTCGAGCTTATCCGCCGCTATTTCACCCGCCCGCCGCGCCGCGCGGACACCTTGCTGACGGTCGGCGACGACTGCGCCCTCCTGGTGCCGCGGGCCGACGAGCGCCTGGCCGTCAGCACCGATACGCTGGTCGCCGGCGTGCACTTCCTGGCCGATACGGATCCGCGCCGGCTGGGCCACAAATGCCTGGCGGTCAACCTCAGCGATCTGGCCGCCATGGGCGCTGATCCCGCCTGGGTCACCCTGGCCCTGACCCTGCCGCGAGTCGACGAAGCCTGGCTCGAACGGTTCGCCGAAGGATTTCTGGACCTGGCTCAGCGCTACGGCGTCGACCTAATCGGCGGCGACACCACCCATGGGCCTTTATCCATCACCGTGCAGGCCATGGGCTGGGTTTCCGCAGATAAGGCCTTGCGCCGCGACGGCGCGCGCGCGGGCGATGCGGTCTACATGACCGGGGAACTAGGGCTGGGTGGATTGGGCCTGCGGATCGCCTTGGGCAAATGCGCGATCGATGCGCCAGCCGCGGTGGAGCGGCTGGAAAAACCCGAGCCTCGAATAAGTGCCGGGTTGGCGCTCGGCGGATTGGCCAGCGCCTGTATCGACATTTCCGACGGACTGGCGGCCGACCTGGGCCATATCCTGACCGCCAGCGGGGTGGGTGCGACCCTGGATTACGCCGCCCTGCCCTTGCCGGAACCGGTGCGCCGCCATGTCGAAGAAACCGGCGACTGGAGCATGCCGCTCACGGCTGGTGACGATTATGAACTCTGCTTCACCCTCGCGCCGGAACATGAAGCGGAACTGGCGGCGCGGGGAATCTCCTGCACCCGCATCGGCCACATCGAGGCCGAACGGGGATTGCGCATCCTGCGCGACGGGCAGCGCCTGGAACTAGGCGCGGGCGGTTACCGGCATTTCTGACGACACTCAGGGGCAGGCCTGCAAGGCCACGCCCTGCACGCCTATCAGCCGTTCCAGCTCGGTACGGTCGCCCGGCCACTGCAACTTTATCCAGGGCGCCTCGTTCCTGACCATGCGGGGATGGACTTCCACCGCTGCGATGCCTTGCGCCCGGAACTGCTGGGCGGCCGCCTCGGCACGCTCGCGCAAGGTAAACAGCCCGAGGGAAATGGCGCCCTGCAACTCGCCCTTGTCGAACACCCAAAGATCGCGCACGCCCTTGTCCACCAGCATCTGGCGATTGACCCGGGCGAGTTCCATGCTCTCCGCCTTGGGATAAAGCACCCAGTAGCCGTTCGGCACTTCGCCGGAGCGCCGATGGACCTCGGCCTCCTTCAGTTCGGCCGGCAAGGCCGCCAGCACCCGGCGCGCGTCGCCGTCGCTTTCGTAGGGGCCCAGCCAATAACACGCCGGCACGAGCGGAACCGGCGCGGCGTCCTTCACCACCTCGGGTTCGACCGGTTTTTCCGCCGGCTTGACGGGAGGCGGCTCGGGCGGAGCAAGCGGTTTCGGAGGGGCGGGTTTTTTCGGTATCGAGGGCAATTCCGCGATCAATACGATGCGCTCGCCGGCCGACGGCGGCAGCTTCAGTTCGGAATTGACGATGCCCGCGCTGCCCTGGCGGGACTCCCACAGATAGAACACCACGTTGACGGTCAGCAACAGGGCAAACAAATATTTCATCGGGTCTCCAGGGCCATTATCCTCAGGCCGTCGAGTATCAACTCCGGCACAAGCTTCGCTTCATCCCAGGCCGGTGCCAGCCTCTCGCCATCCCCTCCGGTCAGGATCAAGCGCGGCAGCGAACCCAAGCGCTTCGCCGCCGCATCGCGGGTCCATTCGATCAGCCCCGCCGCCGCGCCGTATACGCCCGCCGCTATGGCCGACTCCGTCTCGCGTGCAAGATCGAAAACCAACGCGCGACCGGCCGGACTCAAGGCATGGGTGCGCTTGCCGAGCGCCTCGTTCATCAGCGCCAAGCCCGGCGCGATAACGCCGCCCAGATGCTCACCCGACGCGCTCAACACGTCCACGGTGATCGCGGTGCCGCAATCGGCCACGCAAAGCGGACCGGCATAGCGTCCACGGGCACCGATCAGGGCCAGCCAACGGTCCACGCCGAGGCGGGCGGGTTCATCGTAGCCGTTGATCACCCCGCAGGCCCGAGCTTCGCTGCGGGCGAAATGCGCATCCAGGCCCCATCGCCCGGACACCCAGTCCCGCAGACGTTCGGCGTATTCGGGGCCGGCGACATTGGATATCCAGACGGCGGATGGCCGGGGCAATCCGCTCCACGCCGCGGAAAAATCGGAGCCCACGAAAGGCTCGCCGGGAGCGATACCGCCCGCATCGGCCCAACCCCATTTGATGCGGGAGTTGCCGATATCGATCAGCAGTAAGGCAGCGTCAGACATGAGCCACCCGCACGCGCACGTCGCCGGCGGCGAATTCGCGCCGCGCGCCGTCTTCGTCGTCGACCAGCAGCAGGCCTTCGGCGCTCACGCCGGCCACGCGCCCGTGTATCAGGCTATCGCCCAGTTGCACGCTCACCGGCCGGCCGTGCAGACTGTGATGCGACCGCCATTCGTCCAGATAGGCGCTCAAGCCCGCCTGTCCGAAATCGGCCAGCAGCCCCAACAATTCGTCCAGCAGGCTGGCGACCAGGCGGTTGCGGCCGGCCGCGATGCCCTGGTCGATCTGCCTCAGGTCCACCCAGGCCTGGTCTATGGCCTGGCCGCTCTCCGCCGGGATGTGCAGGTTCAAGCCCAGTCCGATCACCACCGCGCAGCCGCCATGCGCCTCGCCGCTGGCCTCCAGCAGGATGCCGCCCAGCTTGCGGTCGCGCCATAGGATGTCGTTGGGCCACTTCAAACCCGCACCCTCCACGCCCATCCGACCCAGCGCGCGCATGACGGCCACGCCCACCGCCAGGCTCAGCCCGGCCAGTCGGGCGATATCGTCGTAGCGCCAGAGCACCGACAGCGCGATACCGCCGCCGAAGGGCGACAGCCAGGTGCGCCCCAGACGACCCTTGCCGGCGCTCTGGCTCTCGGCCAGGCAAACCGCGCCGGACGGCGCGCCCCGTCGAGCACGGTTAGCCAAATGGGTATTGGTGGAATCCAGCCTGGGGTGTATCTCCAGCTCGGCCAGCCAGCGCCGTGCCGATTCAGACAGCGAGCCCCGGATGAAGTTTTCGTCCAGCAACTCGAGCGGCTCGGCCAAGCGATAACCCTTGCCGTGGACGGCATGGACTTCCAGGCCCAGTTCGCCGAGTTCCCGTATCAGGCCCCAGACGCCCGCGCGGCTGAGCCCCAAGTCGGTCGCCAGATGGCTGCCCGAGTGAAACCGGCCGTCAGCCAGGCACTCGATGAGTATTCGGTGTCTATCGTGAAAATGCACGCACTAAACCGGTCGTGGCGTCATCCCGCAGCGGGCCCGGCATTGCGCCGGATGTCGTTGTTTGTTCATGGAATTAGGGTATCACGAAGCAGGGCCGCGATTTTATGATTAACGGCGCCAAAATTCCGTTCATCCTGAGCCTGCCGAAGGACTTAATCGGCGTTTCCTTGAAATTAAGCCCCTCTAGCGTTGGGAGTGGAATCCAAGTGACTTAACGTAGCGGCATTATTTCCACCCTCTCGGCTCGCGATGGAAGATAGCCCGCTACAGCGTAGTCACTGCGCGTTTCCGCAGCACACTACGCCTGTTCCGGGACCCGCCCCCACCCAAGAGGTCCCGATGACAATTAGCCTCACCCTTCCGGCGCATTGGCAACCTTCCCTGACCGGTACCCTGTACATCGTGCTGGCCGCCTTCGGCTTTTCGGCCAAAGCGATCCTGGTCAAGCTGGTTTATGGCTATCGGGTCGACGCGGTCACGTTGCTGGCGCTGCGCATCGCCTTCTCCCTGCCGTTCTTCCTGCTGATGGGTTTGTATGCCGGCGTGAAAAACGGCCAGTGACGGATCACACCGACGGGTTGGATCAAAGTCGTCGGCCTAGGCCTGTCGGCTATTACCTGGCCAGCCTGCTGGATTTTCTGGGGCTGGAATACATCTCCGCTGGCTTGGAGCGGCTGATCCTGTTCCTCTACCCTGGTCGTCGTGTTCTCATGGGCTTTTCTCGGCCGACGCATCGACGGCCAGGAAATAGCCGGCCTGATCCTGAGTTATCTCAGCGTGGCGCTGGTGTTTTGGCGCCAGACCAACGCGCCTCAGGGCGAAATCGGGATAGGCGCCGGCCTGATCTTCGCCAGCGCGATCAGCTACGCGCCGTATCTGATGGGCAGTTCCCGCGCTATCGCCGCCTTCGGCGCATCGCGGTTCACGGCTTACGTGATGACCGCAGCCTGCTGGCCTGTCTGATCCAGTTCGCCCTGACGCATCCCTGGTCGGTCCTGCAGGCTCCGACCGAAGTCTATACGCTCGCGCTGGGCATGGCGGCGTTCTCCACCGTACTGCCGGCCTAACGGTGCTGCCGCTGGGCATACAACGCATAGGTGCCAGCCGCGCCTCCCTGGTCAGCAGCCTGGGCCCCGTCGCCACATCGCGATGGCTTATGTGTTTCTGGAAGAAGTGATGACCGGGGAACAGTTATTGGGCTCGCTGCTGGTCGTAACCGGGGTGTTGGTGGTCAGTATGGGCAAGAGCTGAGCTTGTAAGGGCGATAAAGTCGGTCGTAAGCCTTGCCCGCCGTCGACTGATACTTTTTTCCGCATCCGGTTAGAATCGCCGCCACAGGCAGGATTTCGGCCATTGCCGCCATCCACTTCTTCAGTGTCGAGGGTCTGTTAACGGTCACATTCCTGCGACCTCCCTTGCGAAGCGGCTAAATCAATATCGCGCATGCATTGTGGAAATGCTAGGGTACAATCACTTGAATACTGATATTGGAGTGCCTATGGCATCGGATCATCCAGAACGGACAATAGTACATGTGGAAAAGGAAACGTTTTACCTCTTTCCTGACTCGGCATGTGCCGTACATACATTTAGCAGTAAGCCGAATGCATTGATCTTGGTGAAACAATGGCGCCCGTTCCATGGTGTTTATACGATTGAGCTTCCCGGTGGGCGAGTAGAATTAGGAGAGACCTCTGAAGAAGCAGCGGTTCGAGAACTTTGGGAGGAGGCGGGGATTGTCGGGGAGGCAATAGGGCGTATGGTGAAACTTGATATGGATTTTTCCGCCTCTAAGCATTGCACGCAACTTATAAGAACGCATTCGCAAGAGCCTTTAGAACTTAGGGACGGAGTACTACTGCTTGATTTGAATGATGCTCAGGATGCGTTAAGGTCGGGAAGTATTTCACATGCCCCGACTGTTGCCGCGATTTTGTCTTTGATAGCCGAGAGATTGATTAATGGGTGAGTTATTTGATCTATCAATAAGTGATTGGCGGGGGGCTATTGCCGGTTCTATATTAACTTTCCTTTTAGGCCTGTTCTATCGGGTTGTGACACGCTTAAAAGAAATTAGGCATAATTGGTTCGCTAGGAATTTATGGAAACCATTCCTGAGCAATCCACGCGCAACATGGGTCGTCTTGACCACAAAAAGCAGTAGCCGCAAAAGTGGCACTCAGAAAGTCAGTTTAAGCGAGGTGCAAGCATTTTCTGAGCTAAGGAACACTTTGTCACGCCTAAAAATAGATACTGAATTAATTCAAGACCCTAGCGCCGATTTAACAAGACTAAAAGGTAGGCACGTTATTTCCATTGGTGGACCAAAAAGCAACAATGTGACACAAGATATTCTGGCACTAGCTAAGAGTAAATACAGGATTCCTTTTCTTTATGACCCTGATTCAGAGAGCCTACTGGACGGTGGCAATAAATATAAAAGTGAGTTAGCCCAGGATGAAACGCTTTTAAAAGATTTTGGTTTAGTTATAAGAATAACGGGGTCGAACGGAAACGCGACGTCATCTTATTTGGTCGCTTTTGGGCTACGAGGCAGGGGGACGTGGGGTGTAGTAAAAGCTCTGACCACAGACGATTTTTTAATGAAAAATATTGACTCACAGGTGGGAAAAAGTGATTTTGCGATGCTTATGGAGTTTAATTTTAATAACAATAATTTGATTGACTCAAAAATATTGGCCGCCAATATCTTAATTAAGGTACCATGAAGCTATTGATTATTGGAGGCTCCACTCTTGGCTTAACCGTCGCGGAAATTGCCAAAAGAACTGGAAGCTTTAGTGTTGAAGGCTTTATTGATGATTCACCTGAGAGTCTGCCACCAATCTCGGCGTCTCTTTTCTGGGGAAAAACTAATAACCTTTCTGCCAGCAAAATAAAAGACAAAAAACTGGTAATTGCCGTTGGGGATAATAAAAATAGGCGCAAATTGTGTTCGCTCATTAATTCTAGGGGCCTTGAATACTCCATGGCAACCATAATTGATCCAGCAGCCATTCTCCTTGGTAACATATCTATTGGATACGGTAGTGTTATTTTTCCTGGCGCCATAATAGGGCCTGGGGCAGTACTTGGAAAATACGTCCTAGCTAATTCCAATGCTTTCATAGGCGCAATGAGCAACATTGGCTCCTTCACCAACATCTGTCCCGGCGCATGTATTGGATCATCCACATGTATTGGCGATGGAGCATACGTCGGCATGAGGGCGAGTATTATTCAGAATTTGAGCATTGCTCCCGACGTCGTAATTGGCGCCGGAGCATCAGTGATAACAAACCTTAGCGAGACTGGTACTTTTGCGGGAACGCCAGCCCGACAGATTTCTTTGCGTTAGCTTAATAATCGTGCGCGTAATACTAATTCGCCATGGAGAAAGCAAGAAGAATCTTATTGATGTTATCGGTGGTTGTGGCGAAAGCCTAACGGCTAGAGGGTGCTTGGCCGCAAGACTCGCGGGCGGGTACCTTCAGCGGCAAACCCCTCCGATCGAGCATCTTATATTCGCCCCAACTGCGCAAACTCGACATACCGCTACCTTGATTGCGGAAAAATTGCATAAATGCAAGATGTACGAGTCTCCTCTCCTAAAACCTATCGATCTTGGAAAATTATCTGGCTTACAAGTTGATGAGGCCAAAGCCAAATATCCCTACGAAATGGACACATTAAGCCGCTGGAATCGTAGGGAGATCGAAATATCTGATGTTTCAATTCCTGGCATGCAGGATATGTCCAGCTTCTTTTGCCAAGGTCTTCAACTACTATGTTCTATAAATAGATCGCAAGTTACTAGCATTTGCATTGTTGCTACACGGTCTTCCTTAGTTCTCTTAAAAAATATTAAGTTACGGCGTACTCCCGAAAATGGTGGCAATTATTACAACCTTCATTTCGATTACACGCGCCCGGTATCCTTTCGACTAACAACTCAGGATTTACATTGGATCCGAAATCAGCTTCAGGCCAGATCGTAGCAGAGTGGGATTTTGGGGTGTATAGCGTCAAATCTTTCGACGCTGATAGGGGAAACGGCGCTACGAATCGGTTCAACGTATTGAAATGCCCTGATTGGGTAAACGTGTTGGCAATTGTACCCTCTGGACAGTTTGTCTTTGTGCGACAGTTTCGCTATGCCTTAGCCAGAGAAACATTGGAACTGCCAGGTGGTATCGTCGAAGATGGGGCATCCCCTCTGGAGTCAGCGCAGGAGGAATTATTGGAGGAAACCGGGTATGCGGGAGGAGAGTGGTTCATCCTAGGCAATTATCTAGCGAATGCTGGTCTCCAAAACAACTATGTGCACTCGTTTTTCTGCCGCAATCCCTCACCAAAATTAGGAGTGGTACCAGAGGATGGGACAACTGTCCAATTGTTATCTACCGAAGAGGTCCGGCAAGCACTCTATGGCGGCGAACTTTGCCAAGCTTTCGCTCTCGCTTCTGTACTTCTGGCTTCAAGACAAGGCTTGGTTACTATGTCTTGATAGGAGCCGAATTCAATTTCATTGACCAGACTTCTCATCGACACACCGAATGGCATCAAAGGGATGTAAATCTGTGGCAGCAGCGGTTTTTACCCAGTGAAGGCATTCGCCGAGGGGCACCTTTGAGAAACTGCCTAGAATGACTGGTCTACTTTATCCGCCATTCAACCTCTGCTGACACAAACAGCAGCAGAGGGGAAGGATGTTTTATCTTGACTGAGCAGAAAGCTTGCCTACAGCCTGCCTATCAGCAACTGGCTGCATTGCTGACGCTGCTCGGAGCTATTCAACAGGCGGCAATGGCCGAAAAAGTGCCAATCGTCTTCTATCGGGCATATACGCCAAAGCTATGTCCACAGCCCTTTAGACGGCAGCTAACGCGGCCTTCAGGTCACTGCGGTAAGTTCAAACCGCCTCCAATCCCTCCACCCGCTGGAATCCGCGCGGCAGCGGGTTGCCGCGGCGGCCGCGCGGGCCTTCGTAGTGGGTCAGATCGGCGCCCTGCAAAGTCAGCGTGCGCTTGCCGGCGGTGACTTTCAGGCTGGCGCCCGGCGGCAGGCTGGCCAGGGCGATGAGGGTGTCTTCTCCCTTGGCCAGTTCTGCGGACTTGATGTCGATCAGCTTGTTGCCCTTGCCCTTGTCGAGCACCGGCACCTCGCTCAGCGCCAGTATCAGCAGCCGCCCCTGCTGGGTGACGGCCGCCAGGCGGTCGGTTTCCGGATTGCCCACGCGCACCGGCTTCATGACGGTGGACTTATCCGGCAGCGACAACATGGCCTTGCCCGAGCGGTTCTTGGTGTTGAGCTCGCCCAGACGGGTGAGGAAGCCGTAACCGGCACTGGACGCCAGCAGATAGCCGTCCTCGTCCGCGCCGGCCAGCAGATGGATGAAGGTCGCGCCGGCCGGCGGATTCAGGCGTCCGGTCAAAGGCTCGCCCTGGCTGCGCGCGGACGGCAGATCGTGCGCCGACACGGCGTAGGCCCGCCCTGTCGAATCCAGAAAATACGCCGGCTGGCTGCTGCGTCCCTGGGCGGACGCCAGGAAGGCGTCGCCGGTACGGTAGGCCAAGGTCGTGGGGTCGATCTCGTGGCCCTTGGCGGCGCGTATCCAGCCTTTCTCCGACAAGATGATGGTGACCGGCTCGTTGGCGATCAAGGCGGTCTCGTCGATAGCCTGGGCGCTCTGCCGCACCACGATGGGCGAACGGCGCGCGTCGCCGTGCTTGTCGGCGTCCTGGGTCAGCTCCTGCTTGATGAGTTCGTGCAGCTTCTCGCGCGAACCCAGGATCTCCTGCAAGCGCTCGCGCTCCTGTTCGAGTTCGTCCTGTTCGCCGCGGATCTTCATTTCTTCCAGCTTGGCCAGGTGGCGCAGCTTGAGCTCGAGGATGGCCTCGGCCTGGATGTCGGTCAGCCCGAAGCGTTCCATCAACACCGGCTTGGGCTCGTCCTCGTGGCGGATGATGGCGATCACTTCGTCGATATTGAGATAGGCGATCAGCAAGCCTTCGAGGATGTGCAACCGGGCCAGCACCTTATCCAGCCGGTGCTGCAGACGCCGGGTGACCGTGCGGGCGCGGTAGACCAACCATTCGCTCAGTATGTCCTTGAGATTCTTGACCCGTGGCTTGCCGTCCAGGCCGATCAGGTTGAGATTGACGCGGTAGCTCCGCTCCAGATCTGTGGTGGCGAACAGGTGCGACATGAGCTGGGCCGCGTCGATGCGCCTGGACTTGGGCATGATGACCAGCCGGGTCGGACTCTCGTGGTCGGACTCGTCGCGCAGATCCTCGACCATGGGCAGCTTCTTGGCCTGCATCTGCGCGGCGATCTGCTCCATCACCTTGGCGCCGGACACCTGGTAGGGCAGCGCGGTGACGACGATGTTGCCGTCTTCCTGCTCGTAACGGGCGCGCAATCGCACCGAACCGTTGCCGGTCTGGTAGAGGCGCAGCAGATCGGGGCGCGGGGTGATGATCTCCGCCTCGGTGGGAAAATCCGGGCCTTTGACCAGCTCGCACAAGGCTTCCAGGGGCGTTTCCGGCTCGTCCAGCAGACGGATGCAGGCGCTCACCACCTCGCGCAGATTGTGCGGTGGGATGTCGGTCGCCATTCCGACCGCGATGCCCGTCGTGCCATTGAGCAGCAGGTTGGGCAGGCGCGCGGGCAACAGGGCTGGCTCATCCAGCGTGCCGTCGAAATTGGGTATCCAGTCCACCGTGCCCTGCTCCAGTTCGGCCAACAGGGTCTGGGCATAGGGCGTGAGCCGCGCTTCCGTGTAGCGCATGGCGGCGAATGACTTGGGATCGTCCGGCGAGCCCCAGTTGCCCTGCCCGTCTATCAGGGGATAGCGGTAGGAGAAAGGCTGGGCCATCAAGACCATGGCCTCGTAACAGGCGGAATCGCCGTGCGGATGGTATTTACCCAGCACGTCGCCCACGGTGCGGGCGGATTTTTTGTGCTTGGACTGCGCTGAAAGCCCCAGTTCGGACATGGCGTAGACGATGCGCCGCTGCACCGGCTTGAGCCCGTCGGCGATGTTGGGCAGGGCGCGGTCGAGGATGACGTACATGGAATAATCCAGGTAGGCCTTCTCGGTGAAGTCCTTGACGGGTAGGGTTTCGTAATTGTTGGCGGTGCTCATGGGGCGAAAAAGGCGGTCGTGCGGCCGCGCATCTTGGCGCAAACCGGCATGACGAGGCAAGCGCTGCGGTGGGGCGCGCAGGTTTCAATGGCCGCCGGTGCGGCGACTTTACGCACTATGGCCCGGCAAGACCTCGAGGGAACTGAAGGGAATCATCAAAACGCACGAGGGCAAGCGCCGCATCATCGGTCGCCCGCGGGAAACGCAAAACGGCCCTGACCCGATCTGCGGGGCCAGGGCCGCTGCACGCGACGTCTGGAAGGCAGGCACCCTGCGCTTCCTGCTTCGGTCGAAATCGATGCGGGCCTGGTAGGCCCGATCATCGACTCGAGAGTTAGGCGGTGCGGGTCGCTACCCGCACCGCTCCCCTCTTAGTAACGGCGTCCGCCGCCGAAACCGCCGCGTCCCGCGCCGCCGCCAAAGCCGCCGGAACGCTCTTCGCGCGGGCGGGCTTCATTGACGGTCAAGTTGCGGCCGTCCAAGTCCTTGCCGTTGAGCGCCGAGATCGCCGCTCTGGCTTCCTGGTCGTTACGCATCTCGACGAAACCGAAGCCCTTGGAACGCCCGGTATCCCGGTCGGTGATGACGCTCGCGGATTCGACCACGCCATGCGCGGCGAACAAGGCTTCGAGTTCGCTGTTGTTTACGCTGTAGCTCAGGTTGCCTACATATAGTTTTTTGCTCATGAAAATTCCTAAGGATTTGAAAATGAAAAAGGGGGTGCCGATCGGTTCGATCAGCCGTTAACGACGTCCTCTACCTCCCGTCCGCCCGCGCGGACGTTCTTCGTTGACCCGCAGGCATTTGCCCCGCAGGTTGGCGCCATTCAAGGCACCGATCGCCGCCCTGGCCTCGTGGCCTTCCATTTCGATAAAACCAAAGCCGCGACACCGTCCGCTAAAAATGTCGCGCGCCAGTTGAAATCCGCGGACTCGCCCGTGCTGGGCAAACAAGTCCGTAAATTCTTTTTCGGTCAGATCCTCCGGCAAATTTCCGGCGTAGATTCTCAGCATGCTGTTTCTCTCCTGCGAAGTGGGAGTGGCTTACGACAAAAAGCGGGGGGCTGCCGGGGAACGGGTCGCCGCAGCTCCGCGACGTCCGGACTTGGGGCGCGGCGGCGCCCGATGCACCGACGGCTCGGCTTTCCCGCCCGCTTGAGCAGCCGCGGACAAGGGATGGAACGGCAGTTTCCGCCCCAGCAGACGCTCGATGTCCCGCAATTGCGGCGCTTCGTCGGCCGACACCAGGGAGATAGCTTCGCCTTCGGCTCCCGCCCGGCCCGTGCGGCCTATGCGGTGCACATAATCCGCGGGCACGTTGGGCAATTCGTAGTTCACGACATGCGGCAACTGGTGGATGTCGATACCGCGCGCGGCGATGTCGGTCGCGACCAGCACCTGCACGCGATTCGCCTTGAAGTCACCGAGCGCCTTGGCGCGCGCCGACTGGCTCTTGTTGCCGTGGATCACCGCGACCCGGAAGCCGCCTTCGCCGAGCTGGTCGGCCAGCCGGTTGGCGCCGTGCTTGGTACGCGCGAATACCAGGGTCTGTCCGCGCCCTTCTTCGCCGAGCAGGCGGGCCAGCAGCGCCGGCTTATCCGCTTTCGGGGTATGGCAAACCGACTGGCTCACCCGCGTGGCCGGCGCGTTGCGCGGCGCAACGTCGATGCTGAGCGGATCGTGCAGGAAGGCACCGGAGAGTTCGCGGATTTCATCGGAGAAAGTGGCCGAAAACAGCAGGTTCTGCCGGGTTTTCGGCAGCAATCCGAGGATGCGCTTGATGTCGTGGATGAAGCCCATATCGAGCATGCGATCGGCTTCGTCCAATACGAGAACTTCAATTTTCGCCAGGCTGGCATGGCGCTGCTTGATCAGATCGAGCAGACGCCCGGGCGTCGCGATCAGTATGTCAATGCCGCGGCGCAAAGCATCGATCTGCGGCTGCAGCCCGACGCCGCCGAAGACGACCGCCGCGCGGACCTGGGTATAGCGTCCATAGAGGCGCACGCTTTCGCTGACCTGGGCGGCGAGTTCGCGGGTCGGCACCAGCACCAGCACGCGAGGGGCCCGTCCTGCGGACGGCCGATCAGCGGCTTGAGGGGCGTCGGTCAGACGCTGCAACAAAGGCAGGGTGAACGCGGCGGTTTTGCCGGTGCCGGTCTGGGCCGCCGCCAGCAGATCGCGACCGCCAAGCACGGCCGGAATGGCTTGAGATTGGATAGGAGTGGGTTGCGCATAGCCTTGTTCGGCCACTGCGCGCAAGAGGGCCGTAGAAAGCCCGAGAGAAGTAAAAGGCATGAATTTTCCTGGCCCCCGCCTACCGTGACGAGCACGATATCGATCTAAGCGCGGGCTTATGAGGTGGAAAGACCACAGGGCGGCTCAAAGGAGCGCACCGCGTGCGGTTTGGCAGAAGGAGGCGGAGGCTAGCAGGTGCCGGAAGGCACTATCTGGAGAAAGTGACCGTATCCTCGGCGCGAAGATCGATACTTCGTGCCGCGACAAACTGGGGACACCGTACGCTCATTTCTCGAGCTTGTCCACAGGAAACAATAAATTCCCAGCTCTGGACCAATAAACTGACACGGATTGGTTGCGCCATGCCGCGTGCAGAACCCCAAGCCCTATCGGACTCCCAACAGCGACACAAGCCGACGCGCTCCGAGTGCACCCTGGCTTCGTTATTAAGGTGGCCCGAGACCCTGGTCAGTTCTTCGTGGAAACAGCCTTTAGCCCGCGAAGATCGCGGCCTGAAGGTCTCTCCCACCTGACATATCCTATGGACCTTGTATCAATCGGAGGGCCCGCGTACGATCAGCCTAAGGACGAAGCTTATCCTAACAGCCTAGAAACTCCGACTCGTCGGGTCATGACCGACAGAACCTTTCTAGGGCAGATATTTATAGAAGTCCGATGGAGGCCATGATGTTGACTCCAATTCAACTCAAGCCAAACCGCATTCTGGCGGGATTGGCGCTCACCTTTACTCTTGCTTTTTCGGATGCACCCTCGGCGGCCTTAGTCGATGTTGGTGACGGACTGATCCATGACACAGATCTCAACGTTACCTGGGCTCAGGACGCCAACTTGTTCAAGACTCTGGCGACCGCTTCAGGCAACGCGGCAATTTTTGTCACGACGGTCATCAACTCGGTAGGCGGCGTAATCCATGACACGCCAAACTCGTTGGATACTCCCGCCCACAGCGGCGCCTACACCCTGACTGCGGGTGATTTCAATGCCGCGACCGGCCAGTTGAGTTGGTGGGGTGCTCAGGCCTGGGTGGGTTACCTGAACAGTATCAGCTACGGTGGTGAAACCGGTTGGCGTTTGCCAATTACTCCGATCGAGATTTCGGGTTATGAGATGACCGATAGTGAGCTAGGGCATTTGTTCTACACCGAGCTGGGCGGGCTAGCAAATACGCCCATTACGACTAAGCACAACTCCAATTACGACTTATTTTCCAATGTGCCGGATAGCGTGTACTGGTATTGGTCGGGTACGGAGTTCACGGCCGATCCCAGGCACGCGTGGAGCTTCTATACCTATTTTGGCACCCAGTTTGATCAGTACAAGGACAACCAGTTCTTTGCTTGGCCAGTGCGCGCAGTGCCGGTGCCTGCAGCGGCGTGGTTGATGGGTAGTGCTTTGCTGGGGTTGGTGGGGCTAAGGCGTAGGCGAACAGTGGCTTTGCTGGAAAACTAAGTTCGGGGCATGCATGCAAGAACGCGATGTTTCCCATACCCGCCTTCTCCCCCAAGAGCGCCTAATACTTTTTTTACAGCACCAGTAACGCCGCCGCTTCGGCCAGGGCCTTTTCCTTGCGGTTCAACCCGCGTTCCAATCGCTGGTTCTCCGCCTCGCCTTAAGGGCCCGAAGCTCCGCCGCTTTTTCACGCCGTTCCGGGTACTTGGCTTGGCGGCAAAAATCGGCTTTCCACACAACCTGTTTCCCTCACCCCGTCCCTACCCAGCAACCGGCGACCGAAGGTCGCTCCTTATCCCCTTCTCCCTCTGGGAGAAGGTGGCCCGAAGGGCCGGATGAGGGAAGGTGAATGGGAAAGTCGACTGCCTTGAATGGCAGTCGACTTCCCGTGAACGCTCGGTTCCAAGGCTACAATCCGCGGGCCATGGGGCCGAGCGGTCTCTTCCGGAGGAGAGGGAGATCGAAGTGTTCGCTTTGCGACTTTATATGGCAACCCCGCCCAAATATCTCATGGTGCGAGCAGCCTTTAGGCGGCGATTACCGCGCCGTACGCGAATTTCCCGCCGGAACGAACCGCACAATATCGACTTCAAATGCCGGATAGGCCACCGCATCCTTATCGCCCTCCCTATTGCTTAGTTTCTTGCGTTCGGGGCGGGGATACGAAAAGTTAGACGCACGGGTAATGCAAAGTACATTGAGCGCCTGACAGCACTAGAAAAAACCGTGCAGGAACGCTGTTGCTTCATTGGAGATACCGACGATCTTGTTCGTTGCCTGGCGATAAAACTTGAAATTGAGTTCAGTCTCAGGACGTCCGTCGCTCCAGTCGCTATAGGGCTTTAGCTCACTTCGGCCCAGTCGCCGCTTCGCTACGGCTGTGCGCTCGACGGTGATGCTTACTCGTGGCGTTTGACGTTCGATGCCTTGTTTTCTTGGTATGGCTTCAGCCGCCGTAACAACCCCACTCGCGACCAGCCCCACACCACCTTCGTTCTCGCTTGCGAAGACAAAGATCAGGTCGCCTTCACAGACATGCCTACCGCCATACATTGTCTTCTGCTCGCTGAAGACCCACGACTTGGCTCCCGGATCGCTCACTTTGGCTTTGATCGCGAACATATCGTGCACCACTCACCACTTAAGACGGCCAGCCCCATATTGGCGAAAGTTCCCACCGGCAACGCTACGGTCGGTGCCGGATTTTGCGACGCTCGCCATGGGCATGACCGGATTTACGAGTATCCAGGCCTTCCGCACCGTGGCATCGCGTTTGCCTAACTCACGGAACCGGTACCATCATTGTTTTCCACGGCTAGCGTCTCAAGCTACGCCATATCCACCAAGCTTTCCAAACACATGACGAGGATGAAGGAAAACCCTGTTTTGGGTGATTTTCACGAGGCCAATTAATTGATTTGTTGAGTACAGTTTTTACGAGAAAGGGTTTTCCCACAGCCTCGACATTCAGAATAACTGGCGGCACAACGCGGTGTCGGCGGAGGCATTCCGCGTTGCGCCGTCCGTGTCGATGACATTGATAGCCGGTGATGCTTACCTCAACTCATAGATTCTAATGCTTGAAATAAACGGATTGCTTTGCGCCAGTTTTTCAGCAGCATCAAGGTCTTCTGCTTCGATAATGTTGTAACCCGTAATGGACTCGATGTTCCAGGGGAGATCTTTGGTTCCATTCTTTGAGATTTCTCGACCACCGGCGAATCCACCCTGCTCTATTTGCTTGTCTGAAATGGATTCGAACCAGACCTGCCATGCATTCATGATTTCCGGGGTAGGTTTTTCAAAGCCGTAATGCAGAAACATAAACTTTTTCATTGATCTCTCCTTTTGGAGTATCGCGGTTTATCCTTGGTTTTTTCTGACTTAGGGGGAAGCGTGCTAACATAATTCAGCGCCATTTGCAGCCAACTCGCAAGCGCATCGTCTTGGCGTATTCCATCAGGCTCAATTGAAATGAAACCGGGCATGGGATGGCCGGCACCGTCGCAACGCTTTGCCATGGGATGGGCAAGCGCCTGGGGCTCCGCATCTTTGCCAACGCGAGCCATCACGCCTTTTTTCGAGGCGCAGCACAGCACGTTTCCATTGAGCAGGAAGCTTATGCCGCCAAACATGCGCTTCTCGGAAACCGGCAAGCCGATGAGATAACTGCGGATTCGCTCTTCAAGACTCGCGGGACAAGAAGGTTGGTGCGCATTCATCACGGACTACCCCTCTTGAGGAGCCATGGGGGGCATTTCCTTGAAGGCAGGTAATGCCGGGTCCAGGTGATCCCACGCCAGTAACCGCTTGGTGTAAACCGCCATTTGCGGCGATATGGCGGCAGGGGAGTCCAGGCTTGCCACTCTGAATGTCACCATGCCCGGCATGCCGGAACTCTTCCCGAACAAGGGACTGCCACAGGTGGGGCAGAAGCCGGCGATAACGCTGTTCCCGCTATCCGCCTTCCATTCAAATTCGCGGACGTTACCGCTGATCGTCAAGGCTGTTGCCGGTACCAGGGCGTGAAAAGCATGCCCTGAACCGCTGAGCTTGCGGCAACTCTCGCAGTAACAAAAACCCGCCATAACCGGGGTGGCACTGACTTCATACCGCACGGCGCCGCACAGGCAGCCGCCTTTTATATCGACTGAGGTATTTATCGCTGTGTTCATGCGCTTAATCTCCTTATCACATACTGTCGCTTGCCAATTGCAAGCGACAGTACCATGGCACATAATCTTGCATTTTGCAAGTGACTAAAACAGGATAACAAACATGCGCAAAGAAGTTGGCGTACCCGTATTCCGTTCTCCATGTCCAGTCGCTGCGTCGCTCGATCTGCTGGGTGACAAATGGAGCTTGGTCATCGTGCGGGACTTGATGATCCGCAAAAGAAAATACAAGGACTTTCAGGATTCGCCAGAGGGCATTCCGACAAATATCCTCGCAAACCGCCTACGTAAACTTGAGGAAGACGGAATCATAGAAAAACACCCTTATCAAGAGAAACCCGTGAGGCATGAATATGCGTTGACCCGCAAGGGGGCCGATCTGCTACCGGTATTACAACAGCTGGCACTTTGGGGACATAAGCACATTCCAGGAAGTTGGTCCCCTCCCGACTGGTTTTTGAACGCAAAGCCGGGTGACCTTCCGGCGGAATAGTAGTCTTGTGATTCGCTAAGTTATGGCTAACAAGTGATTGAATCGCTTTATAACTTCCCCGAATGTCTATCACGCCATCCAATTTTGGTAATTTTGGGGTCAGCCCTCGTAAGGCAGAATAGCGCAGCGTATTCTGCCTTACGGCCCTTGCATGGCAGCAAGTGGGCCTTGCCGCCGGTTTCCTCCGGACGAGGCAATGTGTTATAAGCGAGTTGCCCCCACAGAAACTCGCGTGTTTTGTAGGCTCCTCGCTCGGCGCATCGCCTAGCCTTTTCCTCCAGGCGCCTACCTCGCAACCTACCCTGCACCCGCCATCGCCACGGCCGACGACAGGCCTCGCGAGCGTTCGATCTACCCCGCCGGCAAACGTTATCCAGCCATAACGTCCGGAGGGCCCATTTAATCCGATCCGGACTCCATGAGGTTGAAATGCACACCGACAGCTTGCCATCACCATCGCCCGAGCACCGCCTTTCAACTGCCAACTTTCGACATACCTGCGGCTACTGCGGATGCGTATTCCGCGTCGATATCACCTGGCAGGCGGCCTATCACTCCAAGGCGGTGTCCCTCACGAAACCCTATTCCTGCCCGGAATGCCGGCGCGACAGCCGGGTCAAGACCTCGACCGAGCCGCGGATTACCCTAGTTTCCAAACGCACCGACGGCCGGTCGGACTATTTTCCGGAGCGTGGGCTATAGGGGCCTGCACGCAGCTTCCGCATCGCGTGTTTAAAGCACATAGGCCCTTGAAGATGAACGCCATGAAACACTATGCCCTCAGCCGCCGCATGTGCGAGTGGGAGCGGCTGGACGAATGGCGCGAAAAGGTGCGCGATGCGCTGGCCAGAAAAGAAGCCGGAACGGTGGCCCCGTTTCATTTGCTTTCTCTCCCCGGCATGAGCGCCGCCGAGCAACGCGCCTGCGCCGAATTGTGGATGCAGCCGCGCATAGCCGCATCGGCGGTGGAGCGGGAAGATTTGAGCTTTAGCTTCCCCGCCACGGGCAAAGCGAAGATACGACTGGGCTACCTTTCATGCGACTTTCACGAACACGCGACCTCACGCCTCATGGAGGAGTTGTTCGAAGCGCACGACAGGGAACGGTTCGAGATCTACGCGTATTCCTATGGCGCGGACGACGGTCAGAGCATGCGCAAACGGCTGGAAAAAAGCTTCGACCGTTTTTTCGATATCCAGACCTTGTCGACGTCGGAATCCGCGCGCCACATACACAGCCACGACGTCGACATACTGATAGACCTGAAAGGCTATACCGCGGGGACACGGACGGTCATCCTCACCTACCGCCCCGCCCCCATACAGGTGAATTACCTCGGATATCCGGGCACGCTGGGCGGAGACTTCTGCGACTATATCGTCACCGACCCTTATCTGACGCCTCCGGGCACCGAGGTCGACTACAGCGAGGCGTTCGCTTACCTGCCCCACAGCTATCAGCCCCACGGGCGACACGCCCGAATCGGCCGGCGCCCCGGACGCGCGGAGGCAGGATTGCCGGAGCGGGGCTTCGTGTTTTGCTGCTTCAATCAAGCCTACAAGATCACGCCGGAAATTTTCGACGTCTGGTGCCGGCTGCTTGCCAATGTTCCGGACAGCGTACTGTGGCTGCTCGACAGCACTACGGCGGAAGGTAATTTGCGCGACGCCGCCTGCCAACGCGGCATTGCCCCTGCCCGGCTCGTTTTCGCGCCGGACCAAGCGCAAAACGAACATCTGGGGCGCCTGGGGCTCGCCGATCTGGTCCTCGATACACTGCCGTACAACGCCCACACGACCGCCAGCGATGCCTTGTGGGCCGGCGTACCCGTCGTCACCTGCGCGGGCGACACCTTCCCATCGCGAGTGGCCGGCAGCCTGCTGCATGCAGTCGGCCTGCCGGAACTGATCGCCGCCGATCTCGACGGCTACTACGAACTAGCCCTAGAACTGGCGACATCACCCGAGCTATTTCGTAAGCTGAAGCGCAAACTCGATACGAATCGGCTGACCACGCCGCTATTCGACATCCAAAATTACACCCGCCATCTGGAAACCCTCTACGCCACGATGTGGCGGCGCTACCTCGACGGCAAGCGACCCTCCGCCATCGGTCATACGACCGGCCTCGAATCCGCATCCCACTCGACGCGTTAAACTAGTCGCGGCACAAATCTCGCACTGAGGAATTTCGTCCTCTGCCAGTTCGTCACTGTGGGAGATACCGCATGAAAACCGCAGACATGATTGCCTGGGCCTTCCTATTGCTCGCCCTTGCGTGGATGGCGCACGACCGACAGGCCGCCTACCCGTCCGCTGAGTGTCAGGACTACGACCGCATCGGCAACGGCCTGGGCTGCGAAGGACCGGACATCGGCGACCGCTGACCTGGCGGTTCGCGCTATATCTTCGCAGGAGCGGGCTTTAGCCCGCTCCCACACCAACTTCTGATCTCCGCATCAATCTTGGGCATTCCGCCCTCTTTTTCCTCCTCTTGGTGCAAATTCGGGTCAGCCTAAGACTCCTTCCGTTCTGGGCCATAGCCAGTTCTCAGGCTACATCGGCGTTCGGCCCATTCTTGGGTCCTTGGCACGTCGAGTGCATTTATACAGGCAAATCGGAGTCATCAAGGTTTGGTGTTCTCCCTTAAGGGCAACGGCGTCCTCACCTCATCCAGAGTCTGGGTGGGGACGCCGCAGCCCTTTTTTTATGCCTGGAATTTAAGGAAGCCCATCGTGTACGCACAACGCCAACCCCTACGCGAACCGGAAAAAGCCGCGCTCACGCTCGGCTATATCCCGCTCACCGACTGCGCCCCCCTGGTGGTTGCGCTCGAACAGGGCTTTTTCGCGCAATACGGACTGGACGTGGTTCTGTCCCGCGAACCCTCCTGGGCCAACATCCGCGACAAGGTCGGCATCGGCCTGCTGGACGGCGCGCAAATGCTGGCCCCCATGCCCCTGGCCTCCAGCCTGGGCGCGGATGCACTGGCCCAACCCATGGTCGTCGGTCTGTCCCTGGGACTGAACGGCAACGCCATCACCGTCTCGCAAGCGCTCTATCGGCGGCTGGTCGAACAGGATCCGCACGCCATGGCGAATGAGCCTATCACCGCGCGGGCACTGCGCAAGCTGCTGGCCGCGGACCGTGCGGAAGGCCGCGAGCCGCCGACCTTCGCCATGGTCTACCCCTACTCATCGCACAACTATCTGCTGCGTTACTGGCTGGCGGCGGGCGGCGTGGACCCGGATCGCGACGTACGCCTGATCGTCGTGCCGCCGCCGCGCATGGTGGAACAGCTCGAAGCCGGACGCATCGACGGCTATTGCGTCGGCGAACCCTGGAATTCGGCGGCGGTCGCATCGGGCGTGGGCAGGGTATTGCTGGCCAGCTGCGATATCTGGAACAACCACCCGGAAAAAGTTTTCAGCGTTACCCAAAGCTGGGCCGAACAACATCCGGCGACCCACCAAGCGCTCATCATGGCCCTGATCGAAGCCTGCCGCTGGCTGGACGATCCGATCAACCGCCTGAAGGCCGCCTCGCTCCTGGCCCAGCCGGACTACCTGGATACCCCGGAATCGGTCGTGCTGGCCGGCTTGACCGGCCGTTTCCGCCAGGCGGCCGGTGAAGGCGAACGCTATCTGCCCGATTTTCACGTCTTTCACCGCTACGCCGCCAACTTCCCCTGGCTGTCGCACGCCGAATGGATCGTCACCCAGATGCTGCGCTGGCACCAGATCGAAGCGCCGGCCGATTGGCCCAGGCGGGTCCGTGCCGTCTATCGCCCCGATCTCTATCGCGCGGCGGCCGACGCTTTGGGACTGCCCTGCCCCGCTTTCGAACGCAAGAGCGAAGGCGCGCACGACGAACCCTGGCAGCCGGATGATGCCTCGCCGACCCTGGGGCCGGATCGCTTCATCGACGACCGCATCTACGACGAACGCGATCCGCTGCTTTACCTGCACAGTTTTTCACCCGACCCCGGCGCCGCGAACGGCGACGTCCGCTCCTGACCCCGTCCACCCTACGCACAGGATTAACCATGAACAAGAAAACGACCGAGACCTCGACGACCCTAACGCCCGAATCGCCGTCACGCCGCAGCTTCATCAAGAACGGCGGCCTGCTGCTGGGCGCCGGCGCGGCCCTGGGGCTGGCGCCGGGCCTGAGCCACTACGCCTGGGCGGCCGGCTCCGACGCGCCGGAAAAGACCGAGGTGAAGATAGGTTTCATCCCCCTGACCGATTGCGCCTCGGTGGTCATGGCCGCCGAACTGGGCCTGGACAAGAAATACGGCATCAAGATCGTGCCGACCAAGGAAGCGTCCTGGGCCGCGGTGCGCGACAAGCTCATCAACGGCGAGCTGGATGCCGCCCACGTGCTCTACGGCCTGATTTACGGCGTACAGCTCGGCATCGGCGGGCCGAAGAAAGACATGGCGCTGCTGATGACGCTAAACAACAACGGCCAGGCCATCACGCTGGCCAACAAGCTGCACGAGAAGGGTGTGAGCGACGGGGCCGGCCTGGCCAAGCTGATCAAGGACGAGCCGCGCGAATACACCTTCGCCCAGACTTTCCCCACCGGCACCCATGCCATGTGGCTTTACTACTGGCTCGGCGCCAACGGCATCAATCCGGTCAAGGACGTCAAGACCATCACCGTGCCGCCGCCGCAGATGGTCGCCAACATGCGGGTGGGCAACATGGACGGCTATTGCGTGGGCGAACCGTGGAACGCCCGCGCCATCGCCGACAAGATCGGCTTCACCGCCGTCACCACCCAGGAAATCTGGAAAGACCACCCGGAAAAGGTGCTCGGCAGTACGCTGGAATTCGCGCAGAAATATCCCAACACCGCGCGCGCCGTGATCATGGCGGTGCTGGAAGCCTCCATGTACATCGACGAGATGAAGAACCGCGAAAAGGTGGCCATCACCATCGCCGGCAAGCCCTACGTCAACACCACCGCGCAAGTCATCCAGGGCCGCATGCTGGGCGATTACGACAACGGCATCGGCAAGAAATGGAAGGACGACAACTACATGAAGTTCTACAACGAAGGCCGGGTGAACTTCCCCTATCTCTCGGACGGCATGTGGTTCCTCACCCAGCACAAGCGCTGGGGCCTGCTCAAGGAGGACCCCGACTACCTGGCCGTCGCCAAGCAGGTCAACCAGATCGAGCTGTACAAGCAGGCGGCCAGCCAGTTGAAAGTGCCGGTGCCGGCCGATCCGTTCCGCTCCACCACGCTGATCGACGGCGTGAAATGGGACGGCAAGGACCCCAAGGCCTACGCCGCAAGCTTCCAGGTCAGAGCATGAAGCAGTTCGGGTCTGGCACGGCGCCATCGTGCCGCAACCCGACCAGCGTATGTGCCGAAAACGTCGCCCGATCTACGGAGGAAACACGACGATGAGCAGCATCCCTTTGAGAAAAGACAACGTGGTCATCATGAAGCCCAAAACAGAGCAAGCCGACAAACCGGTCGCAACGGCTCCCGAACGCCTGGCGGCCGAGCGCGACGTGAACCTGGAAAACGGCAGGAAGCGGTACGCCGCCGGGCTGGAGTTCTTCTTCAAGACCCTTTTCCCGCCGCTGTTCGGCCTGGCCTTGTTCACCCTGGTGTGGGCGCTGGTCGCGCAAACCAGCGACGGCCGCCTGCCCGGCCCGGTGAAAACCTGGGACTCGGCGGTCGAGCTGTTCAGCGACCCGTTCTACCGCAACGGCCCGAACGACCAGGGCATAGGCTGGAACATCCTCAATTCGCTGGAACGCGTCGGAATAGGTTTCGGCCTCGCCGCACTCGTCGGCATCCCCTTGGGTTTCATGATCGGCCGCTTCGAGTTCCTGAGCCGCATGTGCGCGCCCATCATCGGCCTGCTGCGCCCGGTCAGTCCGCTGGCCTGGCTGCCCATAGGCCTGCTGGTGTTCAACGCCGCCCATCCGGCGGCGATCTGGGTGATCTTCATCTCCAGCATCTGGCCGATGATCATCAACACCGCGGTCGGCGTCAGCCGCATCCCGCAGGACTACATGAACGTGGCGCGGGTGCTCAACCTGTCGGAATGGAAGATCTTCACCAAGATCCTGCTCCCGGCCGTTCTCCCCTACATGCTGACCGGCGTGAGGCTATCCATCGGCGTCGCCTGGCTGGTCATCGTGGCGGCGGAAATGCTTACCGGTGGCGTCGGCATCGGCTTCTGGGTGTGGGACGAATGGAACAACCTCAACGTCGAACACATCCTCATCGCCATCTTCGTGGTCGGCATCGTCGGCCTGGCGCTGGAGCAAGC
Source organism: Methylococcus sp. EFPC2 (assembly GCF_016925495.1). NCBI lineage: Bacteria > Pseudomonadati > Pseudomonadota > Gammaproteobacteria > Methylococcales > Methylococcaceae > Methylococcus > Methylococcus sp. EFPC2. The sequence goes on along the minus strand of NZ_CP070491.1, from coordinate 465,284 downwards.
CCTGATCGTCCTGGCCCGCCGCCTGACCCATGGCGCCGAGGCGTGACCGTAGACCGTAGGGTGGGTTAGGCGCAAGCCGTAACCCACCATCGAAGGCCGGTGGGTTACGACGCGCCACCAGGCCAACGCGAGATTTGAGACCGGGTGGAAATGCGCGTCTAACCCACCCTACCGAGGAACCGAACATGAAAACCCGCTACGTCCAACTCGAAAAGATCGACATGATCTTCAACACCCGCAAGGGCCGCTTCGCCGCGTTGCGCGACGTCAACCTCGACATCGAACAGGGCGAATTCATCTCCATCATCGGCCATTCCGGCTGCGGCAAGTCGACCGTGCTCAACGTCATCGCAGGCCTCTTGGACGCCACCGGCGGCGTGGCGCTATGCGCCGGGCGCGAGATCAAGGGGCCCGGCCCGGAACGCGCCGTGGTCTTCCAGAACCACTCCCTCCTGCCCTGGATGACCTGCCAGGAGAACATCTATCTCGCCGTCGAGCGGGTCTATGGCCGCGATGAGAACAAGGCCCAACTCAAGCAACGCGCCGCCGACGCACTGGAATTGGTCGGCCTGGGCCACGCGGCGCACAAATATCCGCACGAGATTTCCGGCGGCATGAAACAGCGCGTCGGCATCGCCCGCGCCCTGTCCATGAATCCCAAGGTATTGCTGATGGACGAGCCTTTCGGCGCACTCGACGCCCTCACCCGCGCCCATCTGCAGGACGAGCTGATGCGCATCACGGCCGGCACCGGCAGCACCGTGGTGATGGTCACCCACGACGTGGACGAGGCGGTGCTGCTGTCCGACCGCATCGTGATGATGACCAACGGCCCGGCCGCCACGGTGGGCGACATCCTGGCGGTCGACCTGCCCAGGCCGCGCAAGCGCCTGGAACTGGCCGACGACCCGGCCTACAACCACTACCGGGCGGAAGTTCTGAAGTTCCTCTACGAGCGCCACAAGCAACCGGAAGCGGCCTAACAGAAAAAATGTAGGGCGGGTTAGCGCAACCCGACGAACAACTGAACGAGGTCCACCATGAAGCCCAAACTCATCCTCATCGGCAACGGCATGGCCGGTGTACGCACGCTGGAAGAACTGCAGAAAATCGCGCCCGGCAAATACGAAACCACCGTGTTCGGCGCCGAGCCCCACGTCAATTACAACCGCATCCTGCTGTCGCCCGTGCTGGCGGGCGAGAAAACCTTCGACGAAATCGTCATCAACGACCGGAGTTGGTACGACGACAACGAAATCACCCTGCACACCGGGCGCAAGGTTGTCTCCATAGACCGCAAGCACCGCGTCGTGCTGGCGGAGGACGGCACCGAAGCGAGCTACGACCGCTTGATCCTGGCGACCGGCTCCCAGCCCTTCATCCTGCCGGTGCCGGGCAAGGAACTGGAGGGGGTGGTCGGCTTCCGCGACATCCACGACGTCAGCCGCATGCTGGATGCCTCGCAGAAACACAAGCACGCGGTGGTCATCGGCGGCGGCCTGCTGGGACTGGAAGCGGCCAACGGCCTGCTCAAGCGCGGCATGCACGTGACCGTGGTGCACCTGCTCGACACCCTGATGGAACGTCAGCTCGACAAGCCCGCCGCGGCCCTGCTGCGGCGCTCGCTGGAAGATACCGGCGTCAATTTCCTGCTGGAAGCCCAGACGGAAGCCATCCTTCCCGCCCCCCGTGCACTGGCGGAAGAGCCACCCCGGGTCGGCTCCATACGCTTCAAAAACGGCACCGAGATCCCCGCCGACCTGGTCGTGATGGCCGTCGGCATACGCCCCAACATCGAGCTGGCGAAATCCTGCGGCATCCATTGCGAGCGCGGCATCGTGGTCAGCGACACCTTGCAGACCTACGACCCGCGCGTCTATTCCGTGGGCGAATGCGTGCAGCATCGCGGCAATCTGTTCGGCCTGGTCGCCCCGCTGTTCGAGCAGGCCAAGGTCTGCGCCAACCACCTGGCCGAATACGGCATCGGCCGCTACCAGGGTTCGGTGACATCCACCAAGCTCAAGGTCACCGGCATCGATTTGTTCTCCGCCGGCGACTATCTCGGCGGCAATGGCTACGAAGAACTCGTCTTTCAGGATCCCACGCGCGGCGTCTACAAGAAGCTGGTGGTCAAGGACAACAAGGTGAAAGGGGCCGTGCTGTACGGCGACACCGTGGACGGCTCCTGGTATTTCCAGCTCATGCGCGAGAACACCGACATCGCCGACTTCCGCGAAACGGTGATGTTCGGCCGAGCCCACATGGCCGATTCCGGCCGCGAAGGCCAGAGCGTGATGGGCATGAGCGCGGACGCGGAGATCTGCGGCTGCAACGGCGTGTGCAAGAAGACCATCGTCGACGCCATCGTGGGCAAAAAGCTGTTCACCCTGGACGAGGTGCGCGCCCACACCAAGGCCTCGGCCTCTTGCGGCTCCTGCACCGGACTGGTCGAACAGATACTCGCCGCCACCGTCGGCAACTATGACCAGACGCCGAAAGAAAAACCGATGTGCAAGTGCACCGAGCATGCGCACGACACCGTGCGCGCGGCCATCGTCGAACAGGGATTGAAGACCATGGACGCCGTCTTCAAGGCCCTGGAATGGAAGACCGCCGACGGCTGCCATTCCTGCCGCCCGGCGCTCAACTACTACCTGCTGTGCGCCTGGCCGGACGGCTACAAGGACGACCCGCAATCCCGCTTCATCAACGAGCGGGTGCACGCCAACATCCAGAAGGACGGCACCTATTCCGTCGTGCCGCGCATGTGGGGCGGGCTGACCACGCCGAACGAACTGCGCGCCATCGCCGACGTGGCCGACAAGTTCAAGATACCGACGGTCAAGGTCACCGGCGGCCAGCGCATCGACCTGCTGGGCGTGAAAAAGGAAGACCTGCCCAAGGTCTGGGGCGACCTCAATGCCGCCGGCATGGTGTCCGGACACGCCTACGGCAAATCGCTGCGCACGGTGAAGACCTGCGTGGGCTCGGAATGGTGCCGCTTCGGCACCCAGGACTCCACCGGACTTGGCGTGAAACTGGAAAAAATCACCTGGGGCTCGTGGACGCCGCACAAGTTCAAGATGGCCGTGTCCGGCTGCCCGCGCAACTGCGCCGAAGCCACCATCAAGGATTTCGGCGTGATCTGCGTGGACTCCGGCTACGAGGTCCACGTCGGCGGCAACGGCGGCATCAAGATCCGCGGCACCGACCTGCTCTGCAAGCTCGGCACTGAAGACGAAGTGAAGGAATACTGCGGCGCATTCATGCAGCTCTACCGCGAGGAAGCCCGCTATCTGGAGCGCACCGCGCCCTGGATAGAACGGGTCGGCCTCACCTACGTGAAGTCGCGCATCGTCGAGGACGAGGAAGGACGCAAGGTGCTGAACGAGCGCTTCCTGGTCTCGCAGCAAACCGCCCAGGTCGACCCCTGGGCCGAGCGCGTGCAGGGCAAGGAGCAGGAGCTTTTTCAGCCCCTCAGAGCCCTTGCGTAGGATGGGTGTAGCGTAAGCGCAACCCATCATCGCCCGACCTTAGCTGGGTTACGGCTGCCGCCTGCACCCATCCTACCCGAACCACTCAGGTTTTAACGATGAACGACTGGCTACCCATAGGCACCCTCGACGACATCCCCCGCCTCGGCTCGCGGGTGGTGGAAACCGTCTTCGGCGACATCGCCCTCTTCCGCACCGCGGCGGACGAGGTCTTCGCCCTGCGCGACCGCTGCCCGCACAAAGCCGGCCCCCTGTCGCAAGGCATCGTCCACGGCAAACGCGTCACCTGTCCCCTGCACAACTGGGTGCTGGAACTGGAATCCGGCGCGGTCGTCGCACCTGACGTGGGGTGCGCACAGCGCTTCGAGATCAAGCTCGAAGACGGCCGGGTTTATCTGGCGCGAAGCTAAGACGCATCCGATGAACGACAACGCCACGATCAAGACCACCTGCCCCTACTGCGGCGTCGGCTGCGGCGTTGCAATCAGCCGCGAGGCCGATGGCCGCATCGCGGTGCAAGGAGATGAGCAACATCCGTCCAATTTCGGCCGGCTGTGCTCCAAGGGCTCGGCGCTGGGCGACACGCTGGGCCTGGACGGACGACTGCTGCATCCCGAGATCGCAGGCCGCCGGGCGAACTGGGACGAGGCGCTGGCCCATGTCGCCGAAAAATTCCGGCAGACCATCGCCGAACACGGACCGGATTCGGTGGCCTTCTACGTCTCCGGCCAGTTGCTGACCGAAGACTACTATGTCGCCAACAAGCTGATGAAGGGATTCATCGGCTCCGGCAATATCGACACCAATTCCCGGCTGTGCATGTCGTCCTCGGTGGCGGGGCACAAGCGCGCATTCGGCGAGGATCTGGTGCCCGGCTGCTACGAGGATCTGGAACTGGCCGATCTGATCGTGCTGGTCGGCTCCAATACCGCCTGGTGCCATCCCATCCTCTACCAGCGCATCGCCGCCGCCAAGCAAAGCAATGCCAAACTAAAAGTCGTCAGCATCGATCCCCGGCGCACCGCGACCTGCGACCTGGCCGATCTGCACCTGCCGCTCGCGCCGGGCAGCGACGTGATGCTGTTCAACGGCCTGCTCAACTATCTGCGCCGCCACGACCATCTGGATTACGCCTATCTCGAATCGCATGTTTCCGGCTATGCGGCGGCGCTGGCGGAAGCCCAGCGTAGCGCGGCCGACATACCGGCGGTGGCCGCAGCCTGCGGCTTGCCCGAGAGCGATATCGCGACTTTCTATCAGTGGTTCGCCCGCACCGAGAAGACCGTCACCGCCTGGTCGCAAGGTGTGAACCAGTCATCCAGCGGAACCGACAAGGTCAACGCCATCATCAACGTGCATCTGGCCACCGGCCGCATCGGCAAGCCCGGCATGGGGCCGTTCTCGCTGACCGGCCAGCCCAACGCCATGGGCGGGCGGGAAGTCGGCGGGCTGGCCAATCAACTGGCCGCGCACATGGAATTCGACAATCCGGCCCACTGGTATACGGTCGCCGAGTTCTGGCGAGCCCCCCATCTGGCCCGCAATCCCGGCCTCAAGGCGGTGGAGATGTTCGAGGCGGTCGCCGAGGGCCGCATCAAGGCCTTGTGGATCATGGCCACCAATCCCGCCGTGAGTCTGCCGGACGCGAACAAGGTGCGCGCCGCGCTGGCGGGCTGCGAATTCGTGGTGGTGTCCGACTGCGAGGACCGCACCGACCTCACGCCTTATGCCCATGTGAGATTGCCGGCCGCCGCCTGGGGCGAGAAGGACGGCACGGTGACCAATTCCGAACGGCGCATCTCGCGCCAGCGGGCCTTCCTGCCCCTGCCGGGCGAGGCCAGACCGGACTGGTGGATCGTCAGCGAAGTCGCCCGCCGCATGGGCTGGGCGGAGGCATTTCCCTACCGCGAGGTCCGTGAAATCTTCGTCGAACACGCGGCCTTGTCCGCTTGCGGTAACGAGGGTGAACGCCATTTCGATCTTAGGTCGCTCGCCGCGCTCGATGCCGCATCCTACGACGGCCTGCCTCCGCAACAATGGCCGCTCGGCACCAGCCGGCTGTTCGCCGACGGCCGCTACAGCCACGCGGACGGCAAGGCCAAAATGTTGGCTCTGTCACCCAACGCACCCGCGCATGCCCTCGATGCCGATTATCCGCTGGCGCTCAACACCGGCCGCATACGCGACCAATGGCACACCATGACGCGGACTTCGCGCAGCCCCAAGCTTAACCGGCACAGTCCCGAACCCTACGCCGAAATTCATCCGACCGATGCGGCTAGCTTCGGACTTCAGGCTGGTGCGCTGGCAAAACTGGAAAGCCGTTGGGGAACCACATTGGCGCGGGTGAAGATCAGCGAGGATCAGCGGCCCGGTTCGGTGTTCATGCCCATGCACTGGGGTGATCGCAACAGCCGGCAAGCGCTGGCCAACGCCCTGGTCAACCCGGTGGTCGATCCGTTCTCCGGCGAGCCGGAATCCAAACATACGCCGGTGCGCATCGCCGCTTACCGACCCGCCTGGCACGGCTTCCTGATCAGCCGGGACAGCCTGCCCGCCATCGCCGAGGCGGCATGGTGCGTCACGGTCCGCGGCGACGGCTACTCGCTCTACGAACTGGCCGGCGAACAACGTCCCGAGAGCTGGTCGCACTGGCTCAAATGCCTCATCGGCGGGAAGGAAACAACGGGAGACGCTGAGCAATGGCTGGAATTCGGCGATCCCGCCCGCGGCCGTTATCGCGCGGCCCGTTTGCACGACGACCGGCTCGCCGATTGCTTATTCGTCGGCCCCGACCATGAATTGCCCTCGCGCGACTGGCTCTGCGGCCTGTTCGGCGAAGCGACCTTGTCGCCCGGCGCACGCGCCAGCCTGCTGGCCGGCAAACCGGCTTCCGCCGACGACGACCGGGGGCGCACGGTGTGCGCCTGTTTCGGCGTCGGCATCAAAACCCTGCAACAGGCCATCCGGCAACAGGGTCTGAGCACGCCCGAGCAAATCGGCACCGCCCTCAAGGCCGGCACCAACTGCGGCTCCTGCATCCCGGAATTGAAAAGCCTGCTGCGGGAAGCCGGCGTCTAATCCCGGCACTCTCTCGCTCCCTTCAGAAACGGCGCCTAAGCCTGAAGCCGCAGGCCCCGCTCGCTGTGCGGTCTGTCCTCATCCTCGTCCTGTACGGCAACCGCCCTCCCATGAGGTGCGCCATGCCGGGTTCAGTGCTCGTACACCTGCCCTATTTCACGCCGTTTTGACTCGTCATGGTGCATCGTTTTCGCCCCTGACCGGCGAACCACGCGACCGACCGGCCATATAGATAAGCAATTTCAGCAACTTATATTCACGGCACGAATATCGCTTCTATGTCGGTGACAGGTGTGCCGACGTAGGCATGCCAATGGGGCAACGGCGTCCGCGTCATTCGATTCGTCATCGGGTGTACGCTCGACGCCTTTTTTTTTGCCCGATTGGCAGGCTTCCCTGAAAATCGGGCACGCGTAAATCAGCGAGGAGATCAATTTGCGTGTTTTGCTAGTCGATGGTGACGCCGGTCGCGGCGCCCTGCTGGAACAGGCCTTGTCCGATGCCGGCCACAAGGTCGTCGCCCGCATTGCGGACGACGCCGAGTTGCTGACCCGCGTCGGCGAGTTTCAGCCCGACATCATCATCATCGACATGGACGCTCCGGGCCGCGACACCCTGGAGCAATTGCGGGAAATCAGCCGTGACCAGCCCAAGCCGGTCATCATGTTCTCCGACAACCGCGACGGCGAATTCATCCGCCAGAGCGTACAGGCCGGCGTCAGCGCCTATATCGTCGACGGCTTGAGCCGGGAACGCGTCATGCCCATCGTCGAGGTGGCCATCGCGCGTTTTCGGGAATTCCAGGCCTTGCGCCGGGAATTGGAGGAGACCCGCAACCAACTCGCAGACCGCAAGATCGTCGACAAAGCCAAGGGCATCTTGATGCAGAAGAAGAAGATGAGCGAAGACCAGGCTTATCAATTTCTGCGCAAGACCGCCATGAGCCGCAACACGCGGCTGGTCGAAGTCGCCCGCATACTGATTTCGCTGGAAGAAGGCCTGTGACGAGCCGCTGCCCCCTGAGTCCCACTATCCCAACACGAGCCCCCGGAGCAGCCCATGTTTACCCGCGACAGCCATCGTCCATCCGCCAACCCGCATTCACTGCCCACTGCGATCCTGAGTTTCTGCCTGCTTCCCTGTAGCGCGCTCGCGGCGGAGCCAGCACCCCCGCCGACCACTCCTTACGATGAAACCATCGAAAAGGCATTCAATCCGGCAGGCGGAAAATACGGCAAATTCAGCCTCGATCTGCGCTGGCGCTACGAGTACGTGGACCAGGACAATGTCAACGCCGCCGGCCGCGTCACCACGCCCGATACGGCCAACGCCTCGACCTTGCGCGCGCGCTTCGGTTATCTGACGCCCCAGTTCTCCGGGCTGCAGGCGTTCGCCGAATTCGAAGGTCTGCAGGACGTCGGCGCCAACGACTACAACGACAACCCGGCCGGCAACGGCAACGGCAAGACCCGCTTTCCGGTGATCGCCGACCCCGCGGAAAGCGAGGTCAACCAGCTCTGGGTGGGGTATTCCGGGCTGCCGGCCACGCAGGTCAAAATCGGCCGCCAGCGCATCGTGTTCGACAATCACCGCTTCGTCGGCGACGTGATCTGGCGGCAGATGCAGCAGACCTACGACGCCGCCACGGTTACCAGCACCTATATCCCGCGCACCAGCATCACGGCGGGTTATCTCATCGGCATCCAGGACATCTATTCGCGCCATGTCGAGCTGGATGCGCCCATCCTCAACGCCAGCTTCGACACCGGCTACGGCAAGCTGATCGGCTACGGGCTGTGGCTGGATTACAAGAACCCGACGGAAAGCCGGAATTTGACTTATTCCAGCAAAACTTACGGCGTGCGCTTCGACGGCGGCACGCCGGTAGTGGACAACCTGAAGGCGCTCTACACCCTCGAATACGCCCATCAGCAGAATTACGAGAGCAATCCGATCCAGTACGAAGCCGACTACTGGCTCGCCGATGTGGGGGTCAACCTTTACGGCGTTACGCTGCGGGGCGCGATGGAGGAACTGGGCGCCAGCAACGGCATAGGATTCAGCACCCCGCTCGCCACCCTGCACGCCTTCCAGGGCTGGGCCGACCTGTTCCTGATCACCCCGCCCAACGGCATCCGCGACCTCTACGGCGTCGTCAAATACACCGTCCTGGGCATCGACCTGGCGGCCGTCTATCACGACTTTTCCGCCCCCGACACCGGGCTGAGTTACGGCCACGAAATCGATTTGCTGGCGGAGAAAAAATTCGGCAAGCACTATTCCGTGCTGCTGAAATTCGCTGACTACGACGGCGACCGCGATGCCAACCGGCCCGGCCACAACATCCTGGACAAGGCCGATACGCAGAAATTCTGGCTGCAGGGATCGGTGAGTTTTTGAGCCTCGGCGGTTGGATCGGGCTGGCGCCAGCCCGACCAACCCGGAAAAACTATGTCTTTTGCAGGCGCAGCGAATTGAGCACGACCGAAACGGAACTCAGGGCCATGGCGGCGGAAGCGATCATGGGGTTGAGCAGCCCCAGGGCGGCGACCGGGATGGCGACGGTGTTGTAGCCGAAGGCCCAGAAGAGATTCTGCCGGATGACGCGCAGGGTGAACTTGCTCAGCGCCATGGCCTCGGCGGCCTTGGCGATGTCGCCGTTGACCAGGGTAAGGTCGGCGGTTTGCAGGGCCACGTCGGCGCCGCCGCCTATGGCCAGGCTGACATCGGCCGCCGCCAGGGCTGGAGCGTCGTTGATGCCGTCGCCTATCATGCCGACCTTCTCGCCTTGCGATTGCAGCCGGCGGATGATCTCCAGCTTGTCTTCGGGGCGGGCCTGGGCGATGACCTCGGCGATGCCCACCAGCCCGGCCACGTGATTAGCGGCGGCGGATATGTCGCCGGTCGCCATCAGGGTCTTCACTCCGCGCCGGTGCAAACGTTCTATGGCCGAGCGGGCATTGTCGCGCGGCCGGTCGGCGATACCCAGCACGGCGGCGGGGGCGCCGTCCACGGCCAGATAAATGGGCGTCTTGCCGTGACCGGCGAAGTTTAGCGCCGCCGGCTCCAGCTCCAGCGAGGCGATGCCATTTTCTTCCAGCCATAGGCGGTTGCCGATCAAAACCGTGCGCTTATCCACTTGCGCGGTGATGCCCCGGCCCGGCGTGCTCTGGAAATGGGTGGGCTCCAGCAAGATCAGCTCGCGCTCGCGCGCGGCCTTGACGATGGCCTGGGCGAGAAAATGCTCGGAATGCCATTCCGCCGACGCGGCGAGCGACAGCACCCGGTCGTCATCGAGCGGAGTAACGTTGACCAGGTCGGTCAGGCGGGGCTTGCCCTCGGTGATGGTACCGGTCTTGTCGAACACGATGGCGGTGAGGCGCGAAGCCATTTCCAGGCTTTCGCCGTTGCGGATGTAGATGCCGCTCCGCGCCGCCTGGCCGGTACCGACCATGATGGCGGCGGGCGTGGCCAGCCCCAGCGCGCAGGGACAGGCGATCAGCAGGACGGTGATGGCATAGCCGAAAGCCGTGGCCGGCGCCGCGCCCACCGCGAGCCAGCCGGCGAAGGTCAACACCGAGATGCCCATGACCGCCGGCACGAAAACGCCGGAAACCCGGTCCACCAGTTTCTGGATAGGCAGCTTGCTCGCCTGCGCCTGATCGACCATGCGCACGATGCCGGACAGCACGGTATCCGCGCCTACAGCCTTGACCTGGATCTGCAGGGCGCCGTTACCGTTGATGCAGCCCCCGGTGACCGTGTGGCCCGGCTCCTTTACCACCGGCATGCTCTCGCCGGTGATCATGGACTCGTCCACCGTGCTGTGACCGACCGCGACCACGCCGTCGGCCGGGATGCGCTCGCCGGGCCGCACCAGCAGGATGTCGCCGACCTGAACCTCGTCGATGGTCACGACTTCCTCCACGCCGTTGTTGAGGCGGGTGGCGGTGTCCGGCTGCAGATCGACCAGGCGGCGTATCGCCTCGTGCGCCTGGCCGCGGGCGTGTTCGTCGAGATAGCGGCCCATCTGTACGAAGGTGACGATGCCGGCGGCGGCTTCGAAATAGTATTCGCGCCGGCCGATCAACAAGGCCACCAGGCTGTAGGCGAAGGCGCTGCCCACGCCCAGGGCCACCAGGCTGTCCATGTTGGCCGAACGCTGGCGCGCCAGCGCCCAGGCCTTCTTGAAGATCGGCTTGCCGCTCCACAACACCACCGGCGCGCTCAGTCCCAGCTGTATCAGCCCCAGGAAAGGCGTGTGCGGCGCCAACATGCCCAACGCGATGGAGGGCACGGCGAACAGGCCGGCGCACCAGAATCGGCGCCAGGCCTCGGCGATGCGGGAGTTTTCCCGCTCGATCAGCAAGCGCCGCTGAGCGAGGCTGTCCAGCGCGATGGGATGGTAGCCCATGCCCTGCAATCGGGCGTAGAGCGTGTCCTTGTCCATCCGCGCACGCACGCGCAGGGTCTCGGTAGCGAAATTGACCTCGGCTTCGAGCACGCGCGGATCGCGCCGCAGCAGCATCTCGATCAGCAAGGCACAAGACGCGCAGGTCATCCCTTCGATGGCGAGCTGATAGTCGCGGACGGGGGCGTGCTCGTCGAGAGCCGCGGCCACTTGGGGCGAGCTGGCCACCTGCCGACCCAGATTGCCGAGCACGGTGTCGAGCAGACGCAGAACCGTCTCGCGGGGCGTCTTCCCGACATCGAAATAAACCGCCACCGAGCCCAGTTCCGGCACCGCCCGCACCTGGCGTATGGCCGGATGCTTGCGCAGCAGGATCTCGTAGATATACGACCGCTCGGCGTCCTTCCTCAGGGTCGGCGCAACGATGCGCAAGCGGCGGGCGGTCTGGTGAACGACGCGGCAGTGCCGGGGAACGTATGCTTCCTGTGCCATGGACACGCTTAGGGTTTGGGTCGTTTCGAACGGACCAGCAGGAAGATCAGATACCAGGTGGCCAGCCATTCGTACCGGTATTGCCAGGGGCGGCGCAGCCAGTGCTGGGTGAGCATGTGCCAATGCACCTTGATCAAATACAGGACCAGGATGTCGGTGAAGAACTCGAGGGCGAATTTCTCGCCGCCGCCTGGCGGGACGATACGCCTTGCGACGATGCCCGCGGCCTTGCCGGTTTCCTTCGCTTCCTGGTATCGGGCCTGCAACCAGCCGTTAGCGGCCGGCGGCTTCGGTGGGACGATCAGCGCCGTGCCATCGTCGCCGGTTGCCGCGCTCTCTGCCTCATCGGCCAGGGTTTCCAGCGTCGAGACCAGTTCCTGGAATTCGCCGACGCCGTCGATGTAGCGCACCGCAAGCTTGCCCTGGCGGGCATACACATCGACCCGGTAGACGCCGTCCACGCGCGCCAATTCCTCGCGCAGCCGTTCCAAGACGGAAGCCGAACACAGCGCAGGCGGGATGGAAAAACGCAAATGGCCGCGGTCGCGGTAACGCAGAACGATTTGTTGCCGTATCGACATGGCTGGAAACTCGAAGGCGAGAGAGGGGAACGCTAGGGTAACGCGCCCCGAAATGCGGAACCAGCACCCCGTCACCGGGGCGGGTTGCGGGCCCTCCTCGTCGCGGCGGGCCCGCCCGAGCAGGGTTACTCTTCCTTGACCTCGCGGCTTTCCGCCACCAGGTCTTCCAGGTTTTCACGCTGCTGCAACACGAAGTCCTTGCCCAATTCGCCGGCTCTTTCGGCGCCGGCGATAATTTCCTTGCGGTACTTATGGACCAGATAACCGGCGGTCACGCCCGCCGCAAATACGACCAAAGGATGTTTGAGGATGGTACTCACGAAAGATCTCCCGATGTATGAACTGGCGGAGGCCAGTGCGCCGGAAGCGGCGGCGCTCTTGGCCACATGATGAATCACGGACGCGGCATGACCGGCGGCCGGGTGTTCGGTGGTTTTCCCCAGGCCAGCCTGGACCAGATGATTGCTGACGGCGGTCTTCGCCGCCCCGTGGACATGCGCCATTTAACGCTCGCGACTGGATTAAGAGGCCAGGATTATGCTTTAAGCCTCAAGAGGCGGGCAAATCCGACGCCGCCCCGCCTTCGGCGACGACTTCGGCCTCGTGCAGCATGCGGTAAATGCCCTGGCAGGCATCGCAGCAGAATCGCTTGGGGCCCTGCAGGGTCAGCAGGGAAAAATCGGGCACTTGCACGGGCAGGCCGCACAGGTCGCAGGCGTATTGCGGGATTTCACTCATTCGTAAAAAAGCTGGGAAAAGTGGGAGCGTGAAGCGGATTCCCGACGCGTATGGCCGTGGGATACCCCGGCGGGGGCAGATTACGGCTGACGGGAACGGGAGCGATTATACAGCCCCCGCAGCGGTGTTCGATGGCGGATCGGCGGGGTCGATGCTAAGGCTTGCGGCCGGCTCCGGTGACCACCCGGTTCGAGGCTTTCATCAGCGCCATGCGCAAGGCGCCGGCGACACTGGGTGCCAGCCCCATGGACGTCGCGAGGGCGGGCACAAGTATGAGGGAGGCGAAGGCCAGGCTGGTGCCCAGCAAAAGCGAACTCGACTGGCTGGCTTGCTCGACGGCGGCGATCTGTTTGTTCATATCAGGTCTCGGGGGCACTTTTGCGGCGTTTCGATCACAACCCTGGGATGGGGCTTCCTGCCAGGAAACGCATTATTTAACAAACAAACTCCATGCCTATTATGTAAGCAATTGATATAGAAAGAGGAGCGATTCCACAAATAAGCTTCTTTTGTATTTTCTAAGGCTTTTCACGGAATCGACTGCGTGATTTCACACACTCGATCCGATGCGCTGGGATTTTCCGTGGAAACCGCCGCGGCTTGCGTCCTCGACCCGCAATTTGATGAGATGATGGTTTTCTAGAGAGCCTGACACCCGGAGTCCGCCATTTCGTGAATAGTCCAATTTCGACCGCGCGTACCTTGCCCGCATCCAGCCGCTCCCGCATCCTGTTCAATCGCGCCCTCGGTTCTGTCATCGGTCTGGCCGGCATAGCGCTCATCCTTTATCTGGACGCCCGTCTGCGCGCCAACACGGACCTGCCCGATCTGGGCCGCGACCTGAGCTACGGATTGCTGTTCACCGTCGGCCTGCTCACCGGCTTCCATTGCGTAGGCATGTGCGGCGCCCTGGTGCTGGGGTATGCGACACGCTGCACCGCCACCGGCAAGCTGCGCTTCAGCGGCCATCTTTATTACGGCCTGGGCAAGACCTTGTCCTACACGGCAATCGGCGCCCTGTTCGGCCTACTGGGCGGCGTGATTGCCTTCACGCCGGAAATCCGGGGCGCGATAGGCATAACCGCAGGCGTTTTCCTGATCTTGTTCGGCTTGAGCCTGATGAATATCTGGCCGGGTTTGCGCAATTTCCACATCAAGACGCCGCCCGCGCTCTTGCGCTTCATCGGTGCGCAGGCGCGCAAATACGGCCACCCCTTCGTGATCGGCCTGCTGAACGGCCTGATGGTCATTTGCGGGCCGCTGCAGGCCATGTATGTGATGGCCGCCGGCAGCGGCAGTGCGCGCGACGGCGCCCTCATGATGCTGGTTTTCGGCCTGGGCACCCTGCCCGTAATGATGGGTTTCGGCGCATTGACCAGCCTGGCGTCCGCCCAGCTCGCCCCTAAGATCATCCGGGCCTCCGCGCTGATCGTGGTGGTGCTCGGCACGATCATGCTCAACCGCGGCCTGGTCCTGAGCGGCAGCGGCTATGATTTCACCACCGGACTGGCCTGGGTGAACGCCCATCTGCGTGATCGGGTAGGCCTCGATTTCGCTGCCCTGGCCCCCGGCTACCAGATCGTCGAAACGGAATTTTCCGCCGCGGGACAAAACGTAGGCCAGGTGGTTCTCCGCAAGGGCGTGCCGGTCAAGTGGAAGATCAACAACCTGGATCACCAATCGTGCATCGACGGCATCGTGGCGCCCAGGCTGGGGCTCAATATCCCGCTGAAAAAAGGGGAACAGGTGATCGAATTCACCCCTCAGCAGGAGGGCATCGTGACGTGGTCATGCAATATGGGCATGACCACCGGCAGCTTCGTCGTGGTCGACGAACCGGCGCACTGAACCGGCGGAAATTTGACGGATCGGGCACTAGCCGACGCAAGAACTTGATCTACATGGATTTAATCTCAGGCCTTATTTTTGCTAATCACATTTAGAAACGCTTAGAGGATCAGTCATGGCCGAGAAAGAAAAACTCGACTTGGGCGACGAGAAAACCAAGAAATCATCCAAAGGCATCATACTCGCCGTGGTCGGCACCATCGTGCTCACCCTGGCCGTGGTGGCCGGCACCCTTTATTTCCTCGGCATATTCCCGCCCAAGGAACACGGTTCGAGCGAGCGCGCCCAGGCGGGCGCCGAAGGCTCGCATGAAGAAGCGGCCAAGGCCTCCCATCCGCTCGTCTATCTGCCGCTCACCCCGCCTTTCACCGCCAATTTCAAGGGCGATCCGGAAGTCCGCCTGATTCAGGTCGAGATCACCGTCGCCGCTACCGATAAGGCCGTACTCGACACCGTGACCAAGCACTCGCCAATGATCCGCAACAACCTGCTCTTGCTGTTGAGCTCCCAGGATCCGGCCGTGCTGAAAACGGCGGAGGGCAAGGAGACTTTCCGCGGGCAGATCAAGGAGTCGATCAAAAAAGTGGTCGTTGAACAGTCGGATAAGACGACCGGCGTGGACGAGGTTTTCTTCACCGGCTTCGTCATGCAATAACGATGTCCATACACGATTTATTAAGCCAGGACGAAATCGACGCGCTGCTGCATGGCGTCGACGACGGCAAGGTCGACACCACGCCGGAGGAGGTCAGCTCCGACGGCGTGAAACTCTACGACTTCGCCAGCCAGGACCGTATCGTCCGCGGACGGATGCCCACCCTGGACATGGTCAACGACCGTTTCATCCGCCATTTCCGCGTCAGCCTGTTCAACCTGCTGCGGCGCGCGGCCGAGATTTCGGTGTCCGGCGTGCAGACCAAGAAGTTTTCCGAATACGCCCACAACCTGTTCGTCCCCACCAATCTCAACCTGATCCGCATCAACCCCCTGCGCGGACGTGCCTTGCTGGTGATGGAGCCGACCCTGGTCTTCACCGCGGTGGACAACTATTTCGGCGGCAGCGGACACTTTTTCAACAAGATCGAAGGGCGCGAATTCTCGCCCTCCGAGATGCGCGTCATCCGCATCATGCTCGACCTCATCTTCAAGGATCTCAAGGAAGCCTGGTCGCCGGTGCTTTCGCTGGAATTCGAATATCTCAACTCGGAGGTCAATCCCCAGTTCGCCAACATCGTCAGTCCGACCGATGTCGTGGTGATCTCGACCATCCACATCGAACTGGAAGGCGGCGGCGGCGATCTCCACATCACCATCCCCTATTCGATGCTGGAGCCCATCCGCGAATTGCTGGACGCCGGCATCCAGAGCGACCGGGGCAGCGCCGACGACCGCTTCAAGCAGTCCTTGCACACCGAAGTCATGGATGCGGAAATGGAGTTGAACTGCACGCTCGCGGAGAAATCCGTCAGCCTGCACGAGATACTCCAGTGGCAACCCGGCGACGTCATCCCCTTGGAACCGCCGGACAGTCTGACCGTCGGCATCGAGGACGTCGCGGTCTTTCGCGCCCAACTCGGTACGTCCCGAGGCAAATACGCCTTGAAGATCGGGGAGAAGATCAGGCGGCCTCCCCTGGAAGAAACTAGGCTGGGCATTCCAGCTCCCGCGCTAGACCACGAGGATACCAATACATGAGCGACATCGACGCTGACGACATACTGGCCGGGCTGGGCGCCGGCGGCGAGGAAATCGCCGACGACTGGGCGGCAGCCTTCCAGGAACAGCAGGCCGCCAACGGCAAGAAGACCGAAAGCCCGCCGGCGCCGGATACTCACGCCCACCCGGGATACACGGACGGCCACGCCGAAAGCAGGTTCAAGGACATCAACCTGGACGTCATCCTCGACGTGCCGGTGACCATCTCCATCGAGGTCGGCCGCAAGCGACTCAACATCCGCAATCTGCTGCAGCTGACGCAGGGCTCCTTGATCGAACTGGACCGCCTGCAGGGCGAGCCCATGGACGTGCTGGTGAACGGCACCCTGGTCGCCCACGGCGAGGTCGTGGTGGTCAACGACAAATTCGGCGTACGCCTGACGGACGTCCTGAGTCCTTCGGAGCGGGTGAGAAAACTGAAGTGAACATGACGGCGACCCAGACGCTGCTCGGTGCCGCGGCACTGCTGGCGGCCGGCCCTTCCCTGGCCCAGGAGACGGTCAAGAGCGGGGGCGGGCTGCCGATCGATCTGCTGGAATGGTTCGCGGGTCTGGCCACGGTGCTGATCGCCATCCTGGCCCTGGCGTATGCCCTGCGCAAGCTGGGCCGGTTTTCCCGGATAGACCAGGGCAGCTTCCGGGTCCTGGCGGCCGTTTCCGTCGGAACCCGCGAACGCGTGGTCCTGGTGCAGGTCGGCGAAAAACAGTTGGTTCTCGGCGTCGCCCCCGGGCGCGTGCAAAACCTGTGCGTGTTGAGCGGCGAAGAAACCCTCAAGCCGGCCGAGCAAAGCGACGCGCCCGGTTTCGCCGAACGCTTGGCATCCTTGCAGATGGGCAGGCCCAAATGAACCGCCGTACGTTCTGGACTATGGCGGCACTGCTCGGCCTGGCCCTGGCGCCCTGGCTGGCACATGCCGCACCGGCCGGCATCGAGGCTTTCGCGATCGCGCCGGACGGCAAGGGCGGCCAGAAATACACGGTCACCATCCAGATTCTGGCCCTGATGACGGCGCTGACCTTCCTGCCCGCCGTCCTGCTGAGCATGACCTCCTTCACCCGCATCATGATCGTGCTGGCCATCCTGCGCCAGGCCCTGGGCACCGCGCAGACGCCGAACAATCAGGTGTTGATGGGGCTTTCGCTGTTTCTGACCCTGTTCACCATGGGACCGGTGCTGGACAAGGTCAACGAACAGGCCCTGCAACCCTACCTCAAGGAACAGGTGGCCGACTCGGTCGCCCTGGAGCGGGCGCTCGACCCCTTCCGCCAGTTCATGCTGAAACAAACCCGGGAAACCGACCTGGAGCTGTTCGTGCGCATCTCCGGCAAGCCGGCCATCGAATCGCCCGAACAAACCCCCTTCAGCCTGCTGGCCCCGGCCTTCCTGATCAGCGAGCTGAAAACCGCGTTCCAGATGGGTTTCCTGCTGTTCCTGCCCTTCCTCATCATCGACCTGGTGGTCGCCACCATCCTCATGTCCATGGGCATGATGATGCTGTCGCCCATGGTGATCTCGCTGCCCTTCAAGCTGATGCTGTTCGTGCTGGTGGACGGCTGGGCGATGGTGGTGGAAACCCTGGCGGCGAGCTTCTTCGTGGAATAGGGAGGAAACGATGAACGCCGACTCCATCGTCGAACTGGGCCGACAAGCCATCATCATCTCCGTGCAGCTGACCGGCCCCATCCTGCTCGCGACGCTGGCGGTAGGCCTGCTGATCGCGATGTTCCAGGCCGCCACCCAGATCAACGAAATGACCCTGACCTTCGTGCCCAAGCTGATCATCATGGCAGTGATCATGCTGTTGGCCGGCCCCTGGATGCTGGAAGTCCTGGTCGACTATACCCGTGAGCTCATCCGCAACATCCCCAACCTGATCGGCTAGCGCCATGCGTTTTTCCGAAGCGGAACTGCTCGAACTGGTCGCCCGCTTCGTCTGGCCCCTGGCGCGCATCGGCGGCCTTTTAGTCGCCATGCCCATCCTGACCGGCAACGCCGTACCGCCCCGCGTCCTCGGCCTGCTGGCGCTGGGCGTCACCGTGGCGCTGATGCCTGCCCTCCCGCCCATGCCTGCGGTTCCGCTGTTCAGTCTCGGCGGATTTCTCATTACCCTGGAGCAGGTGTTGATCGGCGCCTTGTTCGGGCTGATCCTGCATTTCGTATTCGCCGCCATCGTATTCGGCGGCCAGAACGTGGCTTACAACATGGGTCTGGGTTTCGCCTCGCTGATCGACCCACAGACCGGTGTGCAGGTGCCGGTCATCGCTCAGTTTTACCTGATCCTGGCCACCCTGTTTTTCCTGGGCGTGGATGGACACTTGCTGGTGATACAACTGGTGGCCGACAGTTTCCGCGCCATCCCGGTGGATTTGGGCGGCCTGAGCCGGGATCGCCTGTGGGGCGTCATCGTCTGGAGCGGCCGGCTGTTCGCCGCCGGCGTGCTGATGTCGCTCCCGCTGGTCGCCGCCCTGCTCCTGGTCAATCTGGGCTTTGGCGTGGCCAGCCGGTCCGCGCCGCAACTCAACATATTCTCGGTGGGCTTTCCGGTCAGCCTGCTGCTGGGCCTGCTCATGGTTTCCATCAGCCTGCCCGACGTCATGGCTCTGTTCGGCGACTTCCTGGACGAAGGCTACCGGATCATGTCGCAGATGATGAACTAGGGAAGACCATGGCCGAAGACAGCGACCAGGAACGAACAGAAGAACCGAGCGCGAAACGGCTCAGCGAAGCGCGCGAGAAGGGCCAGATTCCCCGTTCGCGCGAACTCAACACCCTGGCCATGCTGTTGAGCGGCTCGGTGGCGATGTTCATGTTCGGCAGCTATATCGTGCAGACCCTGTGGAAGTTGATGGAAGGCGACTTTCGCCTGAGCCGGCACGACCTGCTCAATCCCTCCGCCATCGGCGAGCACCTGCTGCGGGATTTCTGGGCCACGGGCAAACTGCTGGGGCCTTTCCTCGCCCTGACCGTGCTGGTCGCCCTGGCGGCCCCGCTGTCGCTGGGTGGCTGGAACTTCAGCAGCGAAGCCTTCGAACCCAAGCTGGAAAAGCTGGATCCGCTCAAGGGACTGGCGCGCATGGTATCTCCGCAAGCCCTGATCGAACTGGTCAAGGCCTTGCTCAAGTTTCTCCTGATCGGAGGCGTGACCGCCCTGCTCTTCCGGCATTATTTTTACGATTTTCTCCACCTCAGCCGGCAAGGCCTGGAGCCGGCCACGGCGCGCGCGGTCGAACTGATCATGTGGTGCCTGCTCTTTTTGTGCGGCTCGCTGGCCTTGATCGCGGCCATCGACGCGCCGTTTCAATGGTGGAACTGGAAGCGGCAATTGCGCATGACCAAACAGGAAATCCGCGACGAGGCGCGCGACCTGGAAGGCAAACCGGAAGTGAAAAGCCGCATCCGCAGCCTGCAGATGGAATACGCCCGCCGCCGCATGATGGAAGAAGTGCCCAAGGCCGATGTGGTGGTCACCAACCCCACCCATTACGCCGTCGCGCTTAAATACGACCAGGGCCGCATGGGCGCCCCGCGGGTGGTTGCCAAGGGTGCCGACCTGATCGCCGCGCAAATCCGCAATCTCGCCGTCGGCGCCGGCGTACCCTTGCTGGCCGCCCCGCCGCTGGCGCGCGCCCTGTATTTTTCCACCGACGTGGAAAAAGAAATCCCCGCCGGGCTCTATCTCGCGGTCGCCCAGGTCCTGGCCTACGTCTACCAGCTCAAGGCCGCCCGGCAATACGGTGGCGACATTCCGGTGCCGCCGGAGGATCTGGAAGTACCGGACGAATTCTTGCGGGAAACCCGCTGATTCCACTGCATTTTTTCGATGAACGACTGAAAGCCGACGCCATGCATCATCCACCCCAATTCGCCAGTGACAACTGGTCCGGTCTGTGCCCCGAGGCGCTGGAATATCTGGTCCAGGCCAATGCCGGCAGCGCTCCGGCTTACGGATACGACGAATGGACGGCCCGCGCCGCCGACGCGGTTCGCGAGCTGTTCGAGCACGATGCCGACGTGTACTTCGCCTTCAATGGCACGGCGGCGAACAGCATGGCCCTGGCGCATTTGTGCCAGCCCTATCAGGCCATCGTCTGCCATGCCTGGTCGCATATCGAAACCGATGAATGCGGCGCGCCGGGATTCTTCTCGCACGGCGCCAGACTGCTGCTCGGGCAGGGGGACGACGGCAAGCTGAGCCTGTCGTCCGCCCGGTCGCTGGCCAGCGCCCAAGCCGATCTTCGCTTTCCCCGCCCGGTCGTCCTCAGCCTGACGCAATCCACCGAGGTCGGCACCGTCTATACCCCCGGGGAACTCTCCGCCCTGTCCGGACTGGCCAAAGAGCACGGCATGAACGTGCACGTCGACGGTGCCCGCTTGATGAACGCCGTGGCGGCACTCGGCGTGAGCCCCGCCGAGCTGAGCTGGAAAGCCGGGGTGGACGTCTTGAGCCTGGGCGCTTCCAAGACCGGCGGCGGCATCGGCGATACGGTGGTGTTCTTCGACCGCGACCTGGCGCGCGGCTTCGACTTCCGCTGCAAGCAAAGCGGGCAACTGGCCGCCAAGATGCGTTTGATGACCGCGCCCCTGCTGGGTCTGATCGAGACCGGCGCCTGGCTGCGAAATGCCCACCATGCCAACGAATGTGCGGCATATTTTGAAGAACGATTGGCCACAACCGGCATCAAACCGGCGTTCCCGCGTCAGGCCAATGCCGTGTTCATCCGCCTTGCGGAATCCGAGGGCGAAAGTTTGCGCCGACGCGGCTGGCCCTTTTACGTCAGCGCTTGTCACGGCGCGGCGCGTTTCATGTGCGGCTGGGACGCGACGCGGGAACGGATAGACGCCTTGGTGGAAGACATCGGGCATTCGATCGATCCGGACGCCCGGCAACGACCGGCTCCGTAAGCTAGCGCCCATAGAACCCGATCACCGAGATGAATCACACCGATCCAGACAGGAAAAAAGACATCATTTGCCGCTGCAGCGGGACGACCACGGCGCAGATCATGCGGCTCATCGATACGGGAATCGACGACCTGGAAAGCATCTCCCGAGCGACCGGAGCCTGTTCGGGGTGTGGGGCTTGCGATACCGACGTTCTGGCGTTTATCGCCGACTATCTGCGCGCTACCACAGGATCTCCCGATGAACGTCCCCATAGTCACGCCGAGCGCTAGAGACGCCCTCATGCCCGGCCCTTGCAGGCGAGCCTGAGAACGAGGTCGTCGGGCTAGCGTGGAACCGCTTGCAGCACGAGCATCTGCCCGAGCGACGCCAGGCGCACGATCTCCCGCAGGCGCAAGCCGCTGCGCTCGAAGAGGCTGTTCCACTCGGCCAGGGTGCGCTCCCGGCCCTCGCTGTTCACGAACATCTGCATGTCGAGCGAGCTAGCCGCGAGATCGGCACGGCAGTCGGCCAAGACCATTTCCATCACCACCACCCAGGCCCCCTTCGGAGCGGCGGCCTGCGATACGTTGCGCAGGATGTTGATGCAGGCGTCATCTCCATAGCCGTGCAGCAGTGCGCTGAGCAAATAGACATCTTTGTCGCTCGCGGCCGCGGGCACCGATCTCAGCGCGTCGCCAACCTCGAACCTCAAACGGGCGGTCAAGCGGGTGGGCTCGCGTGCGGCCCAGTATTCAGCCGCGCCTCGTATCGCCTGGGCACGGTCCACGACCAGCGCCTCCAGGTGGGGGTGTCGGCGCAGTATCGCCACGGACTTGGCGCCCCGCGATCCACCGACGTCGATCATCCGCGTAAACGGGCGCCAGTCGAATTCGGTCGTGAAACTATCGCCTATCAAGGCTTCCACGCTGTCCATCGCCTGGCCGAAGAGCGCGTCGAAGTCGGGGTGGGCATCCATCCAGGCGTAGAGTTCCTGGCCGTGGGTCAGCCGAAACGGTACCTCTCCGGTGCGGATCCCCTGCTCCAGTTGCTCGTACCACGGACGACTGGTTGCGTCCGAGTTGTGCATCAGAATCATGGGACGAACACATTGGAGATGCCCGGTCCGCAGGCAACTGGAAAGCTTGTTGTTGCGGTAGAGGCCTGCAGACATTTCGCGGAATACGCCGACACTCGCGAGCATGCGCAGCAGCCTATGCAAGGCGTCAGGGTCGGCCCCGGTCCTGCCGGCGATCTCCGCGACCGAAAGCCGGTCATCCCCGAGGATGCCGGCGATGTCCAGCCGGGCGGCGACGTACAGGGCTCGCGACTGCCAGAATGCCGAGCCGATTTGCATGAGTCGAAACGGTGCGGGCGTCAGGCGATTCGGAAGCGTGGACAGCCAGGCCGCAATTTTGAACGCTGCGCCGAAGGCGTACACGGCGAGGGAATGTCGTTGCAGGCTCATGGTTCGGCTCCGCTCGCGGGGTGCAGCATGGCAGACAGCCCTGCCGCCATCAGCCGGCCATTGAAGCTCGCCAGTTGGTCGAGGAATTCCGCGTCCATAGCGCGTTCCATTTGCTCCTCGAAAATGCTCTTCAGCAACATGGGCGTCATGGCCAGGCTGACGAAGGCCATCCGCACGACGTCGGGGTCGAGATCCGGGGCGGCCTGCCCGGCATTCTTCAAGTCTTCCAGCCTTTCCGCTCCGCGGGCTCTGCCTCGCGCCAGCAGTTGCCGAACGAACCGGCGGCCGGGCCCCCGATTCAAGGCGAGTATCTTGAGGATGAGTTTCGGGAATTCGGGGGTCCGCTGCATGGTTTGGTAATACAGGCGCAGGTACTCGGCAAACCCCTCCACGGACGACAGCAGGCGACCGTCCAGCACTTCGAGCAGAGGATGCAGCGTTTCGCGGATCATTTCCTCGTAAAGCCCCTCCTTGCTGCCGAAGTAGTAATGAATCATCGACACGTTGGCGCCGGCCTGCTCGGCGATCCGGCGTGTGCTGACGTTGTGGTAGTCGTCAGCCAGAAAACTGATCTTGGCGGCCTCGAGCAAGCGAGAGCGGACGGTATCGGAGTGCGGAGTTGTGGCGGCGTTCATAGAGACTCTGCTCGGGTAATCTCGTCGCAGCATAGCCAGGCGGACGAAACGGAGCGAGCAAATCCGTCAATCAATTCGGGCCTTGTGTTTGACCCGGCGTGCGGGGATACGCCGTCATCTAAGGCGTGGCGCAACGGTCGGCGCACACCTTGTTCGGCGCCTCAGCCGAGCGCTAAGGGGGAGACCGTCGGTCGCGGGTTCTCCTGGGTAGGCTTCAAGCTTCCCGGTTGATCATGTGGGTGGCGAGGTTGGCGAGGGCTTCGTGTAGGCCGGCGCGCAGTTCCTCGTCCATGGGGGTTTCGGCGAGGGCCTTGCTCATGCAGAACATCCACTGGTCGCGCTCGTCCTGGCCGATAGCGAAGGGGAAATGGCGCATGCGCAAACGGGGATGGCCGAACTCCGCCTGGTAAAGATCGGGGCCACCCAGCCAGCCTGACAGGTATTTGAACAACTTGGTCTTGGCGCCGCGCAGGTCGGCCGCGTGCATCTTGCGTATACCGCGGGCCTCGGGCAAATCGTTCATGTAGCCGTAAAAGCGTTCGACCAGGTCGTACACGGCTTCTTCGCCGCCGATGAGTTTATAGGGCGTCACGGGCTCGCTCATGGTGCGGGTCTCTTCAATCGATAAAGGGCGGAGATGTCTTCGTCGCCGTGATTGCGATCCATGAGTTCGGCGTAGTCGTTTAGCGTCTGTACACTCAGCGGCAACGGTATTCCTAAGGATGCGGCCATCTCCAGGCAGATTTTCAAGTCCTTGTGATGCAGGGCGAGTTTGAAGCCGGGGGCGAAAGTACCGCGCGTCATGGTCGGGCCGCGCTTGTCGAGGAACCAGTTGCCGGCGGCACCGCCGCCGACCACCTGGATCACCTTGTCCATGTCCAGGCCTTGCGCGGCGCCGAAGGCCAGGGCCTCGGTGACCGCCTGGTTGATGCCAGCACACATGATCTGGTTGACCGCCTTGGTGGCCTGGCCCGCGCCGACCTCGCCCATCAACACGATGCGCGCGGCCATGGCTTCCAGCACCGGACGCACGCGCTCCAGCGCCTCGGCATCGCCGCCGGCCATCATGGCCAAGTTGCCGTTTTTGGCGCCTTCCACGCCACCGGAGACCGGCACATCGAGAAAATCGGCGCCCCGGCCGCGTACGCGTTCGGCCGCCTCGCGTGCGGTGTCGGCGGCGACGGTGGAATGATCGACCACCACTTTGCCCGAATTCAAACCGGGCAACAGCGCGTTGACCACGGCCAGGACGTCGGCATCGGCCGAGACGCAGAGGCAGATCACGTCGACCTGCCCGGCCAGTTCGGCGGGCGTAGCCGTCGCGGCCACGCCGAGTTCGCCGGCCAGGTCCTGTGCCACACTCACCGTGCGGTTCCACACCGCCGCCAGCCTACCGGCCCTGGCCAAATTACGCGCCATCGGAGCACCCATGGCGCCCAATCCTGCAAACCCGACTCTCATCACCACCCTCTCCCCAGTCTCCGAAAACACACTAAACCAGGTTCGCCTTCAGCTCGTTTAGCAAGCCGCGCGCGGCTTGCTCGACCAGGTCCAGTACCCGCTCGAAACCCTGCGGTCCGCCGTAATAAGGGTCGGGCACCTCGCGCACCTTCTGCTTGGGCGCATGATCCAGGAACAGCTTGAGCTTGTGGTGCTGAGTGGGGGGACAGACGAAACGCAGGGCGTCCAGGTTCTCGCGGTCCATCACCAGTATGTGATCGAACTCCTGGAAGTCCGCATGCACCACCCGCCGTGCGCGCTGACCGGACAAATCGATGCCGCGACCGCGCGCCGCCTGCTGGGCGCGCTTATCCGGCGGCTCGCCGACGTGATAGGCATGGGTACCGGCCGAATCGATCGCTATCCGATGATCCAGACCCTCGTCCTCGACCAGCTTGCGGAACACGCCTTCCGCCGTAGGCGAACGGCAGATGTTGCCCATGCAGACGAAAAGGACGCTGATTTTTTCTTGGCTCATAACCTCAACCTTTTTGTGCCGCTGACGCGACGGTCTCAATTTGAATCGGGGTCTCGCCCCCGAAGGCGAGTTACTTTTCTTTGCTTGCCCAAAGAAAAGTAACCAAAAGAAACGGCACCCGGCAGCCGCGAAAGATCTTGCGCTTCTCGCTTGCCGGGCGGGAGGCGATCAAAGGGGCCTCCTGCCCCTTGACCGCCGCGACTCGTCCCTGAGTCGCCCCTTCGGGTCATTCCCGCCCGGCAAACTGCGATGCTCAGCGCGGCTGAACGGGATCGGAAAGTCAAATACGAAGAGCACACAAGTCATCGCCGGGGGCCTCATGTCTTTCGTTTTCGGATCCCGTTTGCCGCGCCGAGCAGCGGAGCTTTCGCCGGGATCAGCCCGAAGGGGAGCCGCAGGGATGCGGCTCGGAGATCGAGGGGCAAGGAGCCCATTCGATCACCCCCCGGCGAAAGCGAGCAGCGCAGGGGCTCTCGCGGCAATCGGGTGGCCTTTTCTTTGAATACTTTCTTTTGGCCACGCAAAAGAAAATATTCCGCCCTCGGGTGCGGGCACCCGATCCGAATAAGCCGTCGCGTCAGCGACACCTTGCAAAAGCCCCTCACCCACCCCTCTCCCAAAGAGAGAGGGCAAAAAACTAGATAGTGTCGTCATAAGATAGCGGCCCAAATAGCAATGCAGCGAATCTGCACCGCCGCCAAGAATGAAGCGGTATTTTTGGCATAACGGGTTGCAATACCACGCCAGCGCTTCAGGTGTAGAAAGGCGTTTTCCACCAAATGCCGAAGGCGGTAAAGGTCTTGGTCATACGCGCGAAGTTCGGTGCGATTTTTCTTCGGCGGAATGACAACCGCCATATGGGCAGCTTGTGCTTGGGCGACGATGGCGTCCGTGTCGTAGCCTTTGTCCGCCAGCAGATGCTGGGCATCCAAACCCGCGACCAAGGTTGAAGCCTGCGTACAATCTGCCACGGTACCTGCTGTAACAATGACTCTGAGCGGCATACCATGCGCATCCACGGCCAGATGTATCTTGCTGTTGAGCCCCCTTTTGTGACCCCCATATCCTGGCTGCCCCCTTTGGCGCCCGCCGCATGCGGGTGGACTTTAATGTGGCTGGCATCAATCATCAGCCATTCATAGTCAGGTTCGATCACCAACTGTTCCAACAAGGATTCCCATATGCCTTTATCGCGCCAACGGCAAAAACGGCGATGGGTGTTTTTCCAATCGCCGTAGTCGGGCGGCAAGTCTCGCCACGGCGCGCCAGTGCGCAAAATCCAAAAAACCGCATTGATAAATCGGCGGTTATCGTGCGCTTTACCACCCCAAGCACCTTCTCGCCCCGGCAACCGCGGCTCCAATAATTGCCAGACTCGATCCGATATATCGTGTCGCCGATGCCCTGAATCCGCCATCTTTCCTTTCAAAGAAAATTTGAGATAGAACTATTCTCTCATAATCTTGTGACGACGCTATCTAAACCTCCCGCCGCATATGCGGAAACAAAATCACGTCGCGGATCGAGGGCGAATCGGTGAGGAACATGACCAGGCGGTCTATGCCTATGCCCTCGCCCGCCGTCGGCGGCAGGCCGTATTCCAGCGCGCGGATGTAGTCCGCGTCGTAGTGCATGGCTTCCTCGTCGCCCGCGTCCTTGTCCTCCACCTGCTTGCGGAAGCGTTCGGCTTGGTCTTCAGGATCGTTCAACTCGGAAAATCCGTTGGCCAGTTCGCGCCCGCCGACGAAGAACTCGAAACGGTCGGTGACGAAAGGGTTTTCGTCGTTGCGGCGCGCCAGGGGCGAGACCTCGGCCGGATATTCGGTGATGAAGGTCGGTTCGTCCAGCCGATGTTCGACGGTCTTTTCGAAGATTTCCGTCTGTATCTTGCCCAGTCCATCGCCGGGGCTGACCAATATGCTCAAGCGTTCGGCGACCCTGCCCGCCGCCTCGCGCGTCGCCAGGTCCTCGGCGGTCAAATCCGGGTTGTAGTGCAGAATGGATTCGAGCAGGGTCAGACGCCTGAACGGCTGGCCCAGGTCGTAATTCTTGTCCTGATGATGCACCACCGAACTGCCCAACACGTCGTTGGCGAGACCGCGCAGCAATTCCTCGGTCAGGTCCATCAACTCGCGGTAATCGGCATAAGCCTGGTAGAACTCCAGCATGGTGAACTCGGGATTATGCCGGGTCGACAGGCCTTCGTTGCGGAAGCTGCGGTTGATCTCGAACACCCGCTCGAAACCACCCACCACCAGGCGCTTGAGATAGAGCTCGGGCGCGATGCGCAGGTACAAGTCCATGTCCAGCGCGTTGTGATGGGTGACGAAAGGCTTGGCGCGCGCGCCGCCGGGAATGACCTGCATCATCGGCGTCTCGACCTCGACGAATTCGCGCGCCGTGAGGAACTGGCGCACGTAGGCCACGATGCGGCTGCGCAATTTGAAGACCTGACGCGCCTCCTCGGTCACGATCAAGTCCACGTAGCGCTGGCGGTAGCGGGTTTCCTGATCGCTCAGACCGTGGAACTTCTCGGGCAAAGGCCTGAGCGACTTGGTCAGCAGGCGCAGGGACGAGGCCTTGATCGACAGCTCACCGGTCTTGGTCTTGAACACCACGCCTTCCACGCCGACGACGTCGCCGATGTCCCAGGTCTTGAAGGCCTCGTATACGCCTTCCGGCAGGCCGTCGCGCTGCAGGAAGATCTGGATGCGCCCGGACATGTCCTGGATGTGGGTGAAACTGGCCTTGCCCATCAGACGCTTGGCCATCAATCGGCCGGCCAACTTCACCGCCACCGCCTGCTCCGCCAAGGCCTCGGCATCCTGATCCTCATAGCGGGACAACAGATCGGCCGCCAGGCTGTCGCGGCGAAAATCGTTGGGGAAGGCCACGCCTTCCGCGCGCAGGGCCGCCAGCTTCTCGCGCCGCAGCGCGATCAATTTGTTTTCGTCTAATTGTTCCGACATTTCGGTAACTCGAATACTTTGTTGGTAAGGCGGATGCCCGCGAGGGCGATCCGCCATCGGCATGGATTGGAGGCGGATCGCCCTGGCGGGCATCCGCCCTACACTCGAATCACAATCCGCTCTTCAAACTGGCCTCGATAAACATGTCCAGATCGCCGTCCAGCACCGGTTGCGGATTGCGGGTTTCCACCTCGGTGCGGAGATCCTTGATGCGTGAGTCGTCCAGCACGTAGGAGCGTATCTGGCTGCCCCAGCCGATGTCCGACTTGGTCTCTTCCAGGGCTTGTTGCTGCGCCGAGCGCTTCAACATCTCCAACTCGTACAGCTTGGACTTGAGCTGCTTCATCGCGGTGTCGCGGTTCTTGTGCTGCGAGCGGTCGCTCTGGCACTGCACCACGGTATTGGTGGGCAAGTGGGTGATGCGCACCGCCGACTCGGTCCGGTTGACGTGCTGACCACCGGCGCCGCTAGCGCGGTAAACGTCCACCCGCAAATCGGCGGGGTTGATCTCGATGTTCACGTTGTCGTCCACCTCGGGCGACACGAACACGGAAGAAAAAGACGTATGGCGCCGGTTGCCCGAATCGAAGGGCGATTTGCGCACCAAGCGGTGCACGCCGGTCTCGGTACGCAGCCAGCCGAAAGCATATTCGCCGTCGAATTTGATGGTGGCGCTCTTGATGCCCGCCACTTCGCCGGGCGAGGCTTCCATCAGCTCCACCTTGAAGCCCTTGCGCTCGCCCCAGCGCAGATACATGCGCAACAGCATTTCCGCCCAGTCCTGCGCCTCGGTGCCGCCGGAACCGGCTTGGATGTCGACGAAAGCATTGTTCGGGTCCATCTCGCCGGAAAACATGCGGCGAAACTCCAGGGCGGCCACGTCGCGCTCATAGCTTTCCAGATCTCGGGCAACCTGGTCGACCGTGGCCTCGTCTTCTTCCGCCACCGCCATTTCCAGCAGTTCCTCGGCGTCGGCCACCCCGCGATCCAGATCGAGCAGCGTGTTGACCACCTGCTCCAACTGGCCGCGCTCCTTGCCCAAGGCCTGCGCCTGTTCGGGCTTATCCCAGATCTTCGGGTCTTCCAGTTCCCGCAAGACTTCGGTCAAACGCTCCTGTTTGGTTTCGAAGTCAAAGATACCCCCTGAGCCCTTCCTGGCGGGCTCTCAAATCCTTGATCAGGTTGTAAAGCGGGTTGAGTTCGCGCATAGCCGTTTGTTTTTGCTTGAAAAAAGATCGCGCATGGTACACCAGTTGCTTCTCGGTGAACAATCGCCCTCGCCCTGCGAATCGAGAAACAGATTGGGTATACTGGCGACAGCCCAATTCGCAAGGACCGTCCAGCATGAGCATCACCGCACTCCACCTCTACGAGCAACTCACCGAAGCCTCCGACGAAAAAGCGCGCGCCAAAATCATCGCGGAGGCCTTCGGCCAATTGGAAGAGCACTACCCGCAACTCAAGGAGGTGGCGACGCAAGGTCAGGTTCGCGAAAGCGAGCTGCGGCTGCAAAAAGAAGTTGAAGGCGTCAGGCTGGAAATCAAGCAAGCCGAAGGCAGGCTGCAAAAGGAAATCGAGGGCGTCAGGCTGGAAATCAAGGAAGTCGAAGGCAAGCTGCAAAAAGAAATCGAAGGCGTCCGCCTCGAAATCAAGGGTGTCGAGATCAAGCTGCAACAAACAGAGATTCGTTTGCTGGGAGCAATACACCGGCAAACCTTCTGGGTAATCGGTTCAGTCGGCACCATCATCGGTTTCATACGCTTGCTGGACTGGCTGCTAGTCCACATTCCGCGATAATCCCCCACCCAGTTACCCCCCGGCCGCCGGATCGGCCCTCATACGCATGACACACTCCCCTACTCTCGCCCTCGCCTGGAAACTGCTGCGCCGCGATTGGCGCAGCGGCGAATTGTCCCTACTTCTGACCGCGCTGATCATCGCCGTGGCCGGCGTGACGGCGGTCAGCCTGCTCGGTCACCGCATGAACCGCACCATGACCGCGCAGGCCGCGGAGTTCATGGCCGCCGACCTGCTGGTGCGGGCCCGCGAGCTGCCACCGGCGGACTGGTTCGCCCGCGCGGAAAGCCTGAGGCTGCGCCATGCAAGGCTGGTGGAGTTCCCCAGTGTGCTGGTGGAAGGCGATGAGATCCTGTTGTGCGGCATCAAGGCGGCCGGCCCCGGTTATCCCCTGCGTGGTGCATTGAAGACCCGCGACTCGGTGGACTCGGAAGAATCCCTCGTCACCGAGGGACCGCCGCCCGGCGAAGCCTGGGTGGAACAACGGGTGCTGGCGACCCTGCAT
The DNA here is from genome assembly GCF_016925495.1 of Methylococcus sp. EFPC2. NCBI lineage: Bacteria > Pseudomonadati > Pseudomonadota > Gammaproteobacteria > Methylococcales > Methylococcaceae > Methylococcus > Methylococcus sp. EFPC2. Next base: position 434,690 of record NZ_CP070491.1, on the reverse strand, counting down.
CTAGCGATCGGCGGCACACTGACGGTGGGCGAAAAGCGGCTGACCGTCACGCGTATACTGACGCACGAACCCGACCGGCGCGGCGAGCTTTTCAGCCTGTCGCCCCGCGTCATGATCAATCTGGCCGATTTGGACGCCACCGGCGTCATCCGCCCCGGCAGCAATGTGCAGCACTACGCCTTGTTCGCGGGTGACGAAGCCGCGGTGCGCGAATTCAACCAGTGGATCAGGCCCACGCTGCATCCGGGCCAACGACTGACCGACGTGCACGAGGACCGCCCCGAAATCGGCAATGCCCTGACCCGCGCCGAGCGCTATCTGGGCTTGAGCAGCGTGGTCATCGTGCTGATCGCCGGCGTGGCCATCGCCATGAGCGCGCGGCGCTACGGAGAGCGGCATTTCGACCAGACCGCCCTGCTCAAATGCCTGGGCGCCACAGAAAACCAGGTGCTGATACTTTATCTCGCGCAGTTCTTGCTGATCGGCCTGCTCGGCGGGCTGCTGGGCTGTCTGGCCGGATGGGGCGCCCAGGAAGGTCTGGCCACGCTGTTGCGCCGTATGCTGCCCAATGCCCTGGCCGCCCCGGCCTGGTATGCGGCGCTGTTCGGGCCATTAGCCGGCCTGCTGGTATTGCTGGGCTTTGCCCTGCCGCCGGTGTTGCGCCTGAAACGGCTTTCGCCCTTGCGCGTCCTGCGGCGCGATCTCGATCCCCTGCCTTCCAGCGCGCTCAGCGTCTACGGCCTGGCCCTGCTGACCCTGGCTCTGCTGGTGTGGCGTTTCACCGGCGACGGCCGCCTCACGGCATTATCCCTGGGAGGAGGCGCGGCGGCCCTGGCCCTGGTGGGCGCCCTGGCCTGGGTCAGCCTGAAATCGCTCGCTCCGCTCATTCCCAAACTGGCGCTGTCCTGGCGCTTCGGCTGGCAGAACCTGACCCGCCGGCCCAAACTTGGCGTCAGCCAGATCGTCGCGTTCAGCCTCACGCTCACCGCCATGCAGCTCAGCGTCCTGGCGCGCAGCGAACTGATGCAGGAGTGGCGTTCACAATTGCCGGTCAACGCACCCAATCATTTCGCGCTCAACCTGTTCGAGACCGATTTGCCGGCTTTCAAGTCGTTTCTCGCCCAGGAGGGCATCGAAGCCAGCCGCATCTATCCCATCGTGCGCGGACGGCTGACCGCCATCAACGGCGCGGACGCCCATGGCGTCGCCCGCCGCGACACGCCGGGCGAAGGCGCCATCAACCGCGACCTCAGCCTGACCTGGGCCACCGAATTGCCACCCGACAACCGCATCACCGCGGGAAACTGGCCCGGCGCCAGCGCCGAACCCACCGTATCGGTGGAAGCCAAGCTGGCGGAAAGCCTGAACATCCGCCTAGGCGACCGGCTGACCTTCAACCTGGCCGGCCAGATCCTCGAAGCGCAGGTGGACAGCCTGCGCTCGGTGCGCTGGGACACCATGAATCCGAACTTCTACATGATCTTTCCACCCGGTGTGCTGGACGGCTATCCCGCCACCTATCTGACCAGCTTCCATCTGCCGGCTGAGCGCAAAGCCTGGCTGACCCAGCTCGTCAAAACCTTTCCCGCGATCACCTTGCTGGAGGTCGACGTCCTGCTGAGCCGTTTCCAGTCCATCATCCTACAGGTCAGCCTGGCCATCCAGAGCGTGCTGGTTCTCGCGCTGCTCGCCGGCTTCACCGTGCTGTTTGCAGCGGTGCGCGCCAGCCTGGACGACCGCTTGCGCGAAGACGCCCTGCTGCGCGCCATGGGCGCCGCCCGCAAACTGCTGAACCGCAGCGTCTGGACGGAATTCATGACGCTGGGATTCCTGTCGGGATTTCTGGCTACCGCCATGACCGAGTTGCTCGCCTGGATCCTGTTCAGCCGGATATTCGATCTGGTCTGGCGCCCTCATCCGCTGCTGTGGCTGGCTACCCCCGTACTGAGTGCCGTGGTGGTCGGCGTGTGCGGCTATCTGAATTCCCGCGCCGTGGTACGCACCAGCCCGGCGGCGATGCTGCGGGACGCGGCGTGATGAGCAGCTCACCCCAACCACCAACGACTGACGCGCAAGATCGGACTGTAAAGCCGGCTTTACACATATCCGATCCGCTTCACCCGTGCAGGGACCAAATTAGCTGGCTCATGCCGCTCAAATCATGGTTTAACGGAGCGATGGCGCGAATTTCCGCGATTTTAAGCAGGCCTATCGAGAACCGCACGCAATTACCGTCCTTTCCACCTTCCTCGTCGATAACCCTACTGTAAGTCAGTCTTTACAAAACATGTCACGGCCGCGTTAAAACGCGCTGCAGGCCACATGAAGCCGGGCTCGCCGTAGATTGGCCCTCTTATTGCTGAAGTTGCATTTCGGGCACCTGCCCGCAACTCGTCACTTTCAGTGTCATATCGAGGAACGAAACTAATGAAGCTGAACTGCAAACAAGCCTCTCTGCTCCTCGCCGGAGCATTCGGCGCCGTCTCGCTGATTGCCGCCCCCGAGGCATCCGCCAGCGCCGTGCAAATCATCGGCTCGCTTGGCAATTTCGACGTTTACAACCGTACTGGAAATTCCGTGGACGGTTTCGAAATCGAGATCCATGGACTGTCTCAAGGGGGTTATTTGGGATCATGGAACTATTCCTACTTCGGGCGTCCGACTGAAACCTATTATTCCGATCTCGGCGACGGCAGTAGCGGCTACCGCATCGTTTACAGCAACAACCTGAATCCATCCCAAAGCCTGCTGAGCGGCGGACTGACGCACTTCGGCATCCACTATTCCGGCTCCACCACGGGCATCAATTACGACTGGCTCAAGCGGGATGTGTCGAACAACCTGGTTCGTGTGGCTACGCCTCCGCCCAGCACACCGCCCACTCCCGCCTCCCCGCCTCCGCCTGCCCCGGCTGTTCTTCCCACCCCGGTGATTGAGGTCGAGAACGAAGACCCGGTGACGCATGCGCCCCTGCCGCAACCGCGGGTGACCTATACGGTGCGCAACGAGAACGACCGGCCGATATGGGTGCTGGCCGGCAAGGTTCCGGTAAACCTCGTCGGCAATGCCGAATTGGGCAATCTGATGGCCAATCCTTCGGATTTGCTCCAGGATCCGGACGCCCCGACCGGCGGCGATGCTCCCCCGGCGCTTTTTGAAGGTTTATCCTACGACCTGTTCGATCCGGACTGGGAATTGCTCGATCCGGGTGAACACTGGGCGCAGAGCACGGGCGGCGCGCAGGAAGAAGTCGACGACGATCAGACCACCGCGACGGCGGTCATATTCTGGGCGTATGACTATACGGGCGATCTGAAACAGGAAGATAACGATCCGCGCTTTTACAAGGATTGCCGCGATTGCACCGTGGCGCTGACCCGCGGCGCACTCAACGGCACCATGATGGCGGCCGTCAATACCGCGCCCGTGCCGGTACCGGCTGCGCTCTGGCTGTTCGGTTCGGCCCTGGGTGGTTTCGGCCTGCTCGCCCGCAAGCGCAAAGCGTCTTCGGCGGCTTAAGCTCTGCTGGTTACGGGTTCCCAAGCACATGCCAGGGAACCCGAATCCCGGAATCTCCGGCCTCACGAGCCCCTAATGAACGCTTCGGCGTCCAAGGGATGGTTCCAGAGGCGAAGCTCGGGACCGAGCTGAGTTCGAGCCCTCGCCAATAATTGATCTGTGGAAGCGGGCTTCAGCCCGCTCCCAAAAACTTTCCATGTCCGACTCCCATGTTGATCGCGGGCAATACTCGGACGTAAACAAACATCCCGAGTTCGTGCAGATTCCGATCGACGGCAAGATTCATCCGCCGTGTCGACGGCCGTTTGTGGGATAATGGGCGGTCTTTAGCAAGCACCCCCATCCATCGGCCATGGCTCAATACATCTTCACCATGAACCGGGTGAGCAAGATTGTTCCCCCGAAGCGCGAGATCCTGCGCAACATTTCCCTGTCTTTCTTCCCCGGCGCCAAGATCGGCGTGCTGGGCCTCAACGGCTCGGGTAAATCCACTCTGCTGCGCATCATGGCCGGCGTGGACCAGGAGTTCGACGGCGAGGCGCGGCCGCAGACCGGCATCAAGATCGGCTATCTGCCGCAGGAGCCGGAACTCGACCCGAACAAGACCGTGCGCGGCAACGTGGAAGAAGCCGTCGGCGCCATCAAGGACAAGCTGGCCGAACTGGATGCGATCTACGCGGCCTATGCCGATCCGGACGCCGATTTCGATGCGCTGGCCGCCAAACAGGCCGAACTGGAAGCCTTCATCGAGGCGGCCGGCGGGCACGACCTGGACCGCACACTGGAGATCGCCGCCGACGCCTTGCGCCTTCCCGACTGGGACGCCGACGTGACCAAGCTGTCCGGCGGTGAGAAGCGCCGAGTGGCCTTGTGCCGCTTGCTGCTGTCCAACCCCGACATGCTGCTGCTGGACGAGCCGACCAACCACCTGGACGCCGAGTCCATCGCCTGGCTGGAACGCTTCCTCCACGACTACAAGGGCACCGTGGTCGCCGTGACCCACGATCGCTACTTCCTCGACAACGTCGCCGGCTGGATCCTGGAACTGGACCGCGGCCACGGCATCCCCTGGGAGGGCAATTACTCGTCCTGGCTGGAGCAGAAGGAGAAGCGCCTGGAGACCGAGGAGAAGCAGGAATCCGCCCGCCAGAAGGCCATGAAGGCCGAGCTGGAATGGGTGCGCAGCAATCCCAAGGGACGCCACGCCAAGAGCAAGGCGCGTCTGGCCCGTTTCGACGAACTGACTTCGCAGGAGAGCCAGGCGCGCAACGAGACCAAGGAAATCTACATCCCGCCCGGCCCCCGCCTGGGCAATGTGGTGGTGGAAGTGGAAGGCCTGAGCAAGGGTTTCGGCGACCGCCTGCTGATCGACGATCTCACCTTCAGCCTCCCGCCCGGCGGCATCGTCGGCATCATAGGGCCGAACGGCGCCGGCAAGACCACCCTGTTCCGCATGATCGCCGGGGCCGAGCAGCCGGACGCCGGCGGCCTGCGCTACGGCGAGACGGTGCAGATCGCCCACGTCGACCAGACCCGCGACCACCTCGATCCCAAGAAAACGGTTTGGGAAGAAATATCCGACGGCCTGGACATGATCACCGTCGGCACCTACCAGACGCCCTCGCGCTCCTATTGCGGGCGCTTCAACTTCAAGGGTTCCGACCAGCAGAAACGCATCGGCGACCTTTCGGGCGGCGAACGCAACCGCGTGCATCTGGCCAAGCTGCTGCGCTCGGGCGGCAACGTGCTGCTGCTGGACGAACCGACCAACGACCTGGACGTCGAAACCCTGCGCGCGCTGGAAGAAGCCCTGCTGGACTTCCCCGGCTGCGCGGTGGTCATCTCACACGACCGCTGGTTCCTCGACCGTATCGCCACCCACATGCTGGCCTTCGAAGGCGACAGTAAGGTGGTCTGGTTCGAGGGCAACTACGCCGATTACGAGGCCGACCGCCATCGCCGACTGGGCACCGACGCCGATACCCCGCACCGCATCAAGTACCGGAAACTGCAGGGGTAAGGACATGTAGGGTGGGTTAGACGCGCATAACGCAAACCGCCTGTCGTCTACGGTGCTTTGCTGCGCGTCGTAACCCACCAACGGCGTTGGGCGATATCCAAGGCGCCATTCGGTGGATTAGGGTGCGCAGGAGGCCCGAGTCCTACGACAGGCACGCCGCAGCGCGCACCTAATCCACCCTACGCCCTGGCATAACTAGAACGCATCGACACGAGGACTTTGCTTTGACTCAGCTTCATTTCCCTACATCGTTCAACCTGGTCTTCTTCGGCGGCACCGGCGACCTGGTCACGCGCAAACTGCTGCCGGCGATGTACCAATGCCATCAATACAATCAACTGGTCGAACATGGTCGCATTTACTGTCTCGGGCTGGAAAGCTTTTCCAGGGATGAGTTTCTGGCTTTCGTGGAAAGCAAGGCCCGCGAATTCGTGCCCAAGGACGAGTGGAACGACGCCACTTGGGCCACGTTCCAGGCCCGCCTCGCCTACGACAAGCTCGACGCCACCAAGCCCGAGGAATACGCCGCGCTGAAAGCGAGGCTGGAGCAGACCCCGGCCGAGGTGAACGTCTTCTACCTGTCCACCGCGCCCTTTTTGTTCTCCATCATCTGTGAAAATCTCGCCCGCCAAGGCCTCAACGATTTCAACAGCCGGGTGGTACTGGAGAAGCCGCTGGGCCATGACCTGGCTTCGAGCAACCAGCTCACCGCCGAGGTGGGCAAGCACTTCGACGACCGTCAGGTCTATCGCATCGACCATTATCTGGGCAAGGAATCGGTGCAGAACCTCATGGCCCTGCGCTTCGGCAATCCGCTGTTCGAGCCGCTGTGGCGCCGCGAATGGATCAGCAACGTGCAGATCACCATCGCCGAGGAAGTCGGCATTGGCACGCGCGCCGGCTTTTATGACGGCGCCGGCGCCCTGCGCGACATGCTGCAGAACCACCTGGTGCAACTGCTGTGCTTCGTCGCCATGGAACCGCCGCACAGCCTGGACTCCTGCGCGGTGCGCGATCAGAAGCTCAAGGTGTTGCAATCGCTGCTGCCCTTCACCGAGGCGGACGTGCATGCCAAGACCGTGCGCGGCCAATACCGCACCGGCGTGACGGGCGGCAAGACCGTGCCCGGCTATCTGGATGAAGAGGGCATCCCGGCGGACAGCAAGACGGAGACCTTCGTCGCCGTGCGTGCCGACATCGCCAACTGGCGCTGGGCCGGCGTGCCGTTTTATTTGTTCACCGGCAAGCGCCTGCCGGCCCGCTTCACAGAAATCGTCATCCATTTCCGCGACGTGCCGCATCCCATTTTTCCGGTCTCCGAGGGGCAGGCGCCTCAACCCGCCAAGCTGGTCATCCGCCTGCAACCGGAAGAATACATCCGCCTTTATCTGTCGGTGAAAACGCCGGGCGACAACATGGAATTGCAGCAGGTCTACCTCGATCTGGACTTCGCCAGCAAGTTCAAGGCGAGGCGCGAGGAAGCTTACGAGCGCCTGTTGCTCGACGCCATCCGCGGCAACCAGGCGCTTTTCGTGCGCCAGGACGAACTGGAAGAAGCCTGGGTCTGGGTGGAACCCATCCTCAACACTTGGGCCGCCGATCCCAAGGGCCCACTGCCTTACGCGGCCGGTACCTGGGGCCCCAGCGCGTCGGCCGATCTGCTGTCGCGCGACGGCTACGGCTGGCACGAAGACAGCTAGGCCAAGGGGCCGACAAGCTTCGCTTCCCCGCAAGCCGGCGCCTTCGAGCCTGGCTTGCGGACGCCCGCCCTGCCACATTCACCCGGCTCCGCTGTGCCGCGCGGCGGCATGGTGCATAATTAAAACTTAGTCAGTTACTGGGTTTATCGATCATATGCGCATAGACACACTCATCAAGGCTCGCTGGGTCATACCCGTGGAGCCGGAAGGTCTGGTACTGGAAGACCACGCGCTCGCCATCCATAACGGCCGTATAGTGGATATATTGCCCACGCGCGATGCCGAATCGCGCTATCAGCCGGACCGCCTGGAAGCTCTCCCGCATCACGCCCTCATCCCCGGGCTGGTCAACGCCCACACCCATGCCGCCATGGCCTTGCTGCGCGGCGTGGCGGACGACCTGCCCTTGCAGGTTTGGCTGGAGCACCACATCTGGCCGCTGGAAGCGCGCTGGGTGAGCGAAGTCTTCGTGCGCGACGGCACACAGTTGGCCATGGCCGAGATGCTACGCGGCGGCGTCACCTGCTTCAACGACATGTATTTCTATCCGGAAATCACCGCGCGCGAAGCGGCCTTGGCCGGCATGCGCGCCGTAGTCGGCATGATCGTGGTCGACTTTCCGACCGCTTGGGGCTCGGGACCGGACGAGTATCTGCACAAGGGCCTCGCCCTGCACGATAGCTTGCGCCATGAGCCGCTGATCGAAACGGCCTTTGCCCCGCACGCCCCGTATACGGTCTCCGACGACCCGCTGGTACGGGTGCGCACCCTGGCCGCGGAGTTGGAGCGCCCCATCCACATGCATTTGCACGAAACCGCCGGCGAAATCGAACTCGGCAAGGCCAGCCACGGCATGCGCCCGTTCAAGCGTTTGCAGCAGTTGGAATTGCTGGGCCCCGGCTTCATCGCGGTGCACATGACCCAACTCGAAGACGAGGAAATTGCCGCTTTCGCCCAATTCGGCGGCAGCGTGGTGCATTGCCCGGAATCCAATCTCAAGCTGGCGAGCGGATTCTGCCCGATCGCCAAGTTGCTCGCGGCCGGGGTCAACGTGGCCCTGGGAACCGACGGTGCGGCCAGCAACAACGACATGGACTTGCTCGGCGAGATGCGCACCGCCGCCCTGCTGGCCAAAGGCGTGGCGGGCGATGCCAGCGCCGTGCCGGCCGCCCAGGCCTTGCGCATGGCCACGCTGAACGGCGCCAAGGCGCTGGGGCTGGACCACGAAATCGGCTCGCTGACGGTCGGCAAGTCGGCAGACATCGTCGCCATCGACATGGACCACATCGAGACCCAGCCCCTGTTCAATCCCTTGTCCGATTTGGTCTACGCCGCCAGCCGGCATCAGATCAGCGACGTCTGGGTGGCAGGCCGGCAAGTGTTGAAAAAGCGCGATCTGATCACGCTCGACCGCGCCGCCATCACCGAAAAAGCCATTGCTTGGCGCGAGCGTCTAAGCGCTCCGACCACCGCCTAACGGAGCCGACCATGACACATAGCGAAAATGTGCACGCACACGAAATCCACAAATTCGGCTCGCAGGCCGAGCGCTGGTGGGATACTCAGGGCGAATTCAAGACCCTGCACGCGGTGAATCCCCTGCGCATCCAGTTCATCCGCGCCTACGCCGACATCGCAGGCAAACGCGTCGTGGACGTAGGCTGCGGGGGCGGCATTTTGAGCGAGGGACTGGCCCGCGCGGGCGGCGAGGTGCTCGGCATCGACCTGAGCCCCGAACTGCTCGATGTCGCCGATTTGCACGGTTTGGAGTCCGGCGTGAAAGTCGATTACCGCAAGATCAGCGCCGAAGCGCTGGCCGACGAGCAAGCCGCGAGCTTCGACGTGGTGACCTGCATGGAAATGCTGGAGCATGTGCCCGACCCGGTTTCGGTCATCCAGGCTTGCGCCAAGCTGGTCAAACCGGGCGGCAAGGTATTCTTCTCCACCCTCAACCGCCATCCCAAAGCCTGGCTGCTGGCCATCGCGGCGGCGGAACACGTGCTGCGCATGATACCCAAGGGCACCCACGACTATAAAACCTTCATCAAGCCTTCGGAGCTGAGTTCGTGGGCACGGGCGACCGGCCTGGAACTGCTGGGCATCGAAGGTGTGAGCTACAACCCCCTGACACAGCAGTTCGCCCTGGGCAAAGACGTGGACGTGAATTATCTGGCGGCCTTCCTGCGCCCCGAGGCCTAAAGAATGGGCAAGAGTATGCCCCTGCAAGCCGTGCTGTTTGACCTGGACGGCACCTTGCTCGACACGGCCCCCGATCTGGTATCGGCCTGCAACGCCGCTCTCGTCGAAGCGGGGCAGCGGGCCTTGCCTCACGACGACCTCAAGCCCTACATATCCGGCGGCGCCTCCGCCATGCTGCGCCACGCCCTGACAATAAACGCCTGCGCACTTCCGATCGAACCCTTGCTGGAACGCATGCTGGCGGTATACGAGGACAACATCGCCGTGCATACCCGTCTATTCGACGGCATGGAAGCGGTGCTCGACGAACTGGAAGCACGCGGGCTCGCCTGGGGCATCGTCACCAACAAGGTCACCCGCTTCACCGAACCGCTATTGCGCGCCCTGGATTTGTCACAACGGCCCGGCTGCGTCGTCAGCGGCGACACCTGCGCCGAGAGCAAGCCGCATCCCTTGCCCATGCTGGAAGCTTGCCGCCGCATCGGCCGCGCGCCGGAAACCTGCGTGTACATCGGCGACGCCCGGCGCGACATCGAAGCCGGCCACAACGCCGGCATGAGTACGCTGGCGGCCCGCTATGGCTATGTGCCGGCCGACGATCCTGCCCATCGCTGGGGAGCCCACGGATTGCTGGACCGACCCGAGGATCTGCTGAACTGGCTGGAGGAGCGCTCATGAGCCGTCCCGCCGAATCTGCTTCACTGGCCGGCCGGTGCATCCTGATAACGGGTGCGGGCGGCGGACTCGGCGGCGTGGCGGCCAGAGCCTGCGCCGAGCGGGGCGCGCAACTGGTGCTGCTGGACCGGGTAGTCAGCAAGCTCGAAACGCTTTCCGACGAATTGGTATCGCATGGTCACCGTCAGCCGGCCTTGTATCCGCTCGATCTGGCCAAGGCGGGCGACGCCGACCATGCCGAACTGGCGGACATCCTCCTGGGACAGTTCGGCGGACTACACGGGATACTGCATTGCGCGGCGGCCCCCGGCAATCTCGGGCCGCTGGCCGACTTGACCCAGGCCGGTCTGGAACATTTGCTGCGGGTCAACCTGAGCGCGGCCCATGGCCTCACGCGCGCCCTGCTTCCGCTGCTGCGGCAAACCGGCGATGCGGCCGTCGTCTTCACCAGCGACGCCTCGGCCCGCCGTGGTCAGGCCTATTGGGGCGGATACGGATTGGCCAAGATCGCCCTGGAAGCCCTGGCCCGCATGCTCGCCCAGGAACTGGAAGGCGAAGGCCGGGTGCGCGCCCACCTGCTGATTCCGGGAGCAATAGACAGCCCCATCCGCCGGCACACCCACCCCGGCGAGCACCCCGAACAACGCCGCAGGCCCGACGATCTCGCGGAAACCCTCGCCAGCCTGCTCGGATCGGCTACGACGGCCCCTAAAGAGTGGTTGATTGACCGCTCCTGAACCATCCCACGCATCTATACCCGGAGTTCCCCATGTACGGTCGTGAAAGCATCGTCCTGCAACGCGATGTCAATGTCGTTCAAATTCCGGACGGCTCCCCCACCGTCCTGCCCCAAGGCCACGTCGTCACGCTATTTCAATCCCTGGGCGGCAATTTCACCGTCACCACCGAGCGGGGCTACATGGTACGCATCGCCGGCGCGGACGCCGATGCCATCGGCAAGGAACCGCCCAGTCTCAGCCATCTGGAGCCGGGCGAAGATGCCGAAACGGTGGAGAAGAATGCCTGGGAAGTCATGAAGACCATCTTCGACCCGGAAATCCCGGTCAACATCGTCGACCTGGGACTCGTCTATCACTGCAAGGTCAAAGCGCTTCCGGAAGGCGGCCACGCCGTCGACGTCACCATGACCCTCACCGCGCCCGGTTGCGGCATGGGGCCCATCCTGCAACACGATGTCGAGTTGGCGGTAAAAAACCTGCCCGGCGTGGCGGCGGTGAACGTCGAGGTCGTGTTCGACCCGCCCTGGTCGCGCGACATGATGTCGGAAATCGCCAAGCTGCAACTGGGGATGATCTAGCGATTTCCCGGCGGCTGCGGCGGGACGCCGAAAGGCTGAGGCGCTCTCGCCGGCGGCGGGGACGAGGGCCTGGGCGCATCGGGATGCCGATGCGGCATGCGCGGTTGCTGCGGAATATAGATGGGATAAGGCCAATAAGGCGAATTGTCCTGCCGGTACTGATCCGCCTGGCGCTGCTTCAACAGCCGCACCTCGTCCTCGGCCGCGCGGGCCCGCCGCCGGGCGGCCTCCGCTTCCGCTTCGCGCGCACGGATCAGGCGTTCTTCGCGGGTTTTTTCCTCGTTGATGCGGACTTCCTCGTCCTTGCGCCTCTTTTCTTCCTGCACCCGCCTGACGTCTTCCGGGCTGGGTTCGTCGACCTTCACCTCGACAGGTTGGCAATTGGACAACCCGGTCGGATTCGCCACATAAGCCGGCCGGCCGGAAGCGCTGACGCAGCGGTAGATCGGTTCCGCCCAGGCCGGCGTTCCGACCATGCAGCCTAAACCCGCCAGCAAGACGCCTAGGCATCCGCTTAGAATCGGCAACCCTATACGTCGCTTCATGGGAATCCCGCAACGTTACCATCGAACGGGGCTTAGCATAATGGAAAGTGCGGACCGGAGTTTCGCCCGCCACAAAAAAACCGGCACTAGGCCGGTTTTTTTGCTTCCCCCTGATACGAAGGATCAGGGGGCGATGCCGTGCTCCTGCATGGCGCGCAAGACGGTTTGGCCGATGTGCGCGGGATTGCGGGCGACATAGAGCCCCAAGGCCTCCATGGCGTCCATCTTGGCAGCGGCGGTGTCGGCCTCGCTGGAAATGATGGCGCCCGCATGACCCATGCGGCGGCCGGCCGGAGCGGCGACGCCGGCGACGAAGCCGATCACCGGTTTCTTCATGTTTTCCTTGGCCCAGCGTGCGGCGGCGACTTCCTGCGGCCCGCCGATCTCGCCGATCATGACCACGGCCTTGGTTTCCGGGTCGTGCTCGAAAGCCCGCAGCACGGTCACGAAGTCCATGCCGTTGATGGGATCGCCGCCGATGCCGACCGAGGTGGTGATGCCGAGGCCGAGAGCCAGCATCTGCTCGGTCGCCTCGTAGTTCAGCGTACCGGAGCGGGACACGATGCCGACATTGCCCTTCTTATAGATGTGAGACGGCATGATGCCGACCTTGCACTCGCCGGGCGTGATGATGCCGGGCGTGTTCGGACCGATGACCAGGGTATCCCGTCCGACGCGATAGCGCTGCAGGCGGATCATGTCATGGATGGGGATGCCGTCGGCGATGGTGACGGCCACCTTGATGCCGGCGTCTATGGCTTCCATCAGCGCGTCGGCATTGAAGGGCGGCGGCACAAACACGGCGGAAACGTCCGCCCCGGTCGCCTTTACCGCCTCGGCCACGGTGTCGAAAACCGGCAGGCCCAGATGGGTGGTGCCGCCTTTGCCGGGCGTGACGCCGCCGACCACGTTGGTGCCGATCTTGATGGCGTCCTGGGCGTGGAAGGTGGCGTGTTCGCCGGTGAAGCCCTGGAATATGACCTTGGAGTTCTTGTTTACAAATACGCTCATTGCTTCACCCGTTGACGATTTCGACGGCCTTGGCCGCGGCGGCATCCAGATTTTCCACCGTGATGAATGACAGGCCCGATTCCGCCAGGATCTTACGGCCCTCCTCAACGTTGGTGCCGGCCAGGCGCACGATCAAGGGGACCTTGATCTGCAAGGCGTTGCAGGCCTGGATCAGGCCCTGGGCGATCCAGTCGCAGCGGTTGATGCCGGCGAAGATGTTGACCAGGATGCATTTGACGTTGGCGTCCTCCAGCACGATACGGCAGGCGTTGGTGACCTTCTCCGGCGAGGCGCCGCCGCCGACGTCCAGGAAATTGGCCGGCTTGCCGCCATGCAGGGTGATCGCGTCCAGCGAGGCCATGGCCAGGCCCGCGCCGTTGACGATGCAGCCGATGTTGCCGTCCAGGGCGATGTAATTGAGGCCGTGACCGGTGGCCTCGACCTCTTTCGGATCCTCCTCGGCCAGGTCGCGCAGTTCGGCGACTGCCGCCTGGCGGTACAAGGCGTTGTCGTCGAAGTTGAACTTGGCATCCAGCACGATCAAACGGTCCTGACCGTCCGAAGACACCACGGCCAGAGGATTGATTTCGGCCTGCAAGGCGTCGCGGTCGCGCATGCAGCGGTAGATGGATTTCATCAGCTTGACGGCCTGCTGCATCAGCTTGCCCTTCAGGCCGATGGACGTGGCGACCTTGCGGCACTGAAAGTCGAGCAGGCCGATGGCCGGATCGACCACTTCCTTGATGATTTTTTCCGGATGATGCTTGGCGACCTCTTCGATCTCCACGCCGCCCTCGGCGGAAGCGATCAAGGTGATGCGCTGGGTGGCCCGATCGATGACGAAGCCCAGGTAGTATTCCTGCTTGATCTGGCTGGCCTGCTCTATCCACACCCGCTGCACCAGCGTGCCTTCGGGGCCGGTCTGATGGGTAACCAGGTGCGTGCCGATCAGCGTGTCGGCAGCCTTGCGAACCTCGTCGATGCTGTCGACCACTTTCACACCGCCGGCCTTGCCGCGGCCGCCGGCATGGATCTGGGCCTTGACCACCCAGCGGCTGCCGCCGATTTCCTCGGCCACCTGGGCCGCCTGCTTGTCCGAGTAAGCCACCGCACCGGCGGGGACGGATACGCCGTAGGTTTTAAGCAGTTCCTTCGCCTGATATTCATGAATATTCACGGATTGCAATCTCCTCAGAGGTAGGGTGGGTTAGCGCAGCGTAACCCACCGTTCAAACAATTCGGCGGGTTACGGCTGCGCCTAACCCGCCCTACCAGATTAAGCGGACTCTCTAGCCTGTATGGTCTTAACCTGACGCACCACGTTCTCGGCCATGCGGATGGAAGCCGCGTCGATCAGGCGGCCATCCAGGGAAACGGCGCCCTTGCCTTCTTTCGCGGCCTGCTCCATGGCTTCCAGGATACGGTAGGCGCGGGTGACTTCCTTTTCCGTCGGCGTGTAGATTTCGTTGCACAAGGCCACCTGCGAGGGATGGATCGCCCATTTGCCCTCGCAACCCAGTGCAGCCGCGCGCCGAGCGGCGGCGCGGAAACCTTCCGGATCGTTGAAATCGCCGAACGGTCCGTCGATGGGACGCAGGCCGTAGGCGCGGCAGGCGGCAACCATGCGGGAGATGCCGAAGTGCCACTGGTCGCCCCAGTGATAGGCGCGCGCGCCGTTTTCGTCGGGGTCGGTCAACAGGCCGTAATCCGGGTTGGCCCCGCCGATGTTGGTGGTCCTAGCGCGCACCGAAGCGGCGTAGTCGGCCACACCGAATACCATGGCCTCCATGCGCTCGGGGCAGGTGCGGGCGATCTCCTCCACGTTGGCCATTCCCAAGGCGGTTTCGATCAACACATGGATGTTGATTTGCTTGTAGCCTTTATAGGCTTCGATCTGCGACAGCATGGTTGCGACGAACAATACGTCGGCGGCCGAGCCCACTTTGGGGATCAATATGGTGTCCAGCTTGTCGCCGCAGGCTTCGACGATATCGACCAGATCGCGGTAGGCGTAATGGGTGTCGAGACCGTTGATACGGATGGAAACCGCACATTTGGACCAGTCGTAAGTGTTCAGCGCCTCGATGATGTTGACGCGCGCCTGTTCCTTGTCATCGGGCGCGACGGCGTCCTCAAGATCGAGGAATACGATGTCGGCACCCGCGTCCGGCGCTTTTTCCAACATACGCTTGTTACTGCCCGGAACCGCGAGTTCGCTGCGGTGCAAACGGTCTTTCACAGCCATTTCTGCCTCTATTTCAGTGTGTTTCTGCGCCATGAACGAAGCCCTCGAAACGCCTCGCCCGCGCGTAAAAACGCGCATTATAAACGCAACACGGCCATTTTCTCATGTTGCCTGACCGACTGTTTCCCGTTTCAAACAGTTGGACACACCGGCACTATCGATGCCATGGCACCGAATCCAGAAACCCACGAGTACCGTTCAGACAGCACTCACACTACGGCCATGCTAAAACCCAGCCGATCGTATCGCGACCTTCTATCTATCGGTTGGGGATAAACAAGCATCGACCCGGATGGAAGCTTCGATAGGAGCGCAGTTAACGAAAGCTGTGTGATAAATCCTGGGATTTCTCAGGCCATCCTCGCCCGGACATGCTCCAACTATTCGTGCTTTTAACAACATCCCGTTTGTCGCTTTGTTTGACCTAGCTCATTGTTTCGCTTGAAATTTAAGCATTTTTCCCTATAAGTCATCCGGGCAGGTTGTTGCATTTATGATCTTCTGCTACAGTCTTGACCGTACTGCAACTTTTTGTTGCATTATTACAACGGATAAAAAATCCAAACCAAGCTGAGGGAGGTTAACCCTAATGAACAAGATGAAAACCGGTTTGATGACCGCCGCTGCCTTAGCGGCGGTCGCCATGGCACCGCAAGCGGCTACTGCCGCCGACAAGAAGGCCTCTCCGGCCCCGACCGTCCAGTCCGCACTGGAAAAGCGCCTGATTCAACTCGAGCAGGAACTGACCGCGCTGCGCTCAGAAGTAGCCAAGTCCCGCGCCGAGACCAAGGCCGATGTCAAAGCCGCAACTGCCAAGGTTGAAGCTCATCAGGCTCAGGTGGATCAGAAGTTCGCCGAAGCCGAAGAGCATGAAAAGAGCCATCACGACCTGCTGTTCTTCCGCGGCGGTTACGCAGCTTTGGAACATGCCCGCACCAATGAATTGCTAGTGGATAACGCCACCGCTGGCGTTACCACCCATGACAAAGATGGCGACGGCTGGTATGTCGGCGCCGGCTTCGACCACCGCCTGACCGACGATCTCTGGGGCTTGACCGATTTCGCTTCGGTGGATGGTGAAGTGATGTTCGAATACAAGAACTATGGCACCAGCACCAATACGTTGGTTGCAGCGGCGGCTATCGGAGACGGTGCCGGCGGTACCGTAGGAAATGTTCTTGGTACTATCGAGAACAAGATCACCCAGTTCACCCTGACCGCGGCGCCCAAGATCAAGTTCAACCAGTTCGGCGACTTCCGCCCCTGGATCATCCCGTTCGGCCTGGGCATCCATGTCATCTCCCCGCCGTCGTCCGGCGTAACCGTGCTGAATCCGGGCCTGATGGTCGGCACCGGCGCGGAATACCGCATCTGGCGTGATCTGTATGCCGGCCTGGACTTCCGCTACCACTTCACCGGTGACGATCTGGACATCAAGAACAAGAATAGCGGCGTGACGCTCAAAGGCGTCGACACCGACGGCTTCACCACCGGTGCCTACCTGGGCTTCGGCTTCTAAAGCCCATACACGCAGGTCGGGTTGGCGGCTTCATCGCGCGTAACCCGAACTGGGGTGACAAAAAAGGCGGATCGATCGATCCGCCTTTTTTCGTGCCCTCCATTCCACAACCCTCGTCACCCCGCTTCGCCCTTCTTCGCCGCCCGGTTACGGCGAGCTTCCTTGGGATCGGCGATCAGCGGGCGGTAAATTTCCAAGCGATCGCCGGATTTCACCGGCTGATCCAATTTGCAGGGCTTGCTGTAAATACCGATCTTGGCCTGTTCCAAATCGATTTCGGGAAACCGCTCCAGAATACCGGACTGCCGGATGGCCTGCTCCGCCGTGCTTCCCTCTAGCACATCCAAGGCCAGTAAAACTTGCTCGCCCGGCTTGGCGTAGGCCACTTCAATTTTCATCTTCTTCATGATGGTAGATGTAGAGCGCCTTGGCGCGATCGCAGAATGCCGTCACCATGGTATTGCAGATCTGGTTGAAAATGGCGCCGAAAGCCAGGCTGGCCAGCTTGCCGGACATTTCGAACTCCAGATCCAGGCTGATCTTGCTGGCGTCGTCCCGCAAAGGCGTGAAGGTCCATACGCCGCTCAAATGTTCGAACGGCCCGCTGAGCAGGCTCATGCGGATCTCCCGCGGTGCGACAACGGTGTTGCGCGTCGCGAAGGACTTATGAAAGCCACCCCGCGCGACGTCCAATTCCGCATCGACGACGTCGCCGGAACGCCTGAGGATGCGACTGGCGCTGCACCACGGCAGGAACTTCGGGTAGGACGCAATATCGTCCACCAACTCGAACATCAGATGCGCCGGAAACCGCACCAGCGCGCTTTTTTGCACTGTGGTCATGACCTACAAAACTCCGAAGGCATCGAGAAATACCATCAACACGCCCAGCGGCGCGACATAGCGTATCAACACCCGCCAGGCCGGATAAGCCCTACCCTCACCGAGTTCCAGTTCGGCCTCGCTGATCTCGCGCTTCATCACCCAGCCCGCGAACAGGGCCACCAACACGCCGCCCAGCGGCAACATCAAATTGGCCGTGAGGAAATCGACCAGTTCGAACACGGTCTTGCCGAACAGTTTCACCTCCGACCAAATATTGAAGGAAAAAGCGCTGCCCAGCCCGATGAACCAGCAGGCGGCGCCGGCATAGAGACTGGCCTGCTTGCGGCTCAATCCCAGGTTTTCCGACAGCCAGGCGACGGCCGGCTCGATCAGGGCCACCGCGGACGTGATGGCTGCGAAGAAAACCAGCACGAAGAACACCATGCCGAACAACCAGCCGGCAGGCATCTGGCCAAACGCTATGGGCAGGGTTTGGAAGATCAGCCCCGGCCCCATGCCAGGCTCCAGTCCATGAGCGAAAACCAGGGGAAAAATCGCAAGACCGGCCATCAGAGCAACCACGGTATCGGCCGACGCGACGAATAGACTGGAGCGGGCGATGGATACGTGTGACGGTAGATAAGACCCGTAGACCATGATGGAACCCATGCCTAGCCCCAAGGAAAAAAATGCCTGCCCCATGGCCGCCAACACCCCCTCCCCCGTCAGCTTGTCGAAATCGGGATAAAACAGAAAGGCGAAGCCGCGGCCGAACCCTCCGGAATTCATGGCGTAAACATCCAGCGCCACCAGCATGGCGAACAGCGCCGGCATCAGATAGCGGCTGGCTCGCTCCAGGCCGCCGCTGACTCCGCGGCTGACAATGGCCACGGTGGCGATCATGAACAAGGTGTGCCAGATCGACTGGAACTCCGGCGACGACTTGAACGCTTCGAAAAAGCGGCCGGTCTGCTCGGCGTCGATATTCACAAACAATGCGCTATTGATCTTGAAGATATAGGCCATCGCCCAGCCGGCGATGACACTGTAATAGGACAAGATCAGAAAACCGGCGGCCACACCCAGCCAGCCCGTATAGCGCCAATAAGGACTGGCCTTGGCCTCTTCCGCGAGCGTCAGCATGGTGTTGATGGGACTCTGCCGCCCGCGACGGCCCAGCAGGGTCTCGGCGATCATGATCGGTACGCCGATCAAGGCCACGCACAGCAGATAGGTGACCACGAAGGCACCGCCGCCGAATTCGCCGGCCAGATAGGGAAACTTCCAGATATTGCCCAGCCCGATGGCGGAACCGCTGGCGGCCAGGATAAATGCCGTGCGCGAAGACCATTGCGCATGAAGCAAGCGTTGATCGGTCATTAAGATTTTCCCCGAATGTTCTTATATCTGCGTCTGTCCCGGGAGGGCAGGCGTTATTAGCGGATGAATAGCTCGCCTTCCTGTACTCGCGGAACAAGCCCGCGGCTCGGCGAATGAAGTAAAATAACAAAAATCATATCGACCAGTCAGAAAATTCCACTCTCAACCTAATGGCCAAGAAAAACACGCCGGGTGACTCCACCATCGCCCTGAACCGCCAAGCCACCCACGACTACTTCATCGAGGAGCGGTTCGAAGCCGGCTTGGCGCTGGAAGGCTGGGAAGTGAAGAGCCTGCGCGCCGGGCGCGCCCAGCTCAAGGAAAGTTATGTCATCCTCAAGAACGGCGAGGCTTTTCTGTTCGGGTCCCACATCTCACCGCTGACTTCGGCCTCCACGCACGTCAACCCGGATCCGGTGCGATCGCGCAAGCTGTTGCTGCATGCCCAGGAACTGAGCCGGCTGATCGGCCACGTCGAACGCAAAGGCTATACTCTCATCCCGCTGGCCCTGTACTGGAAGCGCGGCCGCGCCAAACTCGAGATCGGCCTGGCGCGAGGCAAAAAACAGCACGACAAACGCGCGAGCGAAAAGGACAGGGACTGGCAGCGCGAAAAACAGCGGGTAATGAAGGAGCGCTAAGGCTCCGCCATTTACGCCGCAACCCCATAAAACCCAAGAAGAATCCAGCGATAGTCCATGCCGTTTCCGCGTTACAGACGATCAACATTTACCCTGATCGCACTGATCCTCCTGTGCTTCTCCAAATTGCTATCTGCCGCCCCCTATTCCGGACTCGTCGTCGAAGTGGAGTCCGAACGGGTACTTTACTCGCGCAACGCGGATGAGATCCGTCACCCCGCCTCGCTGACCAAGATGATGACCTTGTATCTGGTCTTCGAGGCCATATCACGCGGTGAACTGTCCTTGAACGACCGACTGAGCGTTTCGTCCTACGCGGTTTCCCGACCGCCGTCCAAGCTCGGTCTGCGCGCCGGAGACAGCATCGCGGTGGAAGAAGCGGTGCTGGGCCTGGTGACCCAGTCCGCCAACGACGCCGCGACCGTGATCGCCGAAGCCCTCGGTGGCAGCGAGTCCAATTTCGCCCTGATGATGACCCAGAAAGCCCGCCAACTGGGCATGAACGGCTCCCTGTTCCACAATGCCTCGGGCTTGCCCGACCCCACCCAGGTCACTACCGCCTGGGATATGTTCCGGCTCGGCAAGGCCTTGCTCAAGAACTTCCCGCAATACTACGGCTATTTTTCGACCGGGCAGTTTCAATTCCGCGGGCGCAGCTTCCACAACCACAACCACCTGCTGGAAAACTATGCCGGAACCGACGGCATCAAGACCGGCTTCGTCAACGCATCCGGCTACAACCTGGTCGCATCCGCACGGCGCAACGGACATCGATTGATCGGCGTGGTCTTCGGCGGCAATACCCACGCGGGCCGGGACGCCCACATGCGCGATCTGCTGGACGCCGGATTCGCCCAGCTCGACGGCAGGGAGTTCGGCAGCATACGCATGGCCGGCGTCGGACAGCCGGAATTGCTGCGCCGGCCGCAAGAACTCGAACCGCTGCCGCTGCGAAAACTGCCCCGTAAGGAAAGGCTCGCCCGGCGAGATCGAAATACCGCCCAGGGCGATATCGCCGAGCGCAATTCGGGCGGAGAAAAAGCGGGTTGGCAGATCCACGTCGGCGAATTCCCCCTGGAGAAAACGGCGGAACAACGCATCAGCCAGGCGACCAAGTTTGCCGCCTTCGCCTTGCGCCATGCCAAAGCTGCCGTTTCCACCCGCACCCGCCGCGGCAAGAAGAGCTACCTGGCCTATTTCAAGGGCTTGACCCAGGAGGACGCCGGCCTCGCCTGCAAGGAACTCAAACGCCGCAAGCTCCAGTGCGGACTGGCCCGGGTAGCCGGCTGACATCCCGGGCATACCCTCGATTCGGAGGATGACCATGGCCGACAACGCTGGGCCGACAGACCGCAAACGCATACTGTACGTCGAGAACGGCATCGGCTACGGCGGCGCCATCATCTGCCTGCGCCACCTGGTGCGCAATCTCGACCGCACGCGCTTCGAGCCCTTGGTCATTACCGGCCGAGGCGATGCGCTGTACCGTGACATTGCACAAGAAGCACCGTGGCGGCATGTGCCGGACCGATTGATCGATCTGGCGCCTTTCAAACGACGGCTCGACGCCGCGCACTGGCCCGACAAACTGCCGGGCCTGCGTTTTCTTCTGGGTCAATTTCTGGCCCGAGCCGATGACTTGTGCAATTTCCTACCCAGCTTCCTGGGCACTTTGTGGGTCGCGCTGCGCTTCCAGCCCCATCTTATCCACGCCAACAACGAACCGCTGTGCAACCGCTCGGCACTTCTGGTCGGCAAGCTGCTTAACATACCCGTCGTGTCCCACGTGCGTGGCGATCAGCAGGGCTCGGCGATGATGCGCTGGTTCTACCGCATACCGACGCGTTTCATCGCCGTGTCTCGCTGGGTATCGGACAGTCTGGGCCGGCTAGGCATCGCGGAAACCAAGCGCGGCTATGTCTACGACGGCATCGAACTCGACAAGCTCGATTTGCAGGCCGACGGACTCGCCTTCCGGCGGCGCTATGGCGTACCCGACCAAGCGATCGCGGTCGGTCTGGTTGGCCTGCTGATACCCTGGAAAGGCCAGCGGCTGTTTCTCCAGGCCGGGCACGAACTGCTGGAACGCCATCCGGATCTCTACCTGCTCATTGTCGGCGGGACACCGGCGGAATGCGTGGACTACGAGCGCGAACTGCGCGCAGAAGCCGCCTCGGCACGGCACGCCGAGCGCATCATTTTCACCGGCCACCAGACCGGCATGCCGGCGGTCTACAAAGGGCTGGACGTCGTAGTATCCGCCTCTACTTCGCCCGAACCGCTGGGTACCATGATCATCGAATGTCTCGCCATGGCGCGCCCCTTGATCGCGCCCGACCATGGAGGGGCCCTGGAGATGGTGGAACACGAACGGACCGGGCTGCTATTCGAAGCCGGCAATGCCTCCGACCTCGCCGCCGCCATCGAAAGGCTCTGTTCGGATGCGTCGCTGCGGCGGATCCTGGGCGCCGCAGCGCGCCAACATGCACTTGAAACTTTCTCGATCGAACAGCATATCAACGCCGTACAAAACGTTTACGACGACGTGCTCGGTGCGACCCGGCAAGCCGGTCACGACGCCCAACCGAGTTGACGATGACTGATAAAGCAGAAGACGACTATTCCATCAGCGTAATCATCCCCGCCTACAATGCCGAGCGCTTTTTGGCGGAAACGCTGGAGAGCGTCTATGCGCAAACAAGGTTGCCCTTGGAAATCATCGTGATAGACGACGGATCGAGCGACGGAACGGAAGCCGTGGCCAAGGGCTTCGAAGGCCGGACACCCGAATTGATTTACGTGAAGCAGGAAAACGCCGGGCCTTCCCGCGCGCGCAATACCGGCATCGGACTTGCTCGCGGTAACTGGCTGGCTTTCCTGGATGCTGACGATTTGTGGCTAGCCGATAAGCTGGAACGGCAGATCGATGTCCTGCGGCTACACCCCGAAGTAACGCTGCTGAGCAGCGATGCGAGCCAGTTCAATGAAAAAGGCGAATTCATCACCTCTTCGCACCTAAGATTCGGCTACACCGATTTTTCGGGCATCATTGATGAACCGTTCCTACGCCTGCTGGAAGCCAATCCCATATTCACCGCGACGGTCCTGCTGAAAACCGACTGGGCCCGCAAAACCCGGGGATTCGACGAATCCATGATATACGCGGAGGATTACGACTTATGGTTACGTGTCGCGTATGCCGGCGGCGTCATTGCCTGCCAGCCCGACACGCTGATGCGCAAGCGTGCCCACGATACCAACCTCACCCGCAACGACGAACCTTTTTACCATGCCAAAGTCAGTATATTAAAAAGGCTTTGCCAAACCTTACCGAAAAACCACGAATTTGGAGACGACATACGGTGGCATTACGTTAATTCCAGAAAATCCGTCAGTTATTATTTTTACCTGCACAAAAGGTATTTCCGCGCTGTAATCGAAGGTATCAGATATCTATTGTCGGCGGCCTGGCTGCTCCTGACCGGGCATCGCCCTGACCCGGCACGGCGCCGGCACGCTTAAGGCGCTCTCTGCCCACTGATCCCGACTCGAGCCGCACACCATCATCGCATGGCTGTCTAGCGGACGGAAAAGCCGCCTCTGGCCAAAGCCGGGTGTATTTGTTTTAATGATTTCAATCAGGCCGCTCGCGTAGAGCAGCCCACACAATAAGGAGAACGAAAAATGTCCAAAGGGCAGAACCTGCAGGATCCCTTCCTGAATGCTCTCAGAAAAGAACATGTGCCGGTGTCCATCTATCTGGTCAACGGCATCAAGCTCCAGGGCAAGGTCGATTCTTTCGACCAGTACGTCGTGATGCTGAAAAACACCGTCAGCCAGATGGTGTACAAACACGCCATTTCCACCATAGTTCCGGCCCGTCAGGTGCGTCTGCCCCACCAGACCGAAGGTGGGGATGACGAAGAATAAGCCGCCCATTCCCTTCATATCGGGCGCAGAGTCTGTCCGCAAACTCTGCGCCCTTCTAGTTTCCGGAAAGCCAATTTGTTCGACCGTCCCGACGCCGGCGAGCGCGCGCTGCTAGTTCATCCGCACACGGAGAGCGACGAAGAGGATTTCGCCGAATTTCGCGAACTCGCCCTGTCCGCAGGCGCCGATCCGGTTGCCGTCGTTACCTGCCGGCGGCAAACCCCCGATCCACGCCATTTCATCGGCAAGGGCAAGCTGGAAGAAGTCCTGCTGGCCGTCACTGAACACGATGCCGAGTTGGTCCTGTTCGACCACGCCCTGACTCCCAGCCAGGAGCGCAACCTGGAGAAAGCCCTGTCGGTCCGGGTGGTCGACCGCACCGGTCTGATACTGGACATTTTCGCCCAGCGCGCCCGAACCTTCGAAGGCAAGCTGCAGGTGGAACTGGCCCAGCTCCGACACCTCGCCACCCGCCTGGTACGTGGCTGGACCCACCTGGAGCGGCAGAAGGGCGGCATAGGCCTGCGCGGACCCGGCGAAACCCAGCTCGAAACCGACAAACGCCTCCTGGCCGATCGCATCCGATTGGTTCAGAAACGCCTGGAAAAGGTGGAGCAGCAGCGCAACCAGGGGCGTCAGGCGCGTAAACGCGCCGAGGTCCCCGTGGTCGGCCTGGTG
The DNA here is from genome assembly GCF_016925495.1 of Methylococcus sp. EFPC2. NCBI lineage: Bacteria > Pseudomonadati > Pseudomonadota > Gammaproteobacteria > Methylococcales > Methylococcaceae > Methylococcus > Methylococcus sp. EFPC2. The sequence goes on along the minus strand of NZ_CP070491.1, from coordinate 410,485 downwards.
GGTTACACCAACGCGGGCAAGTCCACCCTGTTCAATACCCTGACGCAAGCCAGTGTGTACGCCGCCGACCAGCTCTTCGCCACCCTGGACCCCACCTTGCGCCGTCACCACGTGGCACCGCACCTCGCGGTGGTGCTGGCCGATACCGTGGGCTTCATCCGCCACCTGCCCCACGAACTGGTGGCGGCGTTCCGCTCCACCCTGAGCGAAGCGAGCGACGCCGACTTGCTGCTGCACCTGATCGATGCGGGCGACGAGCGGGTCGACGACACCATCGCGGAAGTCGAAGCGGTGCTGGGAGAAATCGGCGCCGACCGGGTACCGAGGATCAGGGTCTACAACAAGATCGATCTGACCGACAACCCCCAGCCCCGCCTGGAGCGCGACCAGGAGGGCAAGCCCATACGCGCCTGGATCTCGGCGCGCGACGGCGTGGGACTGGATTTGCTGAACCAGGCCATCGTCGAACGGTTGAGCGGGGCCACGGTGTCCCGCACGCTGCATATTCCGCCGACCCAGGGAGCCATTCGGGCAAAACTCTACGTGGTCGCGAAAATATTGCGCGATGAGGTCGACGAAAATGGCGGCTGGCACATGGAGGTCGAAATCCCCCAGCGTGATATCGGGGTGCTGAAATCTCTGGAAGCCCCAGTGGATCAGTCCGCGTTGGACACACCCTAGATGCGAAAATAGAAGCGGCTCACGCCTTCAGCAATTCGCCCACATGCGCCGCTACGCTGTCGGCCAGGGCGCGGAGTTCGTACCCGCCCTCCAGGGTCGAAACCAGTCGGCCTTGGGCATGCCGCTTTGCCAAGGCAAGCAGTTCGGCGGTAATCCAGGCGAAGTCGTCTTCCACCAGGTTCAGGGAGGCCAGAGGATCGTCCCTGTGGGCATCGAATCCGGCCGAAACCAGCACTAGTTCGGGTTGAAACTTGTCGACCGCCGGCAATATCCGCTCGCGCATGGCGGCGCGGAATTCCGCCGAACCGGCACCGCTACGCAGCGGCGCGTTGAAGATGTTGCCCACCCCCGTCTCCGTCGCGGCGCCAGAACCCGGATACCAGGGATATTGGTGGGTAGAGGCGTAAAGCACTTCCAGGTTCTTTTCGAAGGCGGCCTGTGTGCCGTTTCCATGATGGACGTCGAAATCGACGATGGCGACCTTGCGTATGCCGTGCCGCTGGCGTCCGTGCTCGGCGGCGATGGCGACGTTGTTGAACAGGCAAAATCCCATGCTGGTTTCCGGCGTGGCGTGATGGCCTGGCGGCCTGACGCCGCAGAATGCGTTGCTGGCTTCACCGGCGAAAACCGCGTCCACGGCGGCGCAAACCGCGCCGGCCGCATGCAGGGCCGCTTCCAGGGAAAACGGCGAGACCGGCGTGTCGGGATCGAGATAGATGATGCCTTCCTTCGGGATGAAGTGGGCCACCTTGTCGATCTGTTTCTGCGCATGCACCAGGTGGATCTGATCCAGCGTCGCGCGCGGCGACTCCTTGCGGATCAGGCTGGAAAACTCGGGCCGCTTCAGCGCGGCATCGATGGCGCGCAAGCGCTCCGGACTCTCCGGGTGACCTGCGCCGGTGTCATGCTCCAGAAACACAGGATGCGTATAGAAATGAGTGGTCATGGCGGTGCCGCGTGATTGTTACCGTTCCGCTTCATATAATAGCCCCGGGTTTCGCATAACCGCGACGCTCCGGCCGCGGCCAGGCCCTATGCTCGAAGATCGCGAGCACGGGCGGATCTCGTCGACATCACAAGCACACACTCACAAGGCACTCTTACATGCTGGAAGACTATCGCAAGCACGTCGCCGAGCGCGCGGCGGATGGCATTGTAGCCAAACCCCTGAACGCGGAGCAGACGGCTGCCCTGGTGGAACTCATCAAGCAACCGCCCGCCGGCGAAGCCGAGTTTCTGCTGCACCTGCTCGCCGACCGGGTGCCCGCCGGCGTGGACGAAGCCGCCTACGTCAAGGCCGGTTTCCTGGCCGCGATCGCCAAGGTCGAAGCGGCTTCCCCCATCCTGTCGCCCGAGCGCGCCACCGAGTTGCTGGGTACGATGCTGGGCGGCTACAACGTGGCGCCGTTGATCGACTTGCTGGAAAGCCCGACTCTCGCCCCGCTGGCCGCCAAGGGCTTGTCCCACACCCTGCTGATGTTCGATGCCTTCCACGACGTGCAGGAGAAGGCCGAGGCCGGCAATGCCCAAGCCCAAGCCGTCTTGCGCGCCTGGGCCGAGGCCGAGTGGTTCACCAGCCGTCCCCAGTTGCCCGAAAAGCTGACCGTCACCGTGTTCAAGGTGACGGGCGAAACCAACACCGACGATCTTTCCCCTGCCCAGGATGCCTGGTCGCGACCCGACATCCCGCTGCATGCCAAGTCCATGCTCAAGGTGCCGCGCGAAGGCGTGCACAACGCCGAGCAGCAGATCGCCGAACTGAAAACCAAGGGATATCCGGTCGCCTACGTCGGTGATGTGGTCGGCACCGGTTCCTCGCGCAAATCCGCTACCAATTCCGTGCTCTGGTACACCGGCGACGACATCCCGCACGTGCCCAACAAGCGCGCCGGCGGGGTGTGCCTGGGCGGCAAGATCGCGCCCATCTTCTTCAACACCATGGAAGACTCCGGCGCCTTGCCCCTCGAGGTCGACGTCACCGGCTTGGCCATGGGTGACGTGATCGACATCTACCCGTACGAAGGCCTGATCCGCCGCCATGATACGGGCGAGGAAGTGGCCCGCTTCGCGCTCAAGACCGACATCATCCTCGACGAAGTTAGGGCCGGCGGGCGCATCAACCTCATCATCGGCCGCGGCCTGACCGACCGCGCGCGCAAGGCGCTGGGCCTGCCGCCTTCCACCATCTTCCGCCGTCCCCAAGCAAAAGCCGATACCGGCAAGGGCTACACCCTGGCGCAGAAGATGGTGGGCAAGGCCTGTGGCGTGGCCGGCGTGCGCCCTGGCACTTATTGCGAACCGCACATGACCACCGTCGGTTCGCAGGACACCACCGGGCCCATGACCCGCGACGAGCTGAAAGACCTGGCTTGCCTGGGTTTCTCGGCCGACCTGGTGCTGCAATCGTTCTGCCACACCGCCGCTTACCCCAAGCCGGTCGACGTGCAGACGCACCACACCCTGCCCGATTTCATCATGACCCGCGGCGGCGTATCGCTGCGGCCCGGCGACGGCATCATCCATTCCTGGCTCAACCGCACCCTGCTGCCGGACACCGTCGGCACCGGCGGCGACTCGCACACCCGCTTCCCCATCGGCATCTCATTCCCGGCCGGATCGGGTCTGGTCGCATTCGCCGCCGCCACCGGGGTGATGCCGCTGGACATGCCGGAATCGGTACTGGTGCGCTTCAAGGGCAAGCTGCAACCCGGCATCACCCTGCGCGACCTGGTCCACGCCATCCCCTACGCCGCCCTGCAGCGCGGGCTGTTGACGGTAGAGAAGCAGGGCAAGAAGAACGTGTTCTCCGGGCGTATTTTAGAGATCGAAGGTCTGCCGGATCTGAAGATCGAGCAGGCCTTCGAGCTGGCCGACGCCTCGGCCGAACGCTCGGCCGCGGCCTGCACGGTCAAACTGAATCCGGAGCCCATCGCCGAATACCTGCGCTCCAACATCACCCTGCTGCGCTGGATGATCGCCGAAGGCTACGGCGACGTACGCACCCTGCAGCGCCGCATCAAGTCCATGGAAGCCTGGCTGGCCAATCCGGTGCTGCTGGAAGCCGACGCGGACGCCGAATATGCCGAGGTCATCGAGATCGACCTGGACCAGATCAAGGAACCCCTGCTCTGCTGCCCGAACGATCCGGACGACGTGAAGCCCTTGTCCGAAGTCGCCGGCACCCATATCGACGAAGTCTTCCTGGGCTCCTGCATGACCAACATCGGCCACTTCCGCGCCGCCGGCAAGCTGCTGGACAAGTTCGGCAAGCAGATACCCAGCAGGCTATGGATCGCCCCGCCGACCAAGATGGACCAGGCCCAGCTCAGCGAGGAAGGCTATTACGCCACCTACGGCAAGGTGGGCGCTCGCACCGAAATGCCCGGCTGCTCGCTGTGCATGGGCAACCAGGCGCGCGTGGCCGACAACGCCACGGTGGTCTCCACGTCCACCCGCAACTTCCCCAACCGGCTGGGCGCCGGCGCGCAAGTCTTCCTGGCGTCGGCCGAACTGGCCGCGGTGTGTTCCATCATGGGCCGCATCCCCAGCCTGCAGGACTATATGGAATACGCCCGCCAGATCGACGAGAGCGCGGACGACACCTACCGCTACCTGAACTTCGACCAGGTGCCGGAATACGCCAAGAAAGCCGAAGGCGTGGCGGAGGCGGTTTGAAGTTCACTGTCGGTCTATTAAGCCCCTCTCCCTCTGGGAGAGGGGTTGGGGTGAGGGCACTAGCGCACAAGGCTTCCGGCAGCATTGTTGTACTCGCAAGCAATGCCTCCCTCACCCTGCCCTCTCCCAGAGGGAGAGGGTTCATTTCTTCGACTTTATCCGGCTTGAGCCTGATCGGCGGCCCATGCCGCGCTTAGCCCTGGGTATCGAATACGACGGTTCCGCATTCGCCGGCTGGCAGATCCAGCGCGACCGGCGTAGCGTGCAGGAATGCGTGGAAGCCGCTGTTGGCCAGGTGGCGAACGAGCCGGTGGACGTGGTCTGCGCAGGCCGCACCGATGCGGGTGTGCATGCTTACGAGCAGGTCGCGCACTTCGACACCCAGGCGAAACGCGATCTGCGATCCTGGCTGCTGGGGGTTAACACGGCCTTGCCGGACGACGTACGCATCCTCTGGGTCAAGGAAGTCGAGGCGGACTTCCACGCCCGCTACAGCGCCATCGCCCGCTTCTACCGTTACACGATATTGAACCGGGCGATGAAATCGGCCCTCCAGCGCCGCCAGGTGACCTGGTGCTTCAGGCCGCTAAATGCCGAGAAAATGCACGCAGGCGCCCAGCATCTGATCGGCGACCACGATTTTTCATCCTTCCGCGCCCAGAGCTGTCAGTCCCACAGCCCGCAACGCATCATGCATTTCATCCGGGTCAGCCGCGAAGGTGAATGGGTCCACATCGACCTGTCGGCCAACGCCTTCGTGCATCACATGGTGCGCAACATCGCCGGGGTGTTGATCGATATCGGCTCAGGCAAGCATCCGCCGGACTGGGCGCGGGAGGTGCTGGAAGCCCGCGACCGCGCGCTGGGCGGCGTCACCGCGCCGCCGGACGGGCTTTATCTGGGCGGCGTCTTCTACCCCGAACCGTTCGGCCTACCCAAACATCCCATCTTCGATCTGCTTCCGCCCGATGCGCGGCGCTTCACACCACCCGTGGACGACGGCGGCGAATAGCCGGCATCAATCGAACAAAGACAAGTAGTCGCCGTAACCTTCCGCTTCCAGATCCTCTTTCGGAATGAAGCGCAAGGACGCCGAATTGATGCAGTAGCGCAAACCGGTCGGGCCGGGGCCGTCGCTGAACACATGGCCCAGATGGGAGTCCGCCTGCCCGCTGCGCACCTCCGTGCGAACCATGAAATGGGAGATGTCCTTCTTCTCCACCACTTCCGTGCCCGGCACGGGGCGGGTAAAGCTGGGCCAGCCGGTGCCTGAATCGAACTTATCGCGCGACGAAAACAAAGGCTCGCCGGATACCACGTCGACATACAAACCTTCGCGGTGATTGTCCCAATAAGCGTTCTGGAACGGAGGCTCGGTGCCGCAGGCCTGGGTGACGTGGAACTGCTCGTCGTCCAGGCGTAGACGCAGTTCTTCGGGGCTGGGTTTTACATAAGTGGGTTCGGATTTGGACATGGGAGCTGACTTCGGGTAGATGCGGATTAGGCGGCCGAGATTATCTTAAGCGGGGACACGACGCTATGGCTCACGCTCCTTATTCGACACCGTACGTAGACGTCCGGCCACAACCAGCGGTCGAATTCGGTTAGCCTGGTTTTAACATCGCTCCAGGTAGGCGAGGTTTTCTTGATCACCATCGGTCACCCGTTCTCCGTGGTTTTAGGCAATACCTTAGCGGCAGCCTCCAACATCTTCAGGTTTTGCTCGGCGCCCTCGGCTTCCAGCAGCGTGCGGCGCGCGGTGGCGTATCGGGCGTATGCCTCTTCGGCGCGAGCATCCGCCTGTTTCTTGGAAATGTTACCGGCGTTCGGCAAAACGTTGCGATCATTGAATTTAAGGAAAGCGTCGAGCTTTTCTTCCCAATCTTTCAGGAAGATTTCCTTGCGCCGGCGGGCCTGGTCTTCGGCGAAGTCCAGCCACATCACCACGATGCGGTTGAGCTCGCTGATTTCATGCTCCAGGAAAGATGTTCTCGAACGACAGCTTTGCGGAGGGTCCGCGAACTGGCGGAAAGGCCAATTTCGGACCCCGACGCCTCTGTCCTAAGCGGCAGCAGGGGAATGCGCGCCTGTCATTCGCGTTGGCCCGAGAAACTGACTGCAACCTGTCTTAGATAGTGTCGTCATAAGATAGCGGCCCAAATAGCAATGCAGCGAATCTGCACCGCCGCCAAGAATGAAGCGGTATTTTTGGCATAACGAGTTGCAATACCACGCCAGCGCTTCAGGTGTAGAAAGGCGTTTTCCACCAAATGCCGAAGGCGGTAAAGGTCTTGGTCATACGCGCGAAGTTCGGTGCGATTTTTCTTCGGCGGAATGACAACCGCCATATGGGCAGCTTGTGCTTGGGCGACGATGGCGTCCGTGTCGTAGCCTTTGTCCGCCAGCAGATGCTGGGCATCCAAACCCGCGATCAAGGTTGAAGCCTGCGTACAATCTGCCACGGTACCTGCTGTAACAATGACTCTGAGCGGCATACCATGCGCATCCACGGCCAGATGTATCTTGCTGTTGAGCCCCCTTTTGTGACCCCCATATCCTGGCTGCCCCCTTTGGCGCCCGCCGCATGCGGGTGGACTTTAATGTGGCTGGCATCAATCATCAGCCATTCATAGTCAGGTTCGATCACCAACTGTTCCAACAAGGATTCCCATATGCCTTTATCGCGCCAACGGCAAAAACGGCGATGGGTGTTTTTCCAATCGCCGTAGTCGGGCGGCAAGTCTCGCCACGGCGCGCCAGTGCGCAAAATCCAAAAAACCGCATTGATAAATCGGCGGTTATCGTGCGCTTTACCACCCCAAGCACCTTCTCGCCCCGGCAACCGCGGCTCCAATAATTGCCAGACTCGATCCGATATATCGTGTCGCCGATGCCCTGAATCCGCCATCTTTCCTTTCAAAGAAAATTTGAGATAGAACTATTCTCTCATAATCTTGTGACGACGCTATCTAGTTCTCGCGAATTCTTTATTTTCTCGATGGGATATTCAAATGTGAGAACAGGCCCCGTGGGTGCATGAGGTTGCCGCCATCGACGGGATATTCCGCGTACAACCCGGAGGCCACCGGCTTGTTGCCAAAACTACATCAATTCCCTTCCGATGGCCGAAATGACTATTCATGCTACCTCCCTGATCAATTGGACTCGTTGACAAGGCCCCACCACGGGCGCATCCTCTGCTCCCAGAAAACCGCTGAACCCATTGAAATTCCTATCCTTTTTCTCGATTATCCCCGGTTCTAGGTTGATCGAACCAATACCGGCAACCATCAGAGGAGCCGACCATGGATGAAAAAAACAAATCGGAATCGGATGAGACGATGAAATCCGTCATCGGCCAGGATCTGACCGGAACAGGAGCACCATTCCTGTTGCTGGGTTTGTTGTGGAGCGCCGTCAGCATTGCCCTGACAGCCTTTGGACTGGTCAACGGCAAACGCGACGAGATCGTGGCATTGATCGAAAAATGCGGTAGATGCCCGGATAAGATCATAGGCCCCGAGTCACTCTATTTTTCCAATTTACTTCCGCTTTCTTTCGGCGTATGCCTGATTTACGGGATTTTGTCCTACGCCATGTGGAGCATACGATCGTCTTCCAAGGTGAGGACAAGGGTGAAGAGAACCACGGCGGTGATCGTGATGTTACCGCTTTACTGCTGCCTAGCGTTCGCCTTCGGTGCCGTGTTTGACGCAATCATAATTTTCACCCACTTATGAGCAGGCAGGTCGATTCCACCGGGTGGTGTTCGATGGCTAACCGTGTTGCCTGCATGGCCGGCTTGCTGATCGTTTGCGGAATGTTTCTGTCGGGTTGCGCGGTACTCGACCAGAGTATCCCCGCATGGCAATCGTTTGCCAAGGGAACCCGACCCGCTACGCAAGATATAAAACTATATGCTGAGAAATCAGGGAAAGGTGAGCCCATACTGTTTATCCATGGTTTCGGCAACGATACGTATACTTGGCGCCATATCGTCCCGGCATTGGCCGATAATCACCGCACCATCGCCCTAGACCTCAAGGGTTTCGGTTACTCACCGAAACCAGCCGATCACCGCTATTCCATCTATGAGCAGGCACGTCTCGTCCGAGACTATATCGTTGCCAACGACCTTCACAACGTGACGCTGATCGGCCATTCCTATGGAGGCGGTGTTGCCCTCGTCGCATCAATATTTCTTGCCCAAGAGTCTCCTCCACGCCAGGCCGCATTGGTGCTCATCGATAGCATTGCCTATGAACAGGAGCTGCCCTCTTTCATCAAATTGTTAGCAACGCCTTTGCTAGGCCCCTTGCTGATAAACCTCATACCGGCAGAGACGCAGGTTCGGGACGTAATGAAAGAGGTATTTTACCATGACGAGGTCATTCCAGATGATGCCGTGGCAGCCTATGCCCATGGCCTATTTACCGGGAATGGTCGCTGTGCAACGCTGACCACTGCCCGGCAGATTCTTCCTAAGGATCTGCCGTCATTGGCGGAACAATACGGCACAATTCGTGTGCCGACCCTAATCGTGTGGGGCCGCTATGACGAGATCGTCCCGATAACGAATGCCAATCGATTGAACTCCGCCATCGCTGGCTCTCGGCTTGCGTTGATTGACAACAGCGGTCATGCCCCTCAGGAAGAGCAACCGGCGCTCCTCCTGCCGCTAGTGAAAGCTTTCCTCAGACAGGTGTACCAGCAGAGCAACTGAAGGGAGAAAAACGGGGCTAGTCGTATCGCCCGCCCTGGTTCCGCTACCGCAAGCATCGGCATCGCTATCACGGCGTGTTGACGCCCGATTCGCTTCTGCGTCCGGCGGGGTTAAATGGTAAATGGGGTCAATGGCTAGAGGATTATCTGAGACGATTTATCGCGTTCGTTCAGGCACTATTCGCTATCCAACCCGACGATTAACCTCGAATCGTTGAGCTCACGCCGATTGGCCGCTGGTACCGACGAAGAGGTTGTTATCATTACGCAATTGTCAGTCAGGTAATGGCCTATTGCGTTGGTTCAAGAACATTTTCCGTTACCTGTCATTCGCGAAAATTGCAAGCCGAGGGCGACCGGCAGCAATGGTCGATCAGTACTCATTCGTGGCAAGGAGACCAGCGGCAGCACTACCTCAAATAGTTGCCCTACATAACGTCGAAGGACGACTCGGAGAAAGCCGTACCCTTGACGAGAAGAGGTCGCTTATTCTTGCGTCAGAAACGCCAGCTTAACGATGCCGGCTTTGTGGGCGACGGCCATGGCTTCGGCGAGACGGCCGTAGGGAACGGCCTTGTCAACCTGAAATTGAACCAGCAGTTCCGGGTCGGCCTGCAGGCGAGTTTGCAGGACCCCGGGCAGGCTTTCCAGTGTGTGCTCCTGATCATCGACGCTGAGCCTACCCCCCGCGTCGATGACCAGGACGGCGAGATGCTGGTCCGGCGCCGGATCGGTCTTTTCGGTCTTGGGCAGGTCGACTTTGACGGCCTGGGTGAGCAAGGGCGCGGTGACGATGAATACCACCAGCAGCACCAGCATCACGTCGACCAGAGGCGTGACGTTGATCTCGCTCATGGCCTGGCGGTTGGACGACTCGGGTTTAAAGGCCATTTCAGCTCTCCTCGTGGGTTTTCAAGCCGGATTTGACGGCCAGATTGAGGAAGTCGGTGGCGAAGTATTCCAACTCGGCCTCGCACAGATTGATGCGACGCAGGAAGAAGTTATAAGCCAGCACCGCCGGTATAGCGGCGGCAATGCCGATGGCCGTGGCGATCAAGGCCTCGCCGATGGGGCCGGCCACCACGTCGAGGCTGGCGGACTTGGCTTTGCTGATGTCTTCCAGGGCATGCATGATGCCCCAGACGGTGCCGAACAAGCCGACGAAAGGCGAAGTGCTGCCGACACTGGCCAGCATGGACAAGCCCTGCTCCAGGACCTTGCGCTCCTTGCTGATCTGCTGGCGCAGGGAGCGCTCCAGGATGGATTGAATATCGCCGCTCAATTCCAACTTGCGCGTCGCCTTGTTTTGCACATCACTCAGGACGTGGAACCCTGCGCCCGCGATGCGCCCCAGGGCGCTGTCCGACTGTTCCAGGCTGCCTGCCGCGACCAGGTCGGCCGCATCCCAGAATTCACGGCCGTATTCCCTGTTGCGCTGTCCGATGCGCCACAACACCCAGAGTTTGTAAAAAATGATGCCCCAGGTGACCACCGAAAAACCGATCAACACCCAGAGGGTGATCTGCACGATACCGGAACTCGACAATGCATTCATGGAATTAACCTTGCGTCGTTAATGTTTGAGTTTGTATTCGATCGGCACGATCACCCAACTGATCACCGCCTGATCGCCCCGGCGGGCAGGAATGAAACGCCAACTTTTTACCTGCTCTATCGTGGCCTCGTCGAGTATTTCGTGCCCGCTGCTGCGTTCGACGCGTATCTCGCCCGCCGTCCCGTCGGTCAGCACCTGAACCTTGAGCTGTACGCTGCCTTCCCACTGCCGTTCCAAGGCGATACGCGGATAACGCGTGGGCGGATTATGCAGACCCGGGCCCTTGTAACTCGCTTCGACATACGGGGCGGGAGGTGGGGCGGCGGGTTTGGGCGGGGCTTCGGGCGCCGAAACGACGGGCGCGGACGGCGCCTCGGCCTCGCTGTGCTGAGGTGAGATGGGCGGCGGCTCCGGCCTGGCAACCGGCTTGGCCTTGGGCTTCGGCTTGGGAGGCGCCGGTCTCTTCGGCGGCGGCGGTTCAGGCTGGGGCTTGGGCGGCGACTGGACCTGAGTTTGGGACGCCGGTTCGACGGCCGGTGCCTTCTCCGTCATCAGCGCCACTTCGATCACCTGAGGCGGTGTTACGACCGGTTCCTCGTCGGGCTGCCGGTTCAACCAAGCCAGCCAGGCCAGACCATGCAGCGCAAGGGACAAACCCACGCCGATCAAGGGCGGCCAGCGCCGGTACGGGGTTTCCGAATTACGTGACGAGAGGCTGGTGAAGTTCGCCGAATGCGACATCAAACGAATTGAAAGTGAAAAACTGGAATTATCGGAGCCTGCCGTCCGACTCGCGTCGTTCATCCGCGCAATGCATCAACAGAGCGCCGAATCCACGGCCGACAAAACTCAGGGTTTTTGTGCGGGCAGGAAACTAGGCTACCATGGCGGCGGTCTCAGACCTGCCTTTAACTACCAAGGAGTCACCATCCATGAGTCAATACCGCGTCATCAGCCGTCCGCAGGCGGGCGTGCTGGAAACCAACAAGGTTTTGCGCAACACCTATGCCCTGCTGGCCATGACCCTGCTTTTCAGCGCCGCTGCCGCCGGCGTGTCCATGAGCCTCGACCTGCCGCATCCCGGCGTGATCATCACCCTGGTCGGCTATTTCGGCCTGCTGTTTCTCACCAATAAATTCAGCCACAGCGCGTGGGGCATCCTGTTCGTGTTCGCGCTGACCGGATTCATGGGCCTGACCCTTGGTCCCATACTGAACCTGTATCTCAAGCATTACGCCAACGGCGGCCAATTGGTGGCCACCGCACTGGGCGGCACCGGGCTGATCTTCGTCGGACTTTCCCTGTACGCCCTGGCCAGCCGCAAAGACTTCAGCTTCATGGGCGGCATGCTGATGGCCGGCATCCTGGTGGCCTTCATCGCCGGGCTGATCGGACTGTTCGTGCCCATGCCGGGGCTGCAGATCGCCGTTTCCGCCATGTTCATCCTGCTGATGTCCGGCATGATACTCTGGCAGACCAGCGAAATCGTGCACGGAGGGGAAAACAACTATATCCTCGCGACCGTGTCCCTGTATGTCGCGATCTTCAACCTGTTCACCAGCCTGTTGCAGATCCTGGGCATCTTCAGCAACGACGACTGAGTTACATCGGACCGGGCCACGAGCCCGGTCCGCCATTCCGGCAATAAAAAACCCCGACCCGCGTTCCCGCCGGCCGGGGTTTTTTCGGACCCGAATCAGCCTTCGGCGCTCTCCGCGTCCACGGCCTTCATGCTCAGACGCACGCGGCCCTGGCGGTCGATCTCCAATACCTTCACCCGAACCACGTCGCCTTCGGCCAACTGGTCGCTGACTTTCTCCACGTGTTGATCGGAGATCTGCGAAATATGCACCAGACCGTCCTTGCCGGGCAGGATGGTGACGAACGCGCCGAAGTCCATGAGGCGGGCGACCTTGCCTTCGTAAACCCGGCCGACCTCGACCTCCGCGGTGATCAACTCGATGCGGCGACGGGCCTCGACACCAGCCTGCTTGTCGACGGAAGCGACCTTGATCACACCATCGTCGGTGATGTCGATGGTGGCGCCGGTTTCCTCGGTGATGGCGCGTATGGTCGCGCCGCCCTTGCCGATGACCTCGCGGATCTTGCTGGGATCGATAGTGAAACTCACGATGCGCGGTGCGTAGTCCGACATATCCTGGCGCGGAGTCGACAAAGCCTCATCCATCTTGTCCAGGATGTGCAAGCGCCCTTCCTGCGCCTGCTGCAGGGCCACCTTCATGATTTCCGGCGTGATGCCGTCGATCTTGATGTCCATCTGCAGGGCGGTGACGCCGTCGCGGGTTCCGGCGACCTTGAAGTCCATGTCGCCCAGGTGGTCCTCGTCGCCCATGATGTCGGACAACACGGCAAACTTGTCGCCTTCCTTGATGAGCCCCATCGCGATGCCCGCCACCGGCGCCTTGGTCGGCACGCCGGCATCCATCAGGGCCAGGCTGGAGCCGCACACCGACGCCATGGAACTGGAACCGTTGGATTCGGTGATCTCGGACACCACGCGGACGACATAGGGGAACTCTTCCTGGGTAGGCAGGATAGCCTGCACGCCGCGCTTGGCCAGACGGCCGTGGCCGATCTCGCGTCGCTTGGGCGAACCTATCATGCCGACCTCGCCCACGCAGTACGGGGGGAAGTTGTAGTGCAGCATGAAGGTATCCTTGTATTCGCCGTCGATCGCATCGATCAACTGCGCGTCGCGACCGGTGCCCAGGGTGGCGACCACCAGGGCCTGGGTTTCGCCGCGGGTGAACAGCGCCGAACCGTGGGTGCGGGGCAATACGCCGGTGCGTATGCTGATGGGGCGCACGGTCTTCAAGTCGCGGCCGTCGATGCGCTTGCCCTCGTCGAGGATGTTGCTGCGCACGGCCTCGTACTCCAACTGCTCCAGGGTCGCCTTGATGTCTTTTTCGGCATAGGCGGCGTCGGCGCTCAGGGCCGCCACGGCGGAGGCGCGGATTTCCTTGAGGGTCTGCTGACGCACCTGCTTCTCGGCGATGAGATAAGCCTGAGCGATGCGCGCGCCGGCGATTTCCGCAACCGCCGACTTGAGTACCTGATTCTCCCCGGCAGGCGTCCAGTCCCAAGGCTGCACGCCGAACTCCTGAGCCAATTCGTGGATCGCCTTGATACCGGCCTGCAACTGCTCATGACCGAACAGCACGGCGCCCAGCATGACGTCTTCCGGCAGCCGCTTGGCTTCCGATTCGACCATCAACACGGCCTTCTCGGTGCCGGCGACGACCAGATCCAATTCCGAAGTCGCCAGTTCGCTCTTGCCGGGATTGAGCAGATACTGACCGTCGCAGTAACCCACCCGCGCGGCGCCGATAGGGCCTTTGAAAGGCATGCCCGAAAGCGTCAGCGCGGCGGAAGCGCCCAGCATGGCCGGGATGTCCGGATCGATCTCAGGATTGAGCGAGACCACGGTAGCCACGACCTGGACTTCGTTGGTGAATCCTTCCGGGAACAGGGGGCGAACCGGGCGGTCGATCAAGCGGGCCGTCAGGGTCTCCTTCTCGCTGGGGCGCCCCTCGCGCTTGAAGAACCCGCCGGGGATACGCCCTGCGGCATAGGTCTTTTCCTGATAATTGACCGTCAAGGGGAAAAAATCGCCTTCCCGGGTAATTTCCTTGAGACCGACCGCGGTCACCAGCACGACGGTGCCGCCCATGTCTACCAGAACGGCGGCATCGGCCTGACGGGCGATTTCGCCGGTTTCGAAAGAGACGAGATGATCGCCGTAGTGAAATGTTTTCCGAATCGGATTCACGATTTTTTCCTTGAGATCAAGACGATTGGGTTGGACCGCAGAGCGGTATTACTTGCGCAGGCCCAGACGCTCGATCAGGCTGCGGTAGCGGTCGCCGTCCTTGCCCTTCAGGTAGTCCAGCAGTTTGCGGCGCTGGTTGACCAGACGCAGCAGACCACGGCGGGAGTGATGGTCTTTCTTGTGCTCGGAAAAATGCGGGGTGAGATGATTGATGCGGGCGGTCAACAGGGCTACCTGGACTTCCGGGGAACCGGTATCGGTCGGAGAAAGCTGGTATTGCTTGACGACGGCTTGTTTATCTTCGGTGGTGTAAGGCATTAGTTGTGAGCTCCTGGGTAAAATCGATCAATGACAAACGGAAATTTTAACGTCCTACATGGACTTGAAACAAGGCGGCAGGCGTCAGCCGGCCGAAACCAAACTCGCCGCATCCATCCTCGTTGCAATCGGATCGACGAAAAGCCGGCGCGGAGCGACCAATCCTTCGTCGTTGACTTCTCCCATCCCCAAGAATCCAAGCTCGCGCGAATATAAGCGCAAGGGGCTATCGGTCGGGGCTTTGGGCGCCAGCACGGCCTGGCCGTGGCGTATGAAATGGGTTTGCGACTCGCCCAGCCACACCGCCGGCAAGCCTTCCACGGCGCTGTCGGCCGGCAGCAGCAAGTCCAGACGCTGTTGCTCGGTAAGCGCTTCGAGGTCCGCGAGCGTATGGGCCCGAGCCACGTCGAAACACCCTACCGCCGTGCGGCGCAGTCGCTCGACATGCGCGCCGCAGCCGAGCATGTTGCCGATGTCCTCGGCCAGACTCCGGATATAAGTGCCCTTGGAACAATGGACTTCGAGCTCCAGGCTGTCCGGGCCGAAGGCGAGCAGTTCAAGCGAATAAATGCTGACGGAGCGCGCCGCACGCTCGACTTCGACACCTTGCCGCGCCAGTTCGTACAGCCTGCGCCCCTGATGCTTGAGCGCCGAATACATGGGCGGAAACTGCTCGATATCGCCGCGAAAACCTGCCAGGACTGATTCGATATCGCTCTCGGAGAAGTGCGGCACTGGCTTGACTTCCAGCGTTTCACCTTCGCTATCCGCCGTGGTGGTGGTTCGCCCCAGACGCACGGTCGTAACGTAGCGCTTGTCGTCGTCGAGCAGATAAGCCGAAAGCTTGGTGGCCTCACCCAAACAGACCGGCAGCAATCCGGTCGCCAGGGGATCGAGACTGCCGGTATGGCCGGCCTTGCGCGCCTGGTACAGCCGCCTGGCCTTCTGCAAAGCCAGGTTGGAGCTCATGCCCGGACTCTTGTCCAGCAGCAACACGCCATCGATGGGCAAACCCTTATGCCGTCGGCTCATTCCGCCTCATCCGCCTTGTCGCCTTCGTGACTCAGGCCTGCGAGCAGGGCATCCATGCGCTGACCGCGCACGATGGATTCGTCATGCACGAAACGCAATTCGGGCAGGACGCGCAAGCGCATGCGTTTGCCTAAGGCGTGCCGCAACATGGGCACCGCCTCGTTCAGCCGTTTGATGCAGGCCTTGGGTTCCAACTTCGCGCCGAGGAAACTCACGTAAGCCTTGGCCAGGGAAAGATCGCGAGTCGCCTCCACATCGCTGACCGTGACCATGCCCAACTCGCCGTCCCTCACCTCGGTGCGCAGCAGATCGGCCAACTCCCGCTGAATCTGGGCGGCCACCCGGTCGCTGCGGGTAAACTCTCTCGGCATGGTTCAAGCCCTCCCGCGGGAAAAGATAGAAAGGATCAACGTGGCACCAGTACCTTTTCGAACACTTCGATCTGATCGCCGGCCCTGACATCGTTGTAGTTCTTGACGCCGATACCGCACTCCATGCCGGACTTGACCTCGCCGACGTCGTCCTTGAAGCGGCGCAGCGATTCGAGCTGGCCCTCATAGATCACCACGTTCTCGCGCAACACGCGGATCGGCAGGTTCCGCTTGACGAAACCTTCGGTGACCATGCAACCGGCGACCGCGCCGAACTTCGGCGAGCGAAACACGTCGCGCACCTCGGCGATGCCGACGATCTGCTCCTTGTATTCCGGCGCCAGCATGCCGTTGATCGACTTCTTAACCTCGTCGATCACCTCGTAGATGATGCTGTAATAGTGCAGATCGACGCCGCGCTCTTCGATCACCTTGCGCGCACCGGTGTCGGCGCGGACATTGAAGCCGATGATGATGGCACCGGAAGTCACCGCCAGATTGGCGTCGGATTCGCTGATGCCGCCCACGCCGCCTGCGACGATCTTCACCTTGACCTTGTCGGTGGACAAATCCACCAACGAAGTCCGCAAGGCCTCCAGACTGCCCTGGACATCGGCCTTCACGACCAGGTTGAGATCCAGGCTTTCTTCGGTTCCCATGCGCGAGAACACGTCCTCCAGCTTGGTCGCCTGTTGCGCCGCCAGTTTGGTAGTACGGGTTTTCTCTTCGCGGTGCAGGGCGATTTCACGCGCCTTGCGTTCGTCGGTCACGACGATGAACTCGTCGCCGGCGTTGGGCGCGGCGGAAAGTCCCAGGATCTCCACCGGCATGGACGGACCCGCTTCTTTCAGCGGCTTGCCGTTTTCGTTGAACATCGCACGAATACGGCCGAATTCCTGGCCGCAGAGTATGAAATCGCCTTTGCGCAACACACCCTTTTGCACCAGGATGTCGGCCACGGCGCCGCGGCCCTTGTCGAGTTTGGATTCCAGAACCACGCCGTTGGCGGGCACCGCCACCGGAGACTTCAGCTCCAGCACTTCGGCCTGCAACAGGATGGCGTCGAGCAGCGAATCGATGCCTTCGCCGGTCTTCGCGGACACATTGATGAACTGGGTGTCGCCACCCCATTCTTCCGGTACCACGCTCAACACCACCAACTCCTGCTTGACCCGGTCGGGATCCGCCTGCGGCTTATCGATCTTGTTGACCGCCACCACGATGGGCACGCCGGCGGCGCGCGAATGATCGACCGCCTCGCGGGTCTGCGGCATTACGCCGTCATCGGCCGCCACCACCAGCACCACGATGTCGGTCACCTTGGCGCCGCGTGCGCGCATCGCCGTGAAGGCAGCATGGCCCGGAGTATCCAGGAAGGTGACGGCACCATGGTCGGTCTTCACCTGATAGGCGCCGATATGCTGGGTAATGCCACCGGCCTCGCCGGCTGCGACCTTGCTCTTGCGGATATGGTCGAGCAGTGAGGTCTTGCCATGGTCGACGTGGCCCATGATGGTGACCACCGGGGCGCGTGGCAACTGCTCGGCAGATTGTTCCTCCGCCATGCTGGCGATGATTTCGGCCTCCAGATTGTCTTCGGCCTGGGCGATGGCCTTATGCCCCATTTCCTCGACGATCAGCATCGCGGTGTCCTGATCGAGCGTTTGATTGATGGTGGCCATGACGCCGTTTCTCATCAGCTG
Source organism: Methylococcus sp. EFPC2 (assembly GCF_016925495.1). Taxonomy (NCBI): domain Bacteria; kingdom Pseudomonadati; phylum Pseudomonadota; class Gammaproteobacteria; order Methylococcales; family Methylococcaceae; genus Methylococcus; species Methylococcus sp. EFPC2. The sequence goes on along the minus strand of NZ_CP070491.1, from coordinate 392,638 downwards.
TTTGATGACCTCGCCCGCCTTGACCGACATGCGCTGGGCCAAATCGGATACGGTGATGGCCTCGGGCACCTGAACCTCGTAAACGATAGGCGCGGTAGGCCTTTCAAAACCGTGCCGCTGCTCGGGCATGACCACCGGGCCGCGCGCCTTGGCTTTCTTGCCTTTGCCGCGCCGCAGATCATCCAACTCGAGCACTTCGCGCCCTTCCTCGCGACGCCCGCCTTTTTCGGCGGGGCCGGCCTTTTTCTTGGCGCGACGGGCATCGGCTTCAGAAACCGGCGCAGCCGGACCCGGACGTACCGGCGCTGGGCGGCTGGGTGCCACCGGCGGCCGTGGGCGCGGGGGCTCCGTTCGTTGGGCGGGCGGAACTATGGGCTTTTCGACCGGTTTGGCTTCGGGTTGAGCCGCGACCGGCGGCACCGCGCTTGCGACCGCGGGAGCCTCGACCTTGATGGCGGTTTCCTGCTCAAGCGCCTTCAGACGTTCGGCACGCTCGATTTCCTCTTGCCGTTTACGGGCCTCCTCCTCGGCTTGCTTCTGGGCCGCTTCCTCGCGTTGTTGGGCGCGCAAGGCTTCCTGAGCCTCCTGCTCGTGTTGCTGCGCTTCCAGGGCCAACCGGGCTTGTTCGGCCTCGGCCAGACGCTCGCTGGACTCGGGCAGTTCGCTGCGCTTCACGTAGGTGCGTTTCTTGCGCACTTCCACGGTGACCGCTTTGGTAGCGGTCTTGCTACCTGCGACCTTGCCCTGCTTGAGTTCGCTTACCGTGCGACGCTGCAGAGTGACCTTCTTAGGCTCTGCGCCCTCGATCTGTTCCTTGCCATGACTCTGGCGCAGATGGCTCAACAACTTGAGCTTCTCGGCATCGGTCAACACATCCTCGGCACCGCTGACCGACAAACCCGCCTCGGCCAACTGTGTCAACAGTCGATCCAGAGGAATCCCCACCACTTCGGCCAATTGCCGTACTGTCACGTCACTCATTTCTATCGCCCCTGCACTCGTTTATTCCCTAGCCTTCCGCAAACCAGGACTCGCGCGCCTTCATGATGAGGCGCGCGGCTTTGTCTTCATCCATGCCTTCCACTTCCATCAATTCGTCGACCGATTGTTCCGCCAGATCGTCCAGTGTACGCACACCTTTGGCCGCCAGCTTGTATGCCAACTCTCGATCCATGCCGTCCATATCCAGCAGATCCTGGGTCGGCTCGGCATCCTCCAGTTTTTCCTCGGTAGCGATGGCCTTGATCAGCAGGGCATCGCGTGCGCGGTTGCGCAATTCGTCGACCAAATCCTCGTCGAATTCGTCGACTTCGATCAGCTCCTTGGCCGGCACATAGGCCAATTCTTCGACGCTGGAGAAACCTTCGCGCACCAGGATGGCGGCGATGTCCTCGTCCACGCCCAGCTGCTGCATGAAGCTTTCGAGCAGGTTACGCGCCTCCTGTTCATTTTTCTCCTCGGCCTGGGTTGCGCTCATCACGTTCAGGACCCAGCCGGTCAACTCGGACGCCAGGCGCACGTTCTGACCGCCGCGCCCGATGGCCTGCGACAGGTTTTCGTCCGTTACCGCCACGTCCATGCTGTGCTTGTCTTCGTCCACCACGATGGAAACGATTTCGGCGGGCGACATGGCGTTGATGACGAACTGGGCTTCGTTTTCGTTCCACAGGATGATATCGACCCGTTCGCCGGCCAGCTCGTTCGATACCGCCTGCACGCGCGAACCGCGCATGCCGACACAAGCCCCAACCGGGTCAAGCCGGGGATCGTGGCTGCGCACCGCGATCTTCGCCCGCACGCCGGGATCGCGTGCCGCGCCGATGATTTCGATGAGGTTTTCACTCACCTCGGGCACTTCGAGCTTGAACAGCGCGACGAGCAATTCCGGCGCGGTGCGCGAGACAAACAACTGCGGCCCCCGCGCTTCCGGGCGCACGGCCTTCAGGTATCCGCGCAGGCGATCGCCATTGCGCACCGCCTCACGCGGGATCATCTCCTCTTTGGGGATCAAGGCCTCGGCATTGCCGCCCAGGTCGAGAAAGACATTACCACGCTCGACCCGTTTGACCACGCCGGTCACCAGTTCGCCGACGCGCTCATGATAAGCCTCGACGACCTTGCGCCGCTCGGCTTCGCGCACCTTCTGTACGATCACCTGTTTGGCCGTCTGGGCTGCGATGCGTCCAAACTCGATGGACTCCACCGGCTCCTCCAGGTAACCGCCGACGACGGCCTTGGGATCGCGTTTAAGGGCATCTTCCAGCAAGATCTGGGTATCCGGATCTTCGATCCCGTAGTCGTAATCGTCGTCATGCTCGACCACCAGCCAGCGGCGGTAAGTCTCGTAGTCTCCGGTCTTGCGGTCGATCGCCACCCTCACATCGATGCGGTTGTCGTGCCGCTTGATCGTGGCGGTGCGCAGAGCATCCTCTATGGCGCTGAAAATAACCTCTTTTTCGATCTCCTTTTCGTTGGAAACGACATCCACCACCAGCAAGATTTCTTTATTCGCCATCGCCTGTAATCATCCTTTCTTGAAAGTGTGTTCAAACTCGGGCACCAAGCGCGCCTTGTCTATGCTGTCGAACGGGATCTCGTAGACCAGCCCTTCCTCTTCCAGCACGACCTTGTCGCCATTGATGCCGACCAACCGGGCCTTGAATTTGCGCCTCCCCTCCATCGGACGCAGCAGCTGCACCCGCACTAGCGAACCCAGATATCGCTCGAATTGCGCCGGCTTGAACAGCGGCCGGTCCAAGCCGGGAGACGAAATCTCCAGGTGATACTTGCCGGGTATCGGATCCTCCACGTCGAGCAAGCCGCTGACCTGGTGACTAACCCGGGAGCAATCGTCCACCAAGATGCCTTTTTCGCTATCGATGTATACCCTCAATATGCGCAGACGGGAGTCGAACTCCACGCCCGCCAACTCGTAGCCCAAACCGACCACCACGGGCTCGATCAATCGAGTGAGCCGATCCGGTGTCTTCATGCAAATACCTGATTTTCAGCCATAAAAAATGGGCGCAAGGCCCATGTTATTATTTTTTCGCGTATAAACGAAAAAAGGCCCAAAGGGCCAGATTCCGCTCCGGAAGCCTGAGACTCTCGCGGCACTTAGCGCCACACGCCAACTCCCTGAAACTTTCTGCATCTTATCAAACAATCCCCCGCAATTAAACCCCCATTCGGACTCCGTTAGCATCCGATCCGTCCGGAATCAAGCAAACGCCGCCCGAGCGAGCGCGCAATACCGCCGTGTACGGCCAGAAACCGCAGCTTTTTCGTTGAATTGTCATGAACACGAGGTCTATCATAGAACCCGTCTAAATTTACGGTCGCCGCGAACGACCGAACCGCGGCATATACAGGTGAGCCGGCACGCCTTGCCGGACCGATGGACCACTCATTTTCCCCTGCACCCTCATGATGAAACTGTCACTAACACTCCCGACTTTATTACTGACCTGCGTCTCGGCACTGGCGGTGGAACCTGTGAGCGATGGACCGGCACTACCGGCCGACGCCCCAAGGCAGCCGGTAGCCGGCGGGGCGGTACCGAGCGACTACCAGGTCGGCCCCGGGGACGTGCTCGAAATCTCCGTATGGAAGGAAGAAGGCCTGACCAAGGACGCCCTGGTACGACCCGACGGAGGGCTGACATTCCCGCTGGTCGGCGAAATACATGCCGGCGGGAAAACCGTCGATCAAATCAACCAGGAAATCGTCAAGGGATTGAGCGGCTACCTGTCCGAACCCGCCGTCAGCGTCGCGGTGAAGCTAGCCAACCAAAAATTCTACGTGGTGGGCAAGGTCAATAAACCCGGGGAATTCCCCTCACCCGCCCGCATCGACGTCATGCAAGCCATCTCGATGGCGGGTGGATTGACGCCCTTTGCCGACGATGACGATATCCGCATCCTGCGCCGCGAGGGCGGCCGGGTGGTCAGCTACACATTCGATTACGGTTCCGTCTCCGGCGGGGATGACCTGGATCAAAATATCGTACTTCGCGGCGGCGACGTCGTCGTAGTTCCTTAAAGCCAGACCCTCAGTAGCGAACGTGAAAGGGATGATGTCATGCCGTCCGAGGTCGGGAACTGCGCATGTATTGAAACGAAGATGCGCCCTGGGGGCCGGCGCCTTGAGTCTACTTTTCTTGGGCTGGACCTCGGAGAGTCGGGCCCTGGATGCGGTGCTCGGCGCCGATGTGAATCCGGCCAGCGAGTTCAACACCAACCTCTTCATGTCCAGAAATCAAGCCGTGAACATCGGCAAAGATGTTTGGGGAGAAGGCATAGACGGTGGGCTGGATTTAGTCTTGAGCGACAGCCGCTGGAAAATCAACGCGAACAGCCGCTTTCAAAACCGCTGGTATCAGGACGACAACAATCTCGATTATTTCAATCAGCTGTTTTCGGTAAAGTCCCAGTATTACTTCAGTGAACGCGCAATTCTGGGAATGGATGCGCAGTACAACATGGACAACACCCTGTCCACCGAAAACGTCGCCGACCTGGGATATGTCTTTACCCGCATACCGCGAACTACCCGTTCGATTTCGCCGAACTGGTCGTATGTATTGACCGAAAAATCGCGTCTATCGCTTGCATATACCTATCAGGACACGAACTACGACCAACAAAGGAATTTAAACAATGTGGTCGATTCCGCTGCACATATCGGCTCACTGAACTTGTCTCACCAATGGAACGAAAAACTGCAATTGCTCGGCTCCCTGAATTACACCAGTTATGATCTGTTTGGCAGAGACTTTGAATCGTCTGTCCGCGCTTATCCCTTTCCGTTTCTAAATGGATTTATAGTTACACCGGCTACTGTATTTATCCCAGGCGTCACCACCACAATACGCACAGCCAGTTTCATGGCCGGGTTCAGTTATAACCCCACAGAATCCGTAACCCTGGCTTTCTCTGGGGGTGGGCAGCATAATCAAACGACCAGCCCCGAAAACCGGGAACCGATAACTTCGACAGTTTTTCCCTTTTTGACAGATACCATTAATAGCCGCAGGATCAGCAGTTCGTCATTCTCGGAAATACTCACCGCCAGCGCCCGTAAAAAATTCGAGCGATCAGACATCGGTTTCAATTACAGCCTCAGCCTTAGCCCCAACCTTCAGGGATTATTGACTTCCTATGAGCGTTATAATTTCACTGGAAACTATAAGTTCACTCCACAGCTTTCCAGTTCCCTCAATATCAGCCTGTCGGATCAAACCGGTAGTGCCCAGGCTAGTCGTGAGATATTTTCTGTACGCCCGGGCATCAACTGGCAATGGGATCAAAACTGGGTGCTGAACGCGAGTTATCAATATACTCGCATCGATTTCGCCGCAAGCGGCAATTTAAGCGCTTCATCCCCTGATTCCCACGCTCTTTATCTCAACATTCGATATTTATTCGACAAACACCAATTCTGACGGCAACCGATGGAAGAAAAAGATTTTCAAGACTATATCGCCGCTTTCAAGCGTAACAAGGCGCAGTTCACGCTCATATTCGGTGGCGTCATCGGGTTCAGTTTGTTGATCGCGCTCTTTTGGCCCGCGACCTACCGTTCCAGCGCGACCATACTGATAGAGGAGCAGGAAATCCCCACCGAACTCGTCAAATCGACCATTACCACTTATGCAGCCCAGCGCCTGCAGATGATCAACCAGCGGGTGATGACACGCGCCAACCTGGAAAAGATCATTGAAAAATTTGATCTCTACGCGGACGAGCGCAAGAAAAGCCCGACCGAGGAAGTCATCGAAAAAATGCGCAAGGATCTCGACTTCGAACCCATCAGCGCGGAAGTGATCGACCCCCGGACGGGCCAGCCCTCCAAGGCCACCATTGCCTTTTCGCTGGCTTACGACGGACGCAATCCGGAACTGGTGCAGCAAGTCGCCAACGAAATCACCTCGCTGTACCTGGAAGAAAACCTGAAGTCTCGCACCCAGAAAACCGCGGAAACCTCGGACTTTCTGAGCGAGGAAGCGACGCAGATGAGCGAGTACGTGGCCCAGGTTGAACGCAAGCTGGCGGACTTCAAGGAGCAGCACATACACAATTTGCCGGAACAGAAAGATCTCAACCTGCAGTTCATGGATCGCACCGAACGCGATATCAACGAGGTGGACACGCAGTTGAGATCGCTCGAGGAACGTAAACTTTACCTGGAAGGCCAACTCGCCCAAATTCAGCCCGAAAGCCCCATCGCTTCCTCCACCGGGGAGCGCATCATGAGCTCGGTAGATCGACTGAAGGCTCTGCAAACGGAATACCTCAGCCTGTCCAGCAAATACTCGGACAAGCATCCGGACGTGGTCAAAATGCGCCAGGAAATCGAGGCGCTTACCCGCGAAACCGGTGGCGGGGACTCCAGCGTCGACCAAGTCAAGCAACTCACTCAGCTGAGGGGAGAACTGGCCAGCCTGAGCGACAAATATGCCGCCAATCACCCCGACGTGATCAAGCTGAACAAGCAGATCAAGGCGCTGGAAGACTCGATAGCCCGTCAGGAAACCGGCAGGAAAGCCCGTAAAGTCGCCGCCGCGCAGCCCGACAATCCCGCCTATATCACCCTGCAGGCCCAGCGCGACAGCATCACGCAGGATATCGCGGCATTGGGAAAGAAGCGTCTGGAGCTCAAGGCCAAGTTGGCCGATTACGAGAAGCGCCTGAGCGAAACTCCGGACGTGGAACGTCAATATCTGAGCCTGGTCCGCGACTATGAAAATGCGTCGGCAAAATATCGCGAACTCAAGGCTAAGGAAATGGAAGCCCAAATCGCTCAGCAGCTCGAAAAGAAGAGCAAGGGCGAGCGATTTTCCATCATCGAACCCCCGCTCCTGCCGGAAAAACCGGTCAAGCCCAACCGGCTGGCCATCGCCTTCCTGGGCCTGGTATTGGCCATCGCTTCCGGCAGCGGCTATGTCCTGCTGAGGGAAACGCTGGATAAATCGGTGAGGGGTTTGAAAGGCGTCGTCGCCCTCACCGGCGTTCCCCCGCTTGCCGTCATCCCGCTCTTCGAAACCGATGTTGAAGTGGACGAACAGAAACGCCGCCGATTCGTCGCCATTTTGGTCGGTACGGGGGTGCTTGTAGCCGCCGTCCTCCTCGTTCATCTGCTATGGACGCCGCTGGACGTACTCTGGTTCAGGCTGCTCCGCAAACTGGACGCGTGATCGAAGTCACATACACCTCGTCCCGGCAGGCCCTTTAGGGCGCCGTTAGGCCCCGAGCCCAACCGTCACGCCCCGCAGCAAGAGATTCTTTTATATGGAACGCATCAGTAAAGCACTCGACAAGGCGCTAGCCAATCAAACGACCTTCAACGTGGGCGACCTTCAACCGCTCAACCAAGGTAGCGTGAGAGCACCCCGAATCCAATATAGCCGGACGCAAAGCGTTGGCGTTTCACGTGAGTTGCTGCGCCAAAACCGCATCATCTCCGGCATGGAGCCCGGGCCTTTTGTCGATGCCTATAAGATATTGCGCACCCGGGTCATCCAGAAACTGCGCGAACATAATTGGAACGCGCTCGCCATCACCAGTCCCGGCGTTAACGCCGGCAAGACCCTGACCGCCATCAACCTGGCGCTCAGCCTGGCACTGGAGGTCAACCAGACCGTTCTCCTGGTCGACGCCAACCTGCGTAATCCCAGCGTGCACAAATATTTCGGCATCGAACCGACCCATGGTCTCAGCGATTTCCTGCTCGACCACGTGTCGATCGAGGACATGCTGATCAACCCCAAGGGCATAGACCGTTTCGTCATCCTGCCCGGCAAGCGCCCGCTTCCCGACTCGTCCGAGATGCTGTCGTCCCCCCGCATGATCGAACTGGTGGAGGAGGTGAAAAGCCGCTATCCCTCGCGCATCGTGCTATTCGACCTTCCGCACCTGGGTACCTCGGATGCCTTGGCTTTCGCGCCGTACGTGGACGCGGCCCTGCTGGTACTCGAAGAAGGCAAGACCACGCAGGACGAGCTGCAGCAAGCCATCGAGCACCTGCAGCCGAAGCCGATCATCGGCACCGTGCTCAACAAGGCCGAGGCCGGCTCCGCGGGCGAACTCTGAACTCAGCGCGCTGAACGATCCCAGATCCCATGTACGAAAGCTATTACCAACTCAAGGAAAAACCCTTCGCCCTGATGCCCGACCCGGCTTATCTGTACCTGAGCCGCAAGCATCGTATCGCCAAAACCCTGCTGGTTTACGGCATCCTGAATCAGGCCGGATTCGTGGTCGTGAGCGGCGGCATCGGCACCGGGAAAACCACCCTCATTCATCAATTGCTCGGCTTGATGAATCGGAAAAACATGAACGTAGGCCTGATCTCCAATGCTCACCCGTCCTTCGGCGAGCTGATGCAATGGGTGTTGATGGCCTTCAACCTGGATTATTCCGGGAAGGGTAAGACGGCCCTGTTCCAGACCTTCATGGATTTCGTCCACGCCGAATACCAGAAACACAAGCGCACCGTCCTGATTATCGACGAAGCGCAAAACCTCTCGCTGGAAACCCTGGAAGAACTGCGCATGTTGATCAATGTCAACGTGGGTAAGGATCAACTGCTGCAGATCGTGCTGGTAGGCCAGGAACAACTCCTGGATAAACTCAACCGGCCCGAATTGGAGCAATTCGCCCAGCGCATATCGGTCAGCTATAAGCTCGATCCGCTCGACCGGCAGGAGACACATAACTACATACACCACCGCCTCAAGGTCGCCGGCAGCCAGGAAGGGGATCTGTTCACGGACGACGGCTGCGATGCGGTATTCCAATACAGCCGCGGCATCCCGCGCTTGATCAACGTCATCTGCGACAACGCTCTGGTTTACGGGTTTGCCGACGATCAGAAACACATCGACGCCAACTTGGTTCACGAGGTGGTCAAGGACCGCGAATTGGGGGGCTTGACCACCGCCAGAGCCGATGCCGGCGCTTGAACCAAGCGTAAGGCCTCTGTCCTAAGCCCCTTTTCGTTCGTGGTATGATGCCGCCGCCGCTGGCGGGGGCCTCCCCGGCCTGCTACGTCATTTGATAACCCCCGATCCCACTCCTAGGTCGATTCGATGAAAAAAATCATGTTCACGCTTTTGTCTGTCCTATTGCTTGCCGCTTGCAGCAGCAAGGAGCAGACTGGACTCAAGGAAGCCCTCACCGTCAAACTGCAGGACGATCAGGATCTGAAAGACTACAAGCTGGACCCGAAAGAAGTCGCCGCGTGCGTAGAGAAGGCCATCTCCGATGGTCTGCCGGGCATACCCGGCGATCCCCGGCGCCCCCAGTATTATGAAGCGTATGCCAAGTTCGTTTCCGTGAATTCGCCGGGCGACGCGGAGGCCGCGGTGCAGCAATACAAGGACTTGTTCGGCGGCATCAAACAGGCACACGAGGCCGCCAATACCATTACCGATCACATCATGACCTGCATGGGCACGGCCATCGAGCAGCATGGCGGAGAGCGCGAAAAGTAAGAACTGCGGACCGACTCCGGGGCGGCGGTGACCGCCCGAATCCGCTGCCGGGGCGTCCTGCCCCGGACATGATCGGCCATGGAGGCTTTGACATGAGCGCAAACTCCATCGAAAGCCTGATGCCCAAGGATGTCGCCCTCGAGGCGGAAATGCGGGCGTCATCAAGGCGAATCTCGACTTCGGCTCCACCCTCATGCTCTCGCTGTTGACGGGCGCTTTCATCGGCTTCGGCGCCGTATTCAACAACATGGTGATGACCGGCAACGGCTGGGACGGTGCGATCAAGCTACCGTTTGGCCTCATGCGCCGATAGCGCCTCCACCTTTTGTCTCGGACTGATCCTGGTCACCATAACCGGCGCGGAGATGTTCACCGGCAACGTTTTGCTGGCTTGCTCAAGCGACCAACACGGGGCGGCGAACCTCGCAACCCGCGCAAGAAGCTCGGCGGCAGCGTGGACCTGCACTTCAACCGACGCGTTTTCCACGGACGACTGAAGAATCTCAGCCAAAACGGACTACTGATGGAAACCTACATCGTCCAGGGGCTCCCCCAGATCCAGGACACGGTCGAACTGGATCTGGACTTTGCCGGGAGAACCGAACGATTACCGCAACTGTCCGGAGCCATCGTCAGCAAAACCTCCGGGACGAATCTGATGGGGCGGGAGTTTTTCAGCTATCCGATCAGATTCGACAAGCTCGGCCAGGAAGCGAAGGCGGTGACCCAACAGTTACTCTAGAAGCGGGCTCCTCCAGCCATTACGCGAGCCCGCCGCCATTTTCCATGGCTTCGCTCTCGCCCAACCTCGGCCAAGCGGTCAACACGGCTTGCACCAAGGTCGCCAGGGGAATGGCGAAGAACACGCCCCAGAACCCCCATACCCCGCCGAAGAACAGGATGGCCACGATGATGGCGACCGGGTGCAGGTTGACGACTTCAGAGAACAGCAAAGGCACCAGCACCACCCCGTCCACCGCCTGGATGACGGCGTAGGCCAGCATCAAATACCAGAACTCGTCCGCCAGTCCCCATTGAAAGAACGCCACCAGCATCACGGGAAAGGTCACCAAGGTCGCTCCCACATAGGGGATGATCACGGACAAGCCCATCAGCACGGCCAGCAGCAGCGAATAATTCAACCCCATCAAGGAAAAGGTGGCGAAGCTGGCGAGCAGCAATATCGCAACCTCGAAGAATTTGCCCCGCACGTAATTGCCGATCTGGGCATCCACCTCGCGCCAAACCAGGGTCGTCAAGTGGCGATCCCTGGGCAGGTATAAGACCACCCAATCCAGAATCGGCTTTTTGTCCTTGAGGAAGAAAAACACCAGCAAGGGCACCAGGATCGCGTAGACGATCAGGGTGATCACGCTGACCAGCGAGGTATAGGAATAACTCAGCATCGATTGCCCGTAATTCATCAGCTCCTGACGTAGAACCGCGATCACCTCGTTCATCTGCGCCTCGCTGATGAAACGGGGATAGCGGTCGGGTAGCTGCATGATGAGCAGTTGCGCCTTGTTGACCCAGCCAGGCAATTGCTGGATCAACTGCACGGTCTGCTGGTAGAGCAAGGGCAACAAAGCGATGAAGACGAAACCCAGCAGCGCCAGGAACAGCACGTAGACGATCAGTACCGCCGCGAAACGCGGCAATTTTTCACGTTCCCCGAAGGCGACGACGCCTTCCAGCAGGTAGGCGATGACCAGTGCCGCGAATACGGGCATGAGGATGCGAGCCAGGCTGAGCACCAGCACGAACCCCACTATCAGCAGTATCGCCAGCGACACCGCCTGGGAGTTGGGCAGTACGCGCCGTATCCAATCGCTCAGCCAAACGCGCACGGTTTGCATCGAGGGTCTCCATTGTTCTTTTCGTTACGGGTTGCCATGAAAGTCGCGAGCGAACGCCTTGTTCTCCCACTTGGAAGGGGCGGGGTGCGGGTAGGCACGGGAGCTTTCATCGGCAGGGGTGGCGCGAACGCCATAACCTGCGAGCCGGGCATAGTACAACAATGCGCTGGCCCGCGAGGGCTGGCATTGCGGGCTCCCGGACCGTTTCCGCACAATTCATCCACAGGCCATCAACAGGTCCTGACACATCATATAGTGCTTGACCTAAATTTACAGCACACTCTATAGTACCCGCACTTTTACCACCCCTGGAAAGAGGACCCCTCTATGGAAGCAGAATCCGCCATCCGCCCCTCCTCACAAGACGCTGTTGCAGCCTCCGAAATCCGCGCCGTCGTGCCCGGCGAGGTGCGCGTCATTCGCCGCAACGGCAAGGTCACGGGCTTCGACGCCAGCAAGATCAGCGTCGCCATCACCAAAGCCTTCCTGGCCGTGGAAGGCGGCTCGGCGGCGGCCAGCCGGCGCATCCACGACACTGTGGCCGAATTGACCGATCAGGTGGTCAAGGCCTTGTTCCGCCGCCTGCCCTCCGGCGGCACTATCCACATCGAAGACATCCAGGACCAGGTCGAACTGGCCCTGATGCGGTCGGAGCACCAGAAGGTCGCCCGTTCCTACGTACTTTACCGCGAGGAACACGCCCGCCTCCGTGCCGAAAAATCCAAGGAAGCCGAGCAGCAGGCCGACACCGAAGCCCTCCACGTCACCGCCGCCGACGGCAGCCGCAAGCCGCTCAACGAAGCGCGACTGCGCAAGATCGTCGATGAAGCCTGCGCCGGCCTCGCCAACGTGGACGCCGGCTGGATACTGGAAGAAACCCGCCGCAACCTGTTCGACGGCGTGCAGGAAAAAGACGTCGCTTCCGCCCTGGTGATGACGGCGCGTACCCGTATCGAGCAGGAACCCAATTATTCCCAGGTATCGGCCCGCCTGCTGCTGGACAGTCTGCGCGCCGAAGCTCTGAGCTTCCTGGCCGGCGTACCGCAGGAAGCCAGCCAGGCCGACATGGGTCAACGCTACGGCGAATATTTCGCCGACTACATCAAGCGCGGCGCCGAACTGGAGCTTTTGTCGCCGGAACTGACCCGCTACGATCTGGCCCGCCTGGGCGCGGCCCTGAAACCGGAGCGCGACCTGCAATTCAACTATCTGGGCCTGCAAACCCTGTACGACCGCTACTTCATCCACAGCGACGGCCAGCGTTTCGAACTGCCGCAGGCCTTCTTCATGCGCGTAGCCATGGGTCTCGCGATCGCCGAGGTTGACCGCGAAACGCTAGCTATCGAGTTTTATAACCTGCTGTCGTCCTTCGACTTCATGTCCAGCACGCCGACGCTGTTCAACGCCGGCACCCTGCGTCCGCAGCTCTCCTCCTGTTACCTCACCACGGTGCCGGACGACCTCGACGGCATCTACGGCGCCATCAAGGACAACGCCTTGCTGTCCAAATTCGCCGGCGGCCTGGGCAACGACTGGACCCGCGTGCGCGGCATGGGCGCCCACATCAAGGGCACCAACGGCAAGTCCCAGGGCGTCGTGCCCTTCCTCAAGGTGGCCAACGACACGGCGGTCGCGGTCAATCAGGGCGGCAAGCGCAAAGGCGCGGTCTGCGCCTACCTGGAAACCTGGCATATCGACATCGAGGAATTCCTCGACCTGCGCAAGAACACCGGCGACGACCGCCGCCGCACCCACGACATGAACACCGCCAACTGGGTGCCGGACCTGTTCATGAAGCGCGTCGCCGAGGAAGGCGAATGGACTTTGTTCTCGCCCAACGACGTACCCGACCTGCACGACCTCACCGGCCAGGCTTTCGAAAAAGCCTACCTGGCTTATGAAGACAAGGTCGCGCGCGGCGAACTCAAGCTGTACAAGCGCCTGCCCGCGCTGAGCCTGTGGCGCAAGATGCTGTCCATGCTGTTCGAGACCGGCCATCCCTGGATCGCCTTCAAGGACCCCTGCAACCTGCGCTCACCCCAGCAGCACGTCGGCGTGGTCCACAGCTCCAACCTGTGCACCGAGATCACCCTCAACACCAACGACGGCGAAATCGCGGTGTGCAACCTGGGTTCGGTCAACCTGGCCGCTCACATAGTCCCCTCGCCCTCCCAGGGAGAGGGCCAGGGTGAGGGTCTAAAAATGGTGCTCGACTCCGCCAAGCTTGAGCGCACCATCAACACCGCCATGCGGATGCTGGATAACGTCATCGACATCAACTATTACAGCGTGCCCCAGGCGCGCCGCTCCAACCTGCGTCACCGTCCGGTCGGACTGGGCATCATGGGCTTCCAGGACGCGCTTTATAAAATGCGCGTGCCCTACGCCTCGGAAAAGGCCATCCAGTTCGCCGACGAGAGCATGGAAGCGGTCAGCTATTACGCCATCCAGGCGTCCACCAATCTGGCCGAGGAACGCGGGCGCTACTCCACCTTCGAAGGCTCGTTGTGGAGCCAGGGCATCCTGCCCTACGATTCAATCGCCCTCGCGGAAGAAGGCCGCGGCGGTTATCTGCAGATCGACCGTTCCCTGACCCTGGATTGGGACGGCTTGCGCGAGCGGGTAAAAACGGTCGGCATGCGCAACTCCAACACCATGGCCATCGCGCCCACCGCCACCATCTCCAACATCGTCGGCGTCTCGCAGTCCATCGAGCCGACCTACCAGAACCTGTTCGTCAAATCCAACCTGTCGGGCGAGTTCACCGTGGTCAACCCCTACCTGGTCGATGACCTCAAGGCACGCGACCTGTGGGACTCGGTCATGATCAACGACCTCAAGTATTACGACGGCAGCGTGCAGAAAATCGAGCGCATCCCCGAAGACCTCAAGCAGCTCTACGCCACCGCCTTCGAGATCGACGCCCGCTGGCTGGTCGAAGCCGCTTCGCGCCGGCAGAAATGGATAGACCAGGCGCAATCGCTCAACCTCTACATGAGCGAGCCCAACGGCAAGAAGCTGGACAGCCTGTACAAACTCGCCTGGGTGCGCGGCCTCAAGACCACCTACTACCTCCGCTCCATGGGCGCTACCCACGTGGAAAAAAGCACCCTGGCCGAAGGCAAGCTCAACGCCGTAAAGCTGGATGCCATCGAAGAAGCCCCGGTCAAAATGTGCTCCATCACCGACCCGGAATGTGAGGCGTGTCAATAAGGACCAAGCATACCTGACACTATATATGGTGCGGCATGAGTGCTAGACTGCTCGACGATGTGCTTGAGGCGCTGACTCGGGCAGGCGCTTCCATGCGTTGCCAGACCTTGGGTCGACACTTGGAAACGCTGGGATTCGTGGTTCGGGACGGCCATCGGGGTGGGCATAAAATCTACACCCACCCCGGCCTACCCGGATTTTTGTCTGCGTCCTACAACTGCGATCACGGTAAGAATCCGGAAATCAAGCGCCCGTACATCAACCAGGTCGTCAAAGTGCTGCGCAAGTACGAACCGGAGTTACGAACCTTCCTCGAGGACCGCAACCATGTTTGACCCTCACCGGTACGCCATCACCATCCGCCAAGCTGAATTCGACGGCCAAGTGCTGTACGAAGCCAAGGTAAGGGAACTGCCGGATATCGCCGAATACGCCGAGACCCACGAAGAAGCCTACGACCTGGCCGTGGACGCCATTACCACCACCGCCGAAGCCCTGGCGGCACAGGGCCGCGAAATGCCGGTACCTTATCAGCCGGAGGAAGACTACAGCGGCCGCATCACCCTGCGCCTCCCGAAATCCCTGCACCGACGCCTCGCCGAAAAAGCGACCGAAGAAGCGGTTAGCTTGAATCAATACATGCTCAGCGTATTGGCGCAAAACAGCGGCGTTCAATCACCGACAAACGCGCCGCAAAAATGAACGACGCGACAAGAAGTAGATGGCAAAAACAGGATCAACACGAATTGAAGCGTGACGACCTGCAAGAGGAACTTCGAAAAGGTATCAAGCAAGCCGACGACGGAGAAATCGTCGATGGTGAGAAGGCTTTCAAAGACTTAATTGCTGAATCGCTCACTCAAGCCATCTCGTTACGTTTGCCGACCAGTTTGCTGGAATCGATTATTCGTAGGATGGGTGTAGGCGGCAGCCGTAACCCATCAAACGGCCAAATGATGGGTTGCACTACGTTCCACCCATCCTACGCACTTGCCGAATTCATTTTACCGTCCCAAACCATGAGACTTCATCCTAAAAGCTGAAACGATGGCATCGTCAAACTAGTTTGATAGCCAATGAGTTATCCTGCCAGTTAATATTTAGGCGTAGCTTAGGAAGAGAAATGTTGGAATTCTTCAGAGACCCAGCGTGGCAATTTGTTGGCGCACTACTCGCGTTGATAGCGATTGCTATCACAATAATACTCTATATTCTTCAATCAAAAAGAAAAAAAGTGTCATATGACATTTGCTCTAACAGTCCGCTATTAACTCTCAAAGAGGAGATTGAAGGAAAAGTAAAAATCCTTTATGAAAATCAGCCTGTAACAAATGTTCACATGATAGTATTTAAATTAGTCAATAATGGAAACGTCCCCATTCTTAGCTCAGACTATGAAAGACCAATAGTGGCAATATTTGAAGGCGAAGACACCAAGATAATGTCGGCGGAGGTAGTGGACAAAAGCCCTTCAAGCTTAAGTGGCACACTAACACAAGACCGGAACACCATTACTTTCCCAATGATTCTCTTAAATCCACGCGATTATATAAGCGTTAAATGCCTTTTAAGCAACTATAAAAAAAGCATTAAGGTCCACGCGAGAATAGCAGGAGTGAAAGAGATTCCTCAAATAACTGACCTTCCGGCTCGTTCATTAATTGGCATGTTGATAGGAACTACTGTCATGATTATTGGCATTTCACTACTAGAGTCCAGCGGAGCACCAATATCTGAATCAGTAAAGCTTCCAAGAAATACATTGGGGTGGACAATGGCTGTATCCGGCTACCTATCCATTGGCTTTATTTTCATGCATAACAAGCGCTTTCTGAACGCACTACTCAGAGCGTCGCAAATTTTATAGGAAGAGGTTGCCTCCGTGGGACTCAAGCTTCGTAGGATGGGTGTAGGCGATAGCCGTAACCCATCAAACACCGCCGGATGATGGGTTGCGCTGCGCTTCACCCATCCTACATGGAGAGAATCAAACGTGACGAATTATCGGCGTCACTTCGTACCGGGAGGGAGTTATTTTTTTACCGTGGTAGCGGCCGACAGACCGCAAGGCTTGCTTACGAAACACATGGGATTATTGCGCAAATCCTTCAAAACGGTGATGGAAGAAAAACCGTTTGTGATCGACGCAATGGTGGTACTGCCTGACCATTTGCATTGCCTATGGACGTTGCCGCCCGAAGACAAAGATTACTCGACACGCTGGAAGAACATCAAAGCACTGTTTTCGAAGGGACTACAAAAAACGGAAGCCCGCTCTGAAAGCCGAATTTCCAAAGGTGAACGGGGTATTTGGCAGCGACGTTATTGGGAACATGCCATACGGGACGACGAGGATTATGCCCGGCATGTGGATTACATCCATTACAACCCGATCAAGCACGGATATGTCGAAAAACTAATCGATTGGCCTCATTCGTCCTTTCACCGCTACGTTAAGGCTGGAATTTATACCTCAGATTGGGCCGCGAGTTCGGGCATTGAAGACTTGGATTTCGAGTGAAGCGTTTGATGGGTTACGGCTCACGCCTCCACCCATCCTACAACGACTTAGGAAGCATGATTATGACCACCGAATCGCAACACTACACTGCTACCGCAAAATGGCTGCATTGGATCATTGCGGTATTGATCATATTCCTGTTGATACTTGGGTTCTATATGTCCGGCCTGCCGCGCGGGCCGGATAAAACCGCGCTGGTTCAGCTGCATAAATCGGTGGGCATTATCGTGTTGACTCTGGCAACCGTGCGAGTGGGTTGGCGTTTAAGGCATAAGCCCCCTGCCCTGCCGGCGAGTATGTCTTGGTTTCTTAAAAAGGCAACGCACAGCATCCACTGGACGCTTTATCTGCTGATGTTTCTCCAGCCTTTGAGCGGCTGGGTGATGAGTTCGGCGCGGGGATTTCCGGTTTCCATAGCCGGGATCATTCCGCTGCCCTCCTTGGTGGAAAAAGATGAAGCCTTGGCGGAGATACTCAAGGAGCGTCACGAATTTCTGGGCTGGGCCCTGGTTTTGCTGATCATTGGCCATGTAGTGGCGGCGCTCAAACACCACTTCGTCGACAAGGACGATGTGCTGCTCCGCATGGCTATCCGACCGAACAAACACGATACCTGAACGTCGAGAAATGGATCCCAGCAAACCCTTACTAGCCATGATAGCCGTGCTGGCCGGCGGCCTGACGTTCATCGCCTACAACCATATGACGGCAGCCGAAGGCAACGTTCATTACGGCATGATACCGGACAAGCACAAACTGATTGCCTATTCCAAAATCGCGTGCCGCAAAGCGATACAGCTCAAGCTGAATGCCGAGGTAGCTACCCCGAGCAGCATCCGCAGCGACGATGTCCATTTCGTCGAACTGAGCTGGGATACCCAGCGGGATACCAGCAAGCGCATTACCTGCCGTTACGAGGCGGAAAAAGGCGTGACCGACCTGAGCATAGACGGCAAATCCCTCGGTGCCGTGAGCGTGGACATCGGCGCAATCCACGCACCCGGCAGCGCGGGGGAAAAACGCGGGGGGCACTACTGATGGAGGCTTTGATCAAGCTGCTGGAGCATCCGTCGGTCACGATATGGAAGACCCTGTTCCTGCTGGGTTGCAGCAACATCTTCATGACCTTCGCCTGGTATGCCCATTTGAAGGAACTGAGCCATAAACCCTGGATAATTGCGGCGCTGGTGAGCTGGGGCGTGGCCTTGTTCGAATACCTGTTGCAGGTGCCGGCCAACCGCATCGGCTATACGGTCCTGAGCGTGGGGCAGCTCAAGATCGTGCAGGAGGTCATCACCCTGTCGGTCTTCGTGCCTTTCGCCCTGTTTTATATGAAGGAACCGATGAAGCTGGACTACCTCTGGGCGGGCCTGTGCCTTTTGGGCGCCGTATTTTTCATGTTTCGAGAACAACTATTCAAATGACAGCAAAAGCAAGCATGTATTACCTGGAACCCTGCAAAGACTATCGCGACGACACCCTGCGCCACGGCGCGGAATTCAGCCCGGAAGAAATCCGCGTCGATACCGCCAAGCATTACGACGATTGCTATTGGGACTACCGCACCGCCTGGTTCGACAACGAGAACCTGGCCCTGCATTACGGCTACTGGGAAGAAGGCATCAAGACCCACAGCCAGGCGCTGTTGAACAAGAACCGCATCATGGCCGATATCGCCGGCATCAAGGCGGGTGATCGCGTGCTGGACGCCGGCTGCGGCATAGGCGGAAGCTCCATCTGGCTGGCCAAACACCGCGGCGCGCACGCGACCGGCATCACCGTGAGCGAGCAGCAGGCACAGCACGCCACGCGCAACGCGGCACGGCACGGCGTTTCGGACAAGACCGAATTTCATGCCATGGACTTCCTCGCCACCACTTTCCCGGATGCGAGCTTCGACGTGGTCTGGGCGGTGGAAAGCTCCTGCTACGCGGTCGACAAGCGCGATTTTTTCCGCGAGGCCTATCGCGTATTGAAGCCGGGCGGCACCCTGATCGCCTGCGACGGCTATGTCACCAAGCGGGAATTCGACGAATCCGAATGGCAGGCCATCATGGATTGCCTCAATGGCTGGGCGGTGCCCAATCTGGCGTCGGCGGAGGAGTTCCAGTCCGGCATGGAGGAATGCGGTTTCCGCGAAGTGCATGTCACGGAAGCCACCAAGGAGACCCTGCCCTCGGCGCGGCGCATGTATCTGACCGCGCTGTGGACTTATCCCATGCAGGTCGTCATGCACTGGCTGGGCCTGCGCAAGAAGGCACAGACCGCCAACTTCAAGGTCGCCCTCGCCCAATGGAAGATCTTCAACGAAGGACTGGCGCGCTATTACATCTTCCGCGCGAAAAAGCCGGTTTGAGGAGAGCGCCATGGACCTGAATAATCTCGGCATCCCCAAGGACTACGCCTTGCTGCTGATGGGCATCGTCTTCGGTTTCCTCGTCGGCTGGATCGCGGCACGCTGGCGCAAGCCCGGTCTGGATGCCGGAGCCTCGTTGGAAAGCGCAAATGCCCAGGAACTCAAACTCGCGGTGAACGGCAAGACCGTCAGCCTCGATGCATCGACCTCGGCCGAGGTTCAAACCTTGATCCGCGGCGACAAGACGATAGAAGCCATCAAGGCTCTGCGCGAGGCGACCGGGCTGGGCCTGGCCGAAGCCAAGGCGGTAGCCGACTCGCTGGCTCGCATGATCAAACAAGCCCAACGCTAGATATGGTGTTTGTTAGTCGCTTAATACACAATATACAGAAATTCGAACAAACGCTTAGGAGACCCTCATGCTGAACTGGGACGACCCGCTCGCCGACCTCACCGCCAACCAAGCTTCTCAAACGGACCTGCAGCCGGCCCCTTCCAAACTACCGCCGGTAATCGCCGAAGAGGCTAAAACCGCTCCGGCGCTGGCCGTCGCCCAAGCACACCCGACCGCCCCGCGCAAAACCGACACGGTACTGCCGGCTTCGGAGCCGCTGCACACAGGCGCCACGGGTCTGGAAAAAATCGAGATGGGCGCCAAGCGCATCCAGGTGGACGACAAGAAGATCATCAACTGCCGCGCCGACCTCAACCAGTTGGTGCCCTTCAAGTACCAGTGGGCCTGGCAGAAATACCTGGACGCCTGCGCCAACCACTGGATGCCGCAGGAAATCAACATGAACGCCGACATCGCGCTGTGGAAGAGCGCCGACGGCCTCACCGAGGACGAGCGCACCATCATCAAACGCAACCTGGGTTTCTTCTCCACCGCCGACTCCCTGGTGGCGAACAACCTGGTGCTGGCCGTCTACCGCCACATCACCAACCCGGAATGCCGCCAGTATTTGCTGCGCCAGTCCTTCGAAGAAGCCCTGCACACCCACGCCTACCAATATGTGGTCGAATCACTGGGCCTGGACGAGGGCGAGGTGTTCAACATGTACCGCGAGCTGCCGGCCGTGGCGCGCAAGGCCGAATGGGCCCTGCCCTTCACCCAGCATCTGTCCAACCCCTATTTCCAGACCGGCACGCCGGAGAACGACCAGAAGCTGCTGCGCGAACTGATCGCCTTCTACGTGATCTTCGAGGGCATCTTCTTCTACGTCGGCTTCACCCAGATCCTGTCCATGGGCCGGCGCAACAAGATGACCGGCACCGCCGAGCAGTTCCAGTACATCATGCGCGACGAGTCCATGCACATGAACTTCGGCATCGACGTGATCAACCAGATCAAGGTCGAGAACCCGCATCTCTGGTCCGAGAGCTTCAAGAACGAAATGATCCAGATGATCCGCGAGGCCGTGGAGATCGAAACCCAGTATGCCTACGACACCATGCCGCGCGGCATCCTCGGCCTCAACGCACCCATGTTCAAGGAATACCTGGAATTCATCGCCAACCGCCGCTGCGCCCAAATCGGCCTGCCCGAGCAATACTCCGGTGTCAGCAATCCCTTCCCCTGGATGAGCGAAGTGCTGGATCTCAAGAAGGAAAAGAACTTCTTTGAAACCCGCGTGACCGAGTATCAAACCGGCGGGGCTTTGAGCTGGGATTGAGCAATGCTCCATTTAGCGTGCTTACTGGGAAACGGAAACGGTTTAATCATTGGTTGGGCCTAAAAAGGAAGATTATGTCGCCGTCGGATATCGCAGCGTGGTGGGGCGCAGCTATCGCCACAATCGTGCTCTTCTGGGATCTCTATAAATGGAGTCAATCCGGACCGCAGCTAGAAGTTTCGGCTTCTCCCAACATGGAAACATACGGGGGTATGGAGTCGTATGGGAAAGGTCCGTTTGTTCTACTTGAAGTCCGAAACAACGGAGACCGCAAAACCACTCTCACACATTGCGTTGGGTTTGTTCACGCCAACAGGATCAGCAAACTGCTCCACCGCAAACCCAAACACAGCTTCATCGTCGCGAACCCTTTGCCAGGCAATATTCCGCATATTCTGAAGCCGGGGGAACGCTGGGTGGGTATGCTTAATCAAAACGATCAGCTTGTGAAATGGAGCCAGGAGGGTCATCTCTGCGTGGGAGTGTTTCATTCCGGCGCAAGACGTGAGGTTACATGTCACATGGTTATTCATCCAGCCTAGGCCCAACAGCCCGCGTAGAGCGTAATAGGCGCCAGCCGTATTACGCCGCATGGGTGTTTTATCGGTGCAAAACGGGATGAAACCGCTATTGCACCCTACGCGGGCTGGGATTGAGATTTAAGGTAGGGTGGGCAAGGTTTTTTCTTGCCCACCTTTTAACGAGAACCGACGGTACTTTTCGCTTGGTGGGCAGAAGATAGAGCCGTCTGCCCACCCTACTAGTCGATACCCATCCCGTGCGCCAGGAAGGCGCCACGGAAGGAGATGCTACCGGCGGGATAACGGCGATAAACTTCACATAGGATGCGCTGAGGAACGAAGCGCATCAATTCGCGTGATTCTCGATTGATGCGCCTCCTTCGTCGGCACATCCTAATATCGTCGAATATGTTACCGCGCCTAACATTGCGCTCCACCCGACCCGGGCCCGCAAGCTGTTTCGAGTTTCTTGGTGGGCGCAAGCCTCCTCCGCCTCAGGTGATGGGAGCTAACCATCACGGAAAACAAGATACAAGGGTGGGCAACTTCCTTTCGTTGCCCACGGTTTAACGAAAACCGTCGGTACGTTTCGCGTGGGCAGACGATAGAGCCGTCTGCCCACCCTGCTAGTCGATACCCATCCCATGCGCCAGAAAGGCACCGCGGAAGGAGATACTTCCGGCGGGATAACGGCGATAAATCTCGTCCAACTTCGCGTCGTACTCGTCGATGGTGCCGAAATCGTTCCTGCACGCCTGCATGGCGCGCGCGAAGGCTTGGCAAAACTCGGGTTCCAGGCTTACGAGCCTTATGCCGGCCGTGAGCCGTGTGGCAATGTCGACCAGCACCAGGTTCAAGCGCCAGTGCGCGGCAGCGTCCGGGGTGGGCGGGACATAGCCCCGGTTCGCCACCGGGTGGACCGGGCACTCCTGCCAATCGATCAACGGGCGTTGCACGATGCGGCCGTCTTCGATCGACGTTTGACTGACGCGGGCGCAGACGAAGGGGATACCTTCGACATCGACCAGCACGAACTCGGGCACGCCGACGACGAACGCCTGGCATTGCTCAGCCGTGGGACGGTCGACGCCGATCACCAGATCGCAACTGGTATTCGCCGTCCCTCCGGACTCCCCTTCCCGGGTAAAATAACGCAGCACGCAGCCTAAACCGACCGGTCTGGGGTAGGGACGGCCTACCCTGGGTAGGGCCGGCGGGTGCTCGGGTTTTCTGGCTGGCTGGACATGGGGCGACTTCCCAGCGTTAGAGGACAATCGTGTTGAATTAAGCCCCTCTCCCTCTGGAAGAGACCGCTCGGCAACAGCGTTGGCGTTAGTGGCAGCTGTACCGGTCTTCATTCTGAGCGCCGACAGACGGAAGTTCTACCCCCGTTGCGGATGCAGTTTGTTCAGTACGGGTTAACGTCATTTCCGCGTGGGCGCCACCAAGTCCAGGCGGTATCCCGTGCGCGACCTACGCCAAACCGGGCAGCCCCGTCTATGATCCGGGCGGTTCCGCCGGCACGGCGCTGCTTAGACCCTATCCCGATAGACCTGTAGCGCGCCAGGCAACGAGCCCCAAGGTCAGACGACATGGCGGGATAGATATCAGCCCGTTTTTCCCCGCGGGTGAGAATCTGGCTGAAGCGGTTCATCCGGTTGTGTGGCGTTCCACCACCCAAGGACGGGCTTTGACCCCCGATTCCTGTTTGACCGCCAAAGCCCCAGTTCACCGCGCGTGCGGAGGTGCGCGGTGAAGCCGAAGGCCCGGGGCGGTTCTATGTTAAGGCATGAGCGGATAATATTGCGCGGGTCTCCTAGACGGAGACCTGCCACTGACAACAACCCGAGGTAAGCCCTTGAGCGGTCACGACAATATTTTCAACACGGAAACCGACGCCGTCGCCGACTTCGCATTCAATGCCCAGGTCGCCCAGGTATTCGACGACATGCTGGGGCGTTCCGTGCCTTTCTACGGCGAGATGCAAAGAATGATTGCCGAGATGGCCGCGGAATATGCCGTAAAGGGCACGCGGGTCTACGACCTGGGATGCTCCACCGGCACGACGCTGCTGAACCTGGGACGCGCGATCGAGCGGGAAGTATCATTCGTCGGCCTGGACTACTCGGCCGAGATGCTCGACAAATGCAGGGAAAAACTGAAGCAGCATGGGTTTGACAGGCCGCACGAGTTGTCCTGCGCGGACCTGAACAACCCGCTCAAGATCGAAAACGCCTCGGTCGTCCTGATGGTCTTGACCCTGCAATTTATCCGTCCGATACACCGCGAACGGCTGCTGCGGGAAATCTACGCCGGATTGCAGGAAGGCGGCTGCCTGATACTGATCGAGAAGGTACTGGGCGGCAGTTCGCTGCTAAACCGGCAATTCATTAAGTTCTATTACGACTTCAAACGCCGCAACGGCTATAGCGAACTGGAAATCGCGCAGAAACGCGAGGCGCTGGAAAACGTTCTGGTTCCCTACAGCGTGGACGAAAACCGCGACCTGCTCCTGCGCCAGGGTTTTCGGCATTGCGATACGTTTTTCAAGTGGTACAACTTCGCTGGCCTGGTGGCAGTCAAATGATGGTTGCGTTGGGAAACTTCCTCTTCCGCTACCGGAACTCGCTCTTTCCGGTCCTGTTTCTATTCCTCTTTACCGGCAATGCCTGGCCCGCTTTTCAGGATAGGGATACCCAGACCTTCCTGCTGGTCGCCGGCATACTGCTAGGCGCGGCCGGCCAATTCTGGCGAGGGCTGACGATAGGTTTGGCTTACATACGCCGCGGCGGCAAAAACAAGCAGGTTTATGCGGAAGTGCTGGTCCAGGATGGAATATTCGCGCACTGCCGCAACCCGCTTTATCTGGGGAATCTGCTGATGATCACCGGCCTGGGCATCGCGTCCAACTCCCTGCCCTTCGTGCTGGTCGGACTGCCATTGTTCTATTTGGCCTACGCCGCCATCATCGCGGCCGAAGAAAATTTTCTGCGGGGGAAATTCGGCGGGGAATACGCGACCTATTGCGCTCGCGTGAACCGCCTGATCCCTAAGCTGACCGGCCTGAGGCGGACCCTCCGCAGCATGGATTATCACTGGGATAGGCTGATCGCCAAGGAATACCAGACGATCTACTTCTTCGGCCTGGGTGCGTTCCTGCTCGTGGCGAAACACCTCTATATCGCAGACGTTTACCAGACCTCCCGCCTGGCTTTGTGGCTATCCATCCTGTTTCCCATCGTCCTGACGGCCGCCTTTCTGATTGCACGCTGGTTGAAGAAAAGCCGACGCCTGCGAGTCGGACAGACGGGCTAGAACCGCGCAAGCGCGGATCGGAGCTGGAGCGAGCCTAGATCGGCATGGGCGGCGGGGGCTCGATTAGGCCTGCTCCCCGTTCCGCCAGCCCCCCGCCCTATAAACCACCACCTGATTGCGGCCGTTTTTCTTGGCCTGGTACAGCGCCTGGTCGGCCGCTTTCAGCAATTTGCCGCCATCGCTCAGATCCTCAGACAACTGCGCGACCCCGGCTGAAAAGCTGACCCAGCCCCAAGTCTGGCCGTCGCGGCGCAACTCGGTGGTCTGCATTTGTTGGCGGATGTCGTCGATGCGCCGGAAGGTATCGTCTAGGGAAGAGTCCGGCATGATCACCACGAACTCCTCGCCGCCATAACGGCAGGCAATATCGCCGCGCCGCAGTTTCTCGCGCAACAAATCGGCCAATTGCTGTAGCACGATATCCCCCACCTCGTGACCGTGGGCATCGTTGAAAGTCTTGAAGCGATCGATGTCCATCATGACCGCGCACAGGGGCGTTCCTCCCCGTTCAGCGCGCGCGATCTCCCTGGGGAGGGTTTCGTTCAAATAGCGGCGATTGAAGAGCCGGGTCAGCCCGTCATGCGTCGCCTGCTCGTGCAGGGCTAAGCGCATGTCCAAGTTGGAAAGCTCCAGACTCAGCGACTCGGCCACGGTAGCAATCAACCGTTTCTCCTGGTCGGAAAATAGCTGGCCGGCCCGCTTGAGTATCGTCAATACCCCCGCCAGTTCTCCCTGTATGAAAAGGGGAAGGCAAAGATAAGGGCCCTCGGGCGCCCGCGTGAAATGCTTGCACAACATCGCGTTGTTCGGTGTCAACGCCCAATGCGGGCCGCCGGTGCGTATCGCCCAGCAATCGTGGACGGCGAAAACGCTTTCCGGCTCGACTCCGCCCCACTGCGCCACGACTTCGAGGTGAGTGGCGCCGGCCTTTTTGATCGCAAGCACTCCGGACATACCCTCCAATAAACTCGGAAGCGCCAGATTGAGCGCCTGCCAGGCCTCGGGGCGAGTGCGGCAGATCTGTATCGTTGCGCTCATGCGGTTGAGCTGCGCCAGTTCCGCTTGGTGGGCTTCCAGTATCCGCATGGCGACTTTCAAATCCTCGTTGGCCAGTTCCCTGGCCTGCTCAAGCCGCTTGCGCTCGGTGATATCGCGCATGAACCCGTAAATTCGCCCGCCCTCGATGGGCTGGTAACAGGCGTTCACCTCGACGGTGATTTTTCTCCCATCCTTGCAAAGCACCAAGACCTCGAACTTGTCCCGCCCCCGCTCGACGATGCGGGCAATCTGCTGGCGGGCACCGAGCGGCGACTCCTTCGCTTCGATCTCCGCGACGTTCATGGCCAGCAACTCCTTGCGCGTATAACCCAGCAAGTCGCATAAAACCTGGTTGACCTCGACGATCTGGCCGTCCCGGCCGACGATGACAAAGCTATCCAGCGTGGCGACCATGACCGCGTTGAAACGGGCGGCGTTTTCACGGTCGGCATCGTCCACGGCTTGCTGAACCTTTAAGTCATGGTACAGACGCTCGCTCTCCAGGGCCTGGGCCTCCGCGCGCGCGGCCTTGCTCGCCTGACGCTGCTGCCAGCGGGCGCTCCCTCCGATGGCCAGCAGGCCAATCAGCCAAATTCCGCCGTGGCTGGCCAACATCACCTGTGTAAAGGACCAAACACTGGCTTCATAGGGCGCCATGTCGATGGATGTGCTGATCGCGCCACGGATGTCGCCTTCTCTGTATCCCTGATCCGCATGACAGGACAGACAGCTTTGCTCGATGTGTAACGCACGGATATAGCGAAACTCATGCTTGCCCCGGTATTCGACGCGCTCGCCGAACTCCTCCCCCCCTTCCTGGAACCGCCTCATCGCGTCCGCCTCCCATGGACTCGGGACATTGGCGGGATTGATGGGATTAAGGCTGGTGATGCGGCCGCTAATACCGAAGCGCCGGGAATAATCATCCAGCACTTGGCGCATCATGTACGCCGGGTTGATCAGGGTCAGCGCCATGCCGTCGGTGGTTACCACGTCGCGACCGGGATTTTTGAGGTAAGGATTGGGCGGCGACTTTGCCGAGGGCTGCACGTAAACGCCGCCATGGGCGGCCGCCCAGGAACGAAAGCTCAGGTCCTTGTCGATGAAGGATTTAGCCTGCAATCGGACTTGTTCGGTCACTTCATGGTCATATCGGGCGATGTTCCAACCCAGCGAGGCCAGCAGCAGCAGCGTCCAAACGGCAGCCGTCAACAATGCGGTGAATTTGATGGGGTATTGTGCGTTCATGCCTGTTCGGCACCGTCAAAGGGCCGCGCTATCCAAGCTTTAATCCGACGCCAAAATTCAGTGGCCGCGTCCGAGTTGGCCGTGTCGAAGTTCGCCCTTCGAAGCGCTCCGCGCATACGGTATTTCAGTATCAAGCCATAAGCATAGCCAGTCTGAAACTCAACGCCAGCGCCGCACGGGCGAGTGGACACTCACGGTGGCGATGCGCGGGAACCCGCTCAGTTTTCCTTGCGATAAGTGCCCACCAGTTCCGTCTTGGCAATCACATGTCCATTCATCGCCTTTTCCAGTTGGCTCTTGGTCGGATGGCCCAAATCGGGCAGTTCGAGGTCCAGCGCATAAAGCTTATGGAAATAGCGGTGCCGGCCGACGGGCGGACAAGGGCCACCGTAACCGGTTTTCTTCCAGTCGTTTAAACCTTCCCGGGTGCCTTTCGGTAAATCACCCACCACCACGGCCTCCGGCAATCCGGTGGCCACGGGCGGGAGGTTGTACAGGACCCAATGCACCCAGGTCATCTTGGGCGCGGCCGGATCGGGGGCGTCCGGGTCATCCACGATCAACACCAGGCTTTTGGTACCCGGGGGGGCCCCCGACCAGCTCAGCGGAGGCGAGGCATCCAGCCCCTGGCAGGTATGACGGCGAGGAATTTCGCCCTGATGTTCGAAGGCCGAGGATCGCAAGCTGAAGCTCATGGCCAGGTCTCCTGTTCCGGGTTCGGCAAGGGCAGTGTTCACTGCCCACTGCATTAACAGCACCCATAGTGCTGACCGTTTGTACATGTCCAACTCCCTGAAAGTATCGAGTCCGATCTGGATCGGCCGGCATCATAGGCCCAAGCCGGTAGCTTGCGCCAGACTCCGTTAGCCTACGCGCGGCGGCACATCCCGGTTGCGTCGCGGCCTGCCGAACAGATCGCGTAACTCGTCCTTCGCCTGTTCCAGGCAGACACGGCGCTTATCGGCTAGTTGGCTGCCCGCACGGTTGATATAAAAGTTGAGCATGGACATGGCGGACCGGAACGGATCGGCCTTGCGCCTATGGCTTTGTTCGGCGGATCGTTTGAGGGAAGAGGCGATCGCACGGGGATCGTCCAGGGTGAACACCCCCGGTTCGAGATCCAAGGCATTGCTGGTTTTGGTGACCTGCTGGGACCACCGAGTGGGTAGCTCTGCAACCATGGCGATAGCCGGACAGGAAAACCCGGCTATTTCACAGCGAAAGCTTGCGGCGGCGCAAATCCTGATTGAGGCCCGGGCGCGCTATCGATAGTCGGGCCGGCATCCGCGCGTGCAACACGCGGGAACCGGCTCGTGGGCGTCGGCACGTATTGGGCGGAATCTTAGCCCGGCTGCACTTCGTCGGCGTTGGCGATGAAGTCGAGGCGAGTAAGCTCGTCGAACACTTCGTTGGGGATGGTGTGCTCGTACTGGTCTTCGTACCAGCTACGGGTATAGGGAAGAAATATCCGCCCTTGCTGGATGGAGTGCAAAAGCTTGTCGCCCTGGTAGAGCGCGAAATCGACGCCGGTGTTGACCCCCACGCTGTTCCAGTCGTCGCCGAATACCTCGAATTGGACGATGACTTTGGAGAACAGACGGCCGCCTTCGGTCGTTTTGATCGCGGTGACGCGGATGTTCTGATAGCGTCGGGCGATCGCGCCGGTGTCCAAGGTTTGCAGGAACTCCTGCAGCTTGCCTTTTTTCACCTGGGTGCTTTCGTCGATGGGAACGCCCAGATTGGCGAGTCCGTTGGTTTTGGCGCTAGCCAGTTCGATAGTAGCGGTGTTTTTCGTCAATGCGGCCATGGTCGTGTCTTTTAAGTGTCAGGAGGTCTGTGCTAGCCCTTCCCGCGGTGATGGGTCGGGTTTGGGTTCTATACCGACATGACGTCCGCTTCCGGTTCGCCCAACCGCTAGCCTCGACCGGGCTCACACCCGCCGGGCCAGGGTGTGTATCGTCGTCCACCCTCGCGGAACCGGGTTACGCCGGAGAAACTCGGGATCTGCGGCGAAAGTCTGCTGCGGTCGCTCGCTGAAAACACCGCTGATGTCGCAGAGCGGAATGACGCGGTCCTCGGCAGCCTGAGCATCGGCGACAACCACCCCGCGTACCACCACCACCCCGGCCTCCACGCTTCCCCGGGCGATGATGTCGTGCGGCCGAAACCGCGTGACCATCGTACCGTCGCGGAACATCACCTGGGTCGAAAGCGCGCCGTCGATCAAGCGGATCAGTGAGTTGATAGGGTTCATCGCCTTCCACGTAGTCCTGTCGGTTTCGTCCGGCCCGGTGACCAAGCGATGCTTTGCCACGGGCCGGACGGCTCGATTATCTCCCGACGCACGCCGATCAAAAGCCCTCTGTCCGGCAGTTCTCTATTTCCGAAAATCGCCGGTGAGGCGTGCAGGCCGCGGCGTTCGGGGCTTACGGGCTCATCCGCCGGGATTAACCCGCGCCGGGGGCGTTTGCAAGTACGGACGCGCGGATGACAATGTCCCGACCAGATACCCACCGGAGACACCGAAGCATGGCAACCGATCTGGAAGGCCCGAGCCAGCCGCCGCTATCCTGCGGCAAACCCAAATATATCGTCGTCCTGCTGCACGACGCCGGCTCCAACGGCGACGAGGTCATCGGTCTGGCGCCCGAGTGGGCGCCCATCCTGGGCAAAGCGGAATTCCTCGCTCCGCATGCGCCCTGGCCGGTCAAATCGGACGATGGTGGACGGCAATGGCTATCGCCGCCCCAGGCAGGACAAACGGGCGACGGCTACCCGGCAGCCGCCGAGCGCCTGAACACCTTCATCGATGCGGCCCTCGCCAGACGCAAGCTGACCGGCGATCGACTGGCCCTGGTAGGGTTCGCCCAAGGCGCCGAACTCGCGCTCTACGCGGCATTGCGCCGCGAGCGGCCTTTAGGTGCCGTCGTCGCCATCGCAGGGGGGCTGGAGCCAAACAGGATCGGCTTCGATACCCCGGCCTCCAAGCCGCCCGTGTTGCTGGTCGGGGCCGGCCTGGAACCGCAAGCTCCGGAATCGCTGGAGAAAATGGAACAGACCCTGAGCGAACGGGAAATCCCCGTGCAGAAACTGGAAAATCCCGGCGATTATCTGGGCCTGGACGACAACGGGATCGGTCTGATCGCCGACTATCTGCATCGAGCCCTGGTCAAAGCTGACGGCGATGACCACCATCATTGAACCCGACTCTTGGCGTGCTGACGGCCGGGCTCACCTTGCCTTAACTCTTGCGACCAATTCGTCCAGGTTGAGCAGGAAGATCTGGTTCGCGGCATGAACCAGATCCTGCGCGCAGTGGGCCTGACCGAAGGTTTTTCGCTGAGCCAAGTCGAGCCAAAAAGGCGGCAGCAGACTCGAGCGGCTTACCATGCCACCCTCCACATCGGGCGCCGCGTACAGTACTTTGCCGATACCGGACGTGCTCAATCGCACCAAACACATGGGGCAGGGTTCAAGCGAGGTATACAGGGTATAAGCTTCCAAACCGACCGGCTCGGGATGGGCATCCTCGAACTCATCCATGACGACCATCTCGGCGTGTAAATCGCTGCGGAAGTGCGGCGTGAATACCCGATTGTGCCCTTGAACCGCCAAGGCTCCCTGGCCATCGACCAACACGCAGCCCACGCCGAAATTTCCGGCCGCAACGGACTCCAGCGCCAAGGTACAGGCAAGCCATACGTAAACGTTATCGGCATGTCCGCCGCCGAGTCGGTAATCCTGCAACCAGGTTTTCCAAGCGTTAATGCCTGCGCTTAGCGGCTCGATGTTCGCCAGGCGTTGTTGTCCGATGTTGCGAAACTCGTCCGTCATGGTCATCACCGGCTATCCTCATTCTTCCGATTAGGCACCGGGGTAGTGATATAGATACCCTTCATCGCTGCGCATGCAACACCATGGGGCGGATACCCTTAGGGCGATCCGTTAGGCTCACTGCCCCCGCATGAAAAACCGGTCCAAATCCTTGGCGCCCAGTTCGATCCAGGTCGGTCGGCCGTGGTTGCATTGGCCGCAGTTTTCGGTCGCCTCCATTTCGCGCAGCAAGGCATTCATTTCCGCGGTGGTGAGTCGGCGCTGGGCGCGGACGGAGCCGTGACAGGCCATGGTGGCGAGCACCTGATTCAGCGCCTGTTCCAGGCGGAAACTGCGGCCTTGCTGATTGAGATCGGCCAGCAGGTCACGCACCAGTTGTTCGGCCCGCTCGGCGCTCAACAAGGCCGGCAGAGCTCTGACCAGCAGGGTATCCAGGCCGCTGCGGCTCAATTCCAGGCCCAGTTTCTCGAAATCGGCGGCGTGCTCCTCCGCCAGCTCCGTCTCGGCTTCGGTCACGCGCACCCGCACCGGAAGCAGCAGGCGCTGGCTGGCGATGGAACCGGCCTGAAACTGGCGCTTGAGTTTTTCGTAAGTCACCCGCTCGTGGGCGGCATGGGCATCCACCAGTACCAGGCCGTTGCGGGTTTCCGCCAGGATGTAGATGTTGTGCAGATGGGCGATGGCCTGGCCCAAGGGCGGGTGAGCCGTATCCTCGGGCGGTTGGTGGACCTGAACCCGCGTCGATTCGTGCGACGCTGCATACAAAGTTTGCAAGGCGCTGAGGGTTTCCCGCACCTGCAAGGGCAAACTGGCCTGCGCTGGCGGGCGGCGCGGGGCATAAGCGGGGGCTGTAGCAACCGTCTCGACGTCGGCAGCAGCCTGTAAGAACGGCTCCGCCTCGACGGACCGGATCGTTTCGTTTGATTCGTAAGATTCGGGCACGCTCGCGCCGGGCCGGTCGTCGGCCAGGCAGCGGTGCAGGGCGCTGAATAGGAAATCGTGCACCAGCCGGCCTTCGCGAAAGCGCACTTCCAGCTTGGCGGGGTGGGCGTTGACGTCGACCAGGGCCGGGTCCAGTTCCAGATAAAGCACGTAAACCGGCTGGCGGCCGTGATAAAGCACGTCGTGGTAGGCCTGCCGCAAGGCATGGGCGACCAGCTTGTCGCGCACCAGCCGGCCGTTGACGTAGAAGAACTGCATGTCCGCCTGGCCGCGGGAAAAGGTGGGCAGGCCGACCCAGCCGCTCAGGCTGAGGCCCGAGGCTTGGTAACTGACCGCCAGCGAATTGCCAAGAAATTCTTCGCCGCACACCAGCGCCAAGCGCTTCTCCCGCCCGGCGTCGGTAGCGGCCGGCTTGAGGTTCAGCACTTCGCGCTGGTTGTGGTGCAGCACGAAGCCGGTCTCGAAGCGGCTCAAGGCCATGCGCCTCAGCAAAGTCTCGATGTGGCCGAATTCGGTCTTCTCGGTCTTGAGAAATTTGCGCCGCGCCGGGGTGTTGTAGAACAGGTCGCGCACTTCCAGGGTAGTGCCGGGCGGATGCGCCGCCGGCTGGATGTCGTAGCCCTGCTCGGTGCCGTCGGCCAGGATGCGCCAGGCGGCGTCGGCCCCCGCCGTGCGCGAGGTCAGGCTGAGCCGCGCCACCGAGCTGATGCTGGGCAAGGCCTCGCCGCGAAAGCCCATGCTGGCCACCCGCTCCAGATCGTCCAGGCTGGCGATCTTGCTGGTGGCGTGACGCGCCAGCGCCAGCGCCAGTTCGTCGCGCGGGATACCACAGCCGTTGTCGCGGATGCGGATCAGCCGCGAGCCGCCCTGCTCGATATCGACCTCCACCGATCCCGCACCGGCGTCGAAGCTGTTTTCGACCAGTTCCTTGACCACCGACGCGGGCCGTTCGACCACCTCGCCGGCGGCGATTTGATTGATCAATTGGGGAGGAAGCTGGCGGATGGGCATGGTGCAGGCCGTTGTTGGATGGATGGCTATAAAACCGGCCGCTCCATTTTACCGGACCGCTGGACGCTGCGGGTCTTTAAACATTCGTCGCGGGCCTAAGCCCTTATCATGCAAGGCCACGGAACGGGCGCGGACGCCTGGGGATGTGCTGATGCCGGTTGCGCCTTAGCGCCGCCAACCCGAGCCGTAGCGGGTTCCAGCAGGGGATAGGCGTAAGGCTCGGTAACGAAGGGAGCGTCCGGGACATCCTGCAAGAATGTCCCGGCAAGGGGGCGTGAAGAATTAAGCCCGGCGTAATCAGCCGGTATGGCTCAACCAGTCGGCGTGATCGGCTCGCCGGCCGTAGACGTAGTCGAAATAGAGCGCTTGCAGCTTGGCCGTGATAGGACCGCGCCCGCCCGAGCCTATGCTGCGCCCGTCCAGCTCGCGAATGGGCGTGACTTCGGCGGCGGTGCCGGTGAAGAAAGCTTCGTCGGCAATATAGACCTCGTCGCGGGTGATGCGCTTTTCGATCACTTGCAGCCCCTGTTCGGCGGCGATGGTCAGTATGGTTTCGCGGGTGATGCCTTCCAGCGCGGAGGTCAGATCCGGCGTGTAAAGCTTGCCTTTGCGTACGATGAAGAAGTTCTCGCCGCTGCCTTCCGCCACATAGCCCTCATGGTCCAGCAGCAGAGCCTCGTCGCAACCGGCCTCGACGGCTTCGCGGACCGCCAGTATGGAATTGACGTAGTTGCCGTTGGCCTTGGCCTTGCTCATCACGCTGTTGACATGATTGCGGGTGTAGGAGGAAGTGCGCACCTTGATGCCCTTCTCCATGTTTTCGGCACCCAGATAGCTGCCCCATTCCCAGGCCGCGACCATGACGTGGACGTTCAAATTGGCCGCATGCAGGCCCATGCCTTCGGCGCCCAGGAAAGCCATGGGCCGGAGATAGGCGCTGGACAGGTGGTTGCGGCGCAAGGCGTCGAGCTGCACGGCGTCCAGGGTGTCCTTATCGTAGGGCAGCTTCATGTGCATGATGTGAGCCGAACGGAACAGCCGGTCGGTGTGGTCGCGCAGGCGGAAAATCGCCGTCCCGCGCTCCGTGTTGTAAGCGCGCACGCCTTCGAACACGCCGCAGCCGTAGTGCAGGGTGTGGGTCAGCACGTGGGTCTTGGCTTCCCGCCAGGGCAGCCATTCGCCGTCCAGCCAGATGACGCCGTCTCTGTCATCCATCGCCATTGATCGTTCTCCCGTTCAGGTTTATGGGTATAAGGTCGGGCGCCTAGCCTTCCAGGTAGGTGCGCCAAATCGATAGGACACGGTCGCGCAGATCGGCGAACTCGGCCGGCGGCGCCAGCGCGGACTGATCCAGCAGCGCCGCCCTATGGCCGAGTTCGCGGTAGCGGCAGTAGGCCTGTTTCAGCAGGGCCGCATCGTCCGCCGAGAGAAATCCGCTGTCCCGCAAGGACTCCAGCAGCCGCACCACGTCGGTCCAGCGCGTGAGCGCGTCGGGGTGTTCGGAAGCGCCCGAAAGAACGCCGAATTGTACAAGAAACTCGATGTCGGCAATACCGCCCGCGCCTTGCTTGAGGTCGAACAGCGCGCTGTCCTTGTGCTCCAGGTTGATCCGCATCTTCTCGCGCATCTCCCTCACCTCGCGCCGCAGGGTGCCGATCTCGCGCGGACGGGCCAGGCTTTGCCGGCGTATGGCCAGAAACCGCTCGCCCACCGCGGGGTCGCCCGCGATGAAGCGCGCTCGCACCAGGGCCTGCTGCTCCCAGGTCCAGGACTCGTGCAACTGGTAATGCTGGTAAGCCGCCAGGCTGCTCACCAGCAGGCCGGAACTGCCGCTGGGCCGCAGGCGCAGATCGATCTCGTAGAGCGCTCCCGACAACATCTGGGTGGTGAGGATGGAGATCATGCGCTTGGCCACCCGCGCGTAAAACTGCGCGCTGGGGATGGGGCTCGCGCCCTGGGTGACCGCGTTGTCGTCCACGCCGCCGTAGAGAAATACCAAATCCAGATCCGAGGCGTAGCCCAGTTCGATACCTCCGGCCTTGCCGTAGGCGATCACCGCGAAACCCTGAACGCGATCGCCCTGCCCTCCCGGCGGCGGGCCGTGGCGTTCGCAGGTCTGCTGCCAGGCGCGGGCGAGCGCTTCCTCGACGAGGACTTCGGCCAGCCAGGTGAGATAGTCGCTGACCACCATGATGGGGATGACCCCCATGATATCGGCCACGGCGATGCGCAAAACATTGGATTGCTTGAACTGGCGCAGCACGGTCATCAACTGCTCGGTGTCGCCGGTGTCCACCGAACCGAGACGGGCGTCCAGTTCGGCCCGCAGTTGTTCGCGGCTGAGCGGCGTGTAGAGGCCTGCCGGATCCAGCAAGTCGTCCAGCAGCAGCGGATGGTCGGCGATGTACTGGGTGATCCAGGAGCTGGCCGCCGCCAGTTTCACCAGCTGCGACAAGGCCAGGGGATTCTCGGCCAGCAGGGTGAAATAGACGTTGCGGCCGGCGATGGCTTCGAGCACCTTGAGGATGCGCGCCAGCGTTTCGGCCGGCTCCTGGACACCGCCGACGGCCCGCAGCAGCAGCGGCATGATCCGGTTCAGCTCGGCGGCGCCGCGGGTCGTGACGCGCCGTATGGCGGTCGACTGCCCGAAGGCGAGCAGCAGGGGCAGCAAGGGCTCGGGCTCCCGCAAGCCCAGCTCGATCAGGGATTTGCGCCACATGGCATCGTCCTGCTCCAGCCACTGGCGGTTTTCGGTTTCGCCTTCGGCGGTCTGCGGCGCGGATATCACCTGCTCGAAGATCTCGTGCACCCCGAGGCGCACGGCATCCAGAGCGGCCTTGAACCCGTTCCAGTCGGCGTATCCCATGCCGTGGGCCAGAGCCAGGCGGCGCAACGGGTCGGCGGGCAGGTCGTGGGTCTGCTGGTCGGCGTATTGCTGGATGCGGTTTTCCGTCAGGCGCAGGAAGCGGTAGGCCTCCTTCAACCGCTGCACGATATTCCTGGGCAGATGTTCCAGTTCGCCCAGCCGGTCCAGGACCGTCAGGATGTCCCGCTCGCGCAGGCGCTTTTCCTGTCCTCCGCGGATGAGCTGGAAAGCCTGGCCTATGAATTCGATCTCGCGGATGCCGCCCGGCCCCAGCTTGACGTTGTCCTGCCGGTCCTTGCGCTGCAGTTCCAGGGCGATCTTGCGCTTCAACTCGCGCAGCTCGCCGAAGGCGCGGTAATCGAGGTAACGCCGGTAGACGAAAGGCCGGCGGATGTCGTCCAGCGCGCGGATGGCCGGCGCATCGCCCGCGATCGCCCGCGCCTTGACCATGGCGTAGCGCTCCCATTCGCGCGCCTGGCTCTGGTAATAGCGCTCCATGGCGTCGAAACTCATGGCCAGGGGGCCGGCATCGCCGAAGGGGCGGAGCCGCATGTCGACGCGAAAGACGAAGCCGTCGCCGGTAACCTCGTCCAGCACCTTGACCAGGGAGCGGCCCAGCCGGGTATAGAACTCGGAGTAGCTGGTCTCTTTCTTGTCCGGCAACTGGCCTTCTTCCTCGTAGGCGAAGATCAGATCGATGTCCGAGGAATAATTCAGCTCGCGCGCGCCCAGCTTGCCCATACCCAACACCACCAGGCGCTGAGGCTGGCCGCCCCGGTTCAGCGGCGTACCGCGCAACTCGCAGGCGCGCAGAAACAGCCACTCCAGGCTCTCGGCCACGCAGGCTTCGGCCAGGTTCGAGAGATCGGCCAGGGTTTCGTCCAGATTCGCCCAGCCGGCGATGTCGCGCCAGGCGACGCGCACCATCTCGCGGTTGCGGAAGTAGCGCAGGATGGCCATCAGCTCCGCTTCCGTCCCAGCCCCGGCCAGCAGGGCCGCCAACTCGCGCCGGCAAGAGGATTCGGCCCTGGCCTCGAACAGCAATTCGCCGGTCAGCAATTCGAACCATGAGGCCGGCCGCCGCACGCATTGCTCCGCGACGAAGGGGCTGGCGGCCCAGACCGTTCCCAGGCTTCCTTCCAGAAGCGCACCGCGCTCGACCGGCAGGTCGGGGATCGCGATGCCGCTTGCGAGGAAATCGGCCCAAAGGTTTTCGGCCGCGAGCTTCAACTCAGCCGGCAGCCCGGTGAAACGAGGCTGCATCACGATGCGGCGGGCCTAGCAAGGATTGCCGGCCGCATCAATTCTCCTCCGCCCGGATCTTGATGGTCATGTAATACAAAGCATCGGCTATGTCCTGCTCGCTCAGCCGGGCGCGGCCTCCTTGCGCCGTCATGCCCATGAAACCGTGCGTGACATGGTCCTTCATCAGGGAGGTCCATTCCAGAGACCGCTCGTCCCATTCTTCCACGTCTTCCAGAGAGGGCGCTCCGTTGCGTCCGCTTTCATGGCATACGCCGCATGTGGCTTGATAGACACGCATGCCGCGTTCGAAATCGGCTTTTTGTGCCGTCCGCTTCGCCGGAGCATTCTCGGCGCACGCGGCGAGTAGGCAGGACAGGGCGAGAGCGGCGCTGGTTAATGCTGTCTTCATATCGTGTTTTTCCGTGGGCTTGCGTTCGCCGGTTCGACGCCTGCTCGCGCGGTGCACGCTAGCTCGAGGCAGCCGAACGGCCAGTGTGGTCGCCGGAAAATATAGTCCCGTGCCGGCGGTAGCGGGAGTCCGCGCGATGCGCGGGGCGGCCGGTTCCGTCGATGAGGACCGAGTATCAGATCGTGAAGTCCTGCTTGCCGGCCAGGGGGTCGAGCAGTTCGATGACTTTTTCCACGTCAACCTCGTCGGCCGGGAGCACCAGGCTGCCGGCATCCACGGGCGGCACGTCCGCGACGGCGGCGAGACACACCAGGCCCGCGTGGTTGAGGCTACGGGCCAGCAATGCCGCCGGGATATCCCGGCCGTCTTCGTCGATCACCGCGGCGGCGTGTCCGCGATCGAACAACTGCCGTTCCAGGGCGTAGGCGACCTCGCGCCGGTTGTCGCCGGTCAGCCACAAGGTGACGGCGCGCTGGCCGAAGCGGGCGGCGCGCTCTTCCGCGCTCACGTGGCGGACGGCTCCGTCGGACTCGGCCGGCCCCAGTATCATCCCGGCGCCGACGGTCGCATTGGTCAGCCGGTCGATGACGATGAATGAGCCGGTGGTCTTGCAGCGGGTGTAGGCGTCGTAGGCGATGGGCGCGCTGAGGGCGATCTCGCAGCGGCCGATCTCGTTGAGCGCCAGGCGGTCGGCCGCATGATGCGCCAGCGTGTTGACGTCGATGCGGTAATGGATGCGCGGGATGGACCCGCTGACGCAGCGGGTGGTCTGTTTGATCGTGTACTGGCGCCCCGGAATCAGCGGATTCTCGGTCATCCAGACGATGTGCGCCTCGAAGCGCGAACCGAGGTGGGGCAGATTGTCGGGCCGCACCAGCATGTCGCCGCGGCTGACGTCGATCTCGTCCTCCAGCGTCAGCGTGACCGCCTGAGGGGGGAAGGCCTCGGCTTGATCGCCGTCGTAAGTCACGATGGCCTTGACCTTGCTGGTCCGGCGGGACGGCAAGGCCATGACCGTGTCGCCCCGGCGCACGATACCCGAGGCCACGGTGCCGCTGAAACCGCGGAAGTCCAGGTTGGGCCGGTTGACCCATTGCACGGGGAAGCGCAGATCGTCGAAATTCTGGTCGTCGGCGATTTCGATGGTGTTCAGCAATTCCATCAGGGGTAGGCCGTCGAACCAGGGCATCGCCTCGCTGCGGTTGACCACGTTGTCGCCCCGCAGGGCGGACATGGGGATGAAGTGGATGTCGCGCAGGGCCAGCTTGTCGGCGAACGCCAGATAGTCCGCGCGTATCGTTTCGTAAGTCTCGCGGCTGAAACCCAGCAAATCCATCTTGTTGATCGCCACGACCACATGCTTGATGCCCAGCAGCGACACGATGAAGCTGTGGCGCCGCGTCTGGGTCTGCACCCCGTGGCGGGCGTCGATCAGGATGATGGCTAGGTCGCAGGTGGATGCGCCGGTCGCCATGTTGCGGGTGTACTGCTCGTGGCCCGGCGTGTCGGCGATGATGAACTTGCGCTGGGCGGTCGAGAAATAGCGGTAGGCCACGTCGATGGTGATGCCTTGCTCGCGCTCGGCCTGCAGACCGTCCACCAGCAAGGCCAGATCGATGTCGTCGCCCGTGGTGCCGGATTTCACGCTGTCCTTCTGGATGGCGGCCAGATGATCCTCGTAGATCATCTTGGAATCGTGCAGCAGCCGGCCGATCAGGGTGCTCTTGCCGTCGTCGACGTTGCCGCAGGTGAGGAAACGCAGCAGTTCCTTGCGTTCGTGCTGGGCAAGGTAGGCGTGGATGTCGGTGCTGATGAGATCGGATTGATGGGACATGGTCAAAATGGCGGAAGTATTGGACGCGATATGCAGACCGGAAGCCTAGAGGCGCGATCAGGAAACAGGCGGTCATCGGTGGGTTGCGCCGGCAACCCGCCCGGCAGCTAAGCTAGAAATACCCTTCCTTCTTCTTTTCTTCCATGGAACCGGCCTGGTCGTGGTCGATGACCCGGCCCTGGCGTTCCGACGTGCGTGTCAGCAGCATTTCCTGAATGATGGCCGGCAGCGTGTCCGCTTCGGACTCCACCGCGCCGGTCAGCGGATAACAGCCCAGGGTGCGGAAACGGACCGTCTTCATCTGGGGAACCTCGCCGGGCCGCAGCGGCATGCGCTCGTCGTCCACCATGATGAGCACGCCGTCGCGCTCCACCACCGGCCTGGGCTTGGCGTAGTAAAGCGGCACGATGGGAATGTTTTCCAGATAGATGTATTGCCACACGTCCAGCTCGGTCCAGTTGGAGAGCGGGAATACCCGGATGCTCTCGCCTTTGTTGACCTTGCCGTTGTACAGGCTCCACAGTTCCGGACGCTGGTTTTTCGGGTCCCAGCGATGATGCTGGTCGCGGAAGGAATAGACGCGTTCCTTGGCGCGGGACTTCTCCTCGTCGCGGCGCGCGCCGCCGAAAGCCGCATCGAATTTGTATTTGTCCAAGGCCTGCTTGAGCGCCTCGGTTTTCATCACGTCGGTGTGCTTCTTGCTACCGTGGCTGAACGGGCCTATGCCCTGGCGCACGCCTTCTTCGTTGACGTGGATGATCAACTCCAGGCCCAACTCGCGCACCATGCGATCCCGGAACGTGATCATCTCGCGGAATTTCCAGGTGGTATCGACATGCATCAGCGGAAAAGGCGGCTTGCCGGGATAAAACGCCTTCATGGCCAGGTGCAGCATGACCGCCGAATCCTTGCCGATGGAGTACAGCATGACGGGATTTTCGAATTCGGCCGCGACTTCGCGGATGATGTGGATGCTCTCTGCTTCCAGTTGCTTGAGGTGAGTGAGAGTGTGATCGGTCATTAGAGGAACGTTAAGCGAGCGTTTATGGCGGCATGGTATCACAAAGGGGCTTGGAGGCTGGTGGGCTTCCTGGGCAACAATGGTTGTCAAAGCAAGCACCTATCCAAGCCGCGGAGCATGGCGCCGGGTTTGTCAGCTTCAGGTTCGGTTCGGCATAATTCCGCATCGCGGGCCGGTTGGTTCCAGGCCCCTACTATTGAATCGCCCAGGAGAATTTCCGCCATGACGCAACGACTCGAACCGCTCGCCCTCCTCACCTGTGCCGCCTTGCTGAGCGCCTGCGCCTCCGCACCACACCCGGCGCCGCCCAAGGAAGCCGCGAAGCCCAGGTCGGGCGAGCAAATCCTCATCGAGAGCCAGGGATTGCAGCAGATAGGCGAACGCTGGCTGGAAGGACAGCGCAAGGTTCAGCAGGGCGAAGAACTGATACGCCAGGGCCAGCAGAAGATCGACGAAGGCGAGCGCATCGTCGAAGAGGGCCGCAAGATCATGAAGGAAAGCGAAGAGGGTTATCAGACCATCAAGAAATAGCGATGGTATTACCAGGGAGGCTGGCGCATCGCGGTCCGGGAGCGGCCCGGCACGCCACCATTCGGCGGGTTACGATGCGCAGCAAGCTCCTGCCTGTGGGCTAAGCCTTTGGGTCGCGCACCTAACCCGCCCTGCCCTGCAATCCTTCCTTCAGTTTCAAAGCCTGCTGCAAGGCGCCGTCGACGTCTTCGGCCAGCACGTTGAAATGGCCCATCTTGCGGCCGATGCGGGCCGACTTCTTGCCGTACAAATGCAAATGCACGTTCGGCTGGCTGAGCAGCCTATCCCAGGCCGGCTCATCGTCGCGCCAGATGTCGCCGAGCAGATTGACCATC
The DNA here is from genome assembly GCF_016925495.1 of Methylococcus sp. EFPC2. Taxonomy (NCBI): domain Bacteria; kingdom Pseudomonadati; phylum Pseudomonadota; class Gammaproteobacteria; order Methylococcales; family Methylococcaceae; genus Methylococcus; species Methylococcus sp. EFPC2. Next base: position 351,376 of record NZ_CP070491.1, on the reverse strand, counting down.
ACCACCGGGCTGAGCAACCGGGTGTCGCCCGGCGGCAGGCCGCACATCGCCCTCACCTGCTGGTCGAACTGACTGACCAGGGTCGCATCCAGGGTGTAATGCCCGCTGTTGTGCGGGCGCGGAGCGATTTCGTTGATGAGCAGCTCGCCGTTTTGCAACACGAAAAACTCGACGGCCAGCACACCCCCGTAATCCAGGGCCTCGGCCAGCTTAAGCGCCATGCCGCGTGCACTTTCCGCGATAGTGTCCGGCACGCGGGCCGGCACGATGCTGACGTCGAGTATGCCGGACTCGTGCTGGTTTTCCGCCACCGGGAAGCAAACCGCCTCACCAGGCCCGGTGCGGGTGACGATGACCGAGATTTCGGTTTGCAGGTCGAGCATCCGCTCCAGCACACAAGGCTGCTGCCCCATCTGCGCAAAGGCGGACTTGGCCTCCTCCGCGGTCTTGACGCGTATCTGCCCCTTGCCGTCGTAACCCAGCCGGGCGATCTTGAGGATGCCCGGCACATGGCCGCTCAGATTCTGATCGAGGTCGGCTTCCCGTTCGACGACCAGGAAGGGCGCGGTCTGCAATCCGGCCTGGTTGATGTAGCGCTTCTCGCGTATCCGGTCCTGGGCGATGGCGACCGATTCCGCCGAAGGACTGACGCGGACGTGCCGTTCCAGATAGCGCATGGTATCCGCCGGCACGTTCTCGAATTCGGTGGTCACCGCGACGCAGGTTTCCGCCAGGACCTGCAGGGCCAGAGCGTCATCGTAGGCCGCGCACAGATGGACGTCGGCTAGGGAGCCGGCCGGACTTTCCCGGTCCGGATCGAGCACGGTCACGCGATAACCCATGGCTCGGGCCGACATGGTGAACATGCGGCCCAGCTGGCCGCCCCCGAGTATGCCCAGCATGGCATTGGGCAGGATATGTCCGGCCATCAGTCCTCCAAGTCCGGCAATTGCAGGGCCAGCACGGCTTCGGTCTGGCGGCGGCGGAATGCCTGCAGGCGATCGTTCAGGTCCGGGTCGTGATTGGCCAATAGCGCGGCCGCGAACAACCCGGCGTTGGCGGCGCCGGCTTCGCCGATGGCAAAGGTGGCCACCGGAATGCCCTTGGGCATCTGCACGATGGAATAAAGGGAGTCCCGACCTTTCAAATACTTAGACGGCACCGGCACGCCCAGCACCGGCAGCGTGGTTTTGGCCGCCAGCATGCCCGGCAGATGAGCGGCCCCGCCGGCGCCCGCGATGATGGCCTGTAGCCCTCGCGCCGCGGCGCTTTCCGCGTACTCGAACAGCAAGTCCGGGGTGCGATGGGCGGAAACGACCCGGGCCTCGTAGGCGACTCCGAGATCCCGCAACTGCCGGGCGGCGTGCCGCATGACCTCCCAGTCGCTGTTGCTGCCCATGACGATGCCGATTTGAACCATTTACGTGCTACCGCGATAAAAAACGCGCGATTCTACCTGAACGGGACGTCGCTGGCATCGACGGTCATGGACTCGTTGTTTAATTTGTCCCATGTTATTGCCGAAGCGCGCCATTCGACCCGCCCGAATATCGGCCACGAGACGGTCGGGCGAATTCTTCCCATGACACCTCACCCCCTGGACCCATCCGATAAGGACTGCATCATGATCACTTTGTACGGTTTCGGCATCAGCAATTATTTCAACAAGGTCAAGCTGGCCCTGCTGGAAAAGGGCATCGCTTTTCACGAGGAAAGAGTGGCGCCCTCCCAAGACGCATCCTTGTTGAAAAAGTCACCGCTGGGAAAAATTCCGTACATCGACACGCCACAGGGCGCTTTGTCGGAATCCCAGGCCATCGTGGAATACTTGGAGGACGCCTACCCGGAAAACCCGCTTTATCCCGCGGATCCCTACGCCCGCGCCAAATGCCGGGAACTGATCCTGCATCTGGAACTGAACGTCGAACAAGTCGCACGCAGGCTTTACACCGAGGCGTTCTTCGGCGGCTCCCTGCCCGATGACGCCAAGGCGGACGTGAAAACCCGGCTGGAAGCCGGACTGCAAGGATTTTCCCGCCTCGCCGCCTTTTCGCCCTATGTTTTCTCCGACCGTTTCACCCTGGCGGATTGCGCGGCGTGGCCACATCTTACCCTGATCGGAAAAGCGGCCGTCGCCATTTACGGTGAAGACCTGATCGCCGCCCATCTTCCCGCCGTGGCGGATTATCTTAAGCTCATCGAGTCACGGCCAGCCGCGCAATCCGTGGCGAAAGACCGCGCCCAGGCCCTGCAATTGTTTTACGCGGCCCGCAAACCCTGAGTATCGAAACCATGAAAACACGACTTTCCCTACCCGCTCTCGATCCGGCGACCGTTACCTCCAAAACCACGTCCACCTATCCGCGCGAGGAATGGCGGGATGAACTCGGCCGACGCAGCAAGCAGGCCCTGGGCGATGCGCTGGGCTTGCAGAACTTCGGCGTCAATCTGGCCAGGCTGGAACCCGGAGCCGCCTCCGCCCTGCGCCACTGGCACACGCGCCAGGACGAATTCGTCTACGTGCTCGAAGGCGAACTGACCCTGGTCACCGAAGCCGGCGAGCAAATCCTGCTTGCCGGCGACTGCGCGGGCTTCCCCGCCGGCCGGGAGGATGGCCATCGCCTGATCAACCGCAGCGACGCACCGGCCGTTTATCTGGAAGTCGGCGACCGCCTGCCCGGCGACCGGGCCCATTATCCCGACGTGGATCTGGAAGCACGGGCCGATCGCAGCCCTTATCGCTACTTCCACACCGACGGTAGCGCCTATTGATGCACGCCGACGAGCGGTCGCGGATTTCCGAGGCCGCTCCGGCGAACTCCGGTCGGCGGACACCCGAAAGGCCAGCGGCGAAAGCAGCCCTCCGTTGCGAAACGGAGTGTAAGGCCAGCCATACACTTGCCGGCACGAGCACGTCCGCTGAAATCGCAATAGATTGATTATTAAATAATTTAAATTACTGGCACGGCATGTGCTCTATACGATGCATCGGGCGAAACGGTATCGCTGTAACCATTAGCCGCTTCCTCCTTTCCCCGAATGTAACGAGCTTTTCCCCCGCGGTGATCACGCGGGAACGGCAAACAGGCACAGGTAAGTCCCCGGATTTACCCCCACTAACGAGTAAACGCAGAGCACCCCATGACACGAAACACAGCACTCGCCATGATCGTGGCCACGTCCATCTTCTCCCCCCTGTCGGAGGCCTCCACGATCGCAGGATTGGTGAATACCGGCCAGGGGCTGAGCAGCGGAACGGTAGACACTCACTATGCCTTCGAGACCCTCTCCGGAACCGCGACCGGCACCGGTGGGTACGGCGTAGTCGCTCCCAACTCCGGTTTCCCCCTGAACTACTGGATCGCCAATACGGAAGCGTCCAAATGGCTGGCTCCGACCGCGAATGCCGCCCAAAGTTACGACGCCTTAAGCGAAGGACATTACAAATGGACTTTGGACTTCGATCTTTCAGGCTACGACGCCTCGACGGCGTCGTTCAGCGCCCGCTTCTCGGCCGACAACGGCGCAACCGTCAAACTGAACGGCGTTTCCCTGACATCGACGCCCTACCCAGTTTCCTATCGCGACTGGACGTCGTTCGGCACGGAAAGCGGTTTCGTCGGCGGCATCAATACGCTGGAATTCTTCGTGACCAACGAAAGGCGGGGGAGCGGCAACCCGACCGGTCTGCGCGTCGAGTTCCTGTCTTCCAATGTCGATGTCGCGAAAGTCACGACACCCCCTGTTCAATTGGGCGTGCAAGCGGTACCGATTCCTCCCGCCTTGGCGCTGTTGGCATCGAGCCTGCCGGTGCTGCTGCTCGGCAAACGGCGCGGTCGGGCCTGAAGCACTCGACCGATCACGCCCGGCCACAGCGACCGGGCGTAGCGGCCCCCATGAAACGTCCCGCCCCGGCGGGACGTTTTTTTCTCGAGCAAACGACTCTTACGGAATAAGGCGCGCCTCCGGCGGAACAAGGCAGCGAACGCTGCGGCTGATTCCCGCCACACCCATCGGCTCTTGTGCCGTGCGGTCCATGCTGCGATCACGTTTACTTGCGCCTTACGATCCACCCGATGCGGAGGGACGATACTTCAACCTTCTGCTCCCTCTGCCGGCGGCAGTGATGGAAACCGGACTTGGCCCAATTCCCTCCCTGCTTGCGCGGACACCCGTTTTCCCGACGTCCCGCCGGTTCCCCGTGCAACTGCGGCCTGATATAAATTCAGCCGTCGTTCACCGGCAGACACATCAACCGCAAAAAGGAGTTTTTCGTGCATCTGAGCTATTCCAACCTGACCGCGCTGGTCAACGAAGCACTAGCCCTTTCCTTTCTCGCCCACCTGGAATCGTCCGACGGTTCCCGCCGGGTAGCTCCTCCCACCTATGCACCGGAAAGAAAAGGCGATCCTTCGCGTTACCTCATCACGCCCACCGGCGAAGTCCGGCTGGACTCGCCGCAATCTTTCGCCAATCGCCTGGAAGAAGTCATCGCCGACGAAGGTCTGACGCCCTCGTTCGACATCGTCGACGACCAGGGGGAAATACTGATCAACTCGCGCCAGTTGCCGCATCGGGTTTTCGATGCGGCGTTGCGCGACTCCAACCTGGACGGCCAGCCTTTTTTCAAATCGACGCTCGGCGTCCGCTTGCGTGAGGCACGCCCGGCGGCGGCCACGGACCTGTTTCTGCACTCGCCGGAATCTCTGCTGTTCGGCGTATGGGACAGCCACACCGGCGGCGGCGGCCAGGTGCTGAGACTGGCCCGCGCCGTCACCGCGCGCATCTACGGCACCGGCGCGGTGGAACGGCCGGGAGCGGCACAGAAGTCCGATCCGCTCAACATCACCAAAGACGCCGGCGACGTGTTTCTGGACGAAAACGGTCAACTGACCACCGACCCCGCCCTGGCATCGAAAGATGCCAAAGGCAAAATCAAGGCGAAGAAGCCTTCCGACCTGGGACACGGCAGCGTGCCGGCTTCGGCGGGCAAGGATGGCGTCGACGTGGACGACATCGTCCTGCAAGGCGCTTTGCATCTCGGCGTGCTGGGCAAATACGGCTTCCCCGGCGACGACGGCCAACGCAGCACCGAACGGGACATCGCCGTCCGCGCGGCCTTGGCGGCGCTGGGCCTCTGGGCCGTGCAAACCGTCGCGACCCGCAAGCTGTATCTGCGCTCCGGATGCGACCTGATTTACCGGGACATCGCCTGGCTGGCCCGCTTCGGCGGCGGCCGGGTCGAAGCGCTGGAATTCACAGCCGATGGGCCCAAAACAGTCTTAAATGAAGCCTTGAAAGTCGCGGCCGATCTCGGCCTCAGTTGGCAAACGCGGCCCGTCGTGCTCAGCGCCGGCAGCGGCTTGCTGAAGGTCATCGAAGCCTCGCAGGCCGGCCACGGCGGCGAAGAAGACGGAGAGTGAGGTGAAAACCGCCGTCCTCTCCTTCGGCATCGAATTTCTCGGTCCCGTCATCCTAGCCGATCCGTCCCGGCCCGACTGCGCGGAATGGCCGCCGGCCCCGGCGCGCGTCTACGCCGCCCTGGTGGCCGCGGCCTGCGACCACGGACTGGGCGAGGACGTCGTGCGGGCCCTGCAAGCCCTGGAAGGCACGGCGCCCGCCATCACGGCGCCGCACGCCTCGTTCTATCCGGCTCACCGCATCGCCGTACCCACGGCCCATACCTTTCGCGGCCTGGCGTTGATGGCGGCACCGGAAGTTTTTCCGGCCTCGCCGGTGGTCAGCTATCACTGGCCGGTGGCGGCCGACGCCGCACCGCTCATCGGCCGCGCGGTGCGCCGCCTCAGCCATGTCGGCCGTGGAGAAAGCCTGGTGCTGGGCGACGTTTACGCAGCGGAACGAGTGCCCGAGCCCAATCTGGTGCCGGACCGCACGGGCGACCTCTACCTGCGCGTACCGACCGCGGGACGATATCAGACCCTGGAGCGGGACTACCTCCGCGGCCGTTGCTCCGCGAGTCTCGATCCCGCGCAGCCCTACCGCTGGCTAGCCGGCGACGCGCCGGCGACGGCGCAGACCGGTCCTTGGGGCAGGCTGATCGCCCTGCGCACCAAACCCTGCGACATCCGCAGCGCCGCCCACCTGGCCGAGGGTTTGCGCGCCGCCGTGCTGGCGCGGCTGGGGGACGACGCCCCCGCGCAAATCCACGGTCACGGCACGCACGATCACGTCGCCTGGCTGGCCCTGCCCCACATCGGCGGCGAGCACGGCGACGGCTCGGTGCTGGGCGTCGCCGCGCTGCTGCCTGCCAACATGGAACCGGAAGCGGAGCGCGCCTTGCTCACCGCGCTGGCCGGCTTGCGCGGGATACCCTTGCGCGGCCGGCGCATCCCGGTGAGCCTGCCGGCCCAAGCGCTGGCGACCCTGCAATCCGCCACCTGGTCCCGGCCGTCGCGCCTTTGGGCCAGCGCCACTCCGCTGGTGTTGGAACACCGGGTGGGCACCGATGCGCGCCGGGCCGTTGCCCAGGCCATCGCCCGCGCGGGCTATCCCCGGCCGATACGGGTGGAAAGCGGCGTGGTGCCTTATCTGCGGGGAGCCGTGCATGCCAGCGAGACTTATCCGCGCCGCGAACACGACTTGCCCCGGCGCCATGCCCTGGTCGAGTTCGCCGAGCCGGTCACCGGCCCCTTGCTGGCCGGCGGCGAGCGCTATTTCGGACTGGGCCTGTTCAAGCCCCTGCCCTTTGCGCGCACCGGGAATGACTGAAATAGGCGGGAAGTTTCGCGCAGTCCGAAATGCAGTCCGGGCGCGGCAGACCGCGGCCGGGTGATGGTCGGCAACCCTAATACGCCGGCTTCGCGAATCTGCGGCAAAATAACCAAGCTTTCGGAGCATTTGGACGATGCCGGTTACCGCGCTCTCTTCGGGGAGCGCTGCGTTGAAGGAATTTCTACTCGGCGCTGGATTGGTCGCAGAGATGTTACCGCGCTCTCTTCGGGGAGCGCTGCGTTGAAGCCTGGGCCAACCAGGCCTTGTTCGCCGCACTCGGCGTTACCGCGCTCTCTTCGGGGAGCGCTGCGTTGAAGCCGACTGGCAGGCCCGGCCGCGCCGGGTCAGCCGCGTTACCGCGCTCTCTTCGGGGAGCGCTGCGTTGAAGGCAGGGCGAGCAAACCGACCACGGCTCCGCCTGGCGTTACCGCGCTCTCTCCGGAGAGCGCTGCGTTTCCCCGTTCCGGTTCACTCGTATCGAGGCTCGCCTCCGGGCATAATTTCCGCCAAACGGACGCAACCACTCACAAGGAAAGCCGCCCACGATGACCGCCGCCCCCGCCTTCTTCGACTGGTACCAAACGCTACGGGACCGCGCGCCCTACCCCTGGCAGATCCGCCTGGCGCAAGCGCTGGCGGACGGCCACTGGCCCGACAGTCTTAGCCTGCCCACCGCCAGCGGCAAAACCACGCTGCTGGACACCTGGGCCTGGGCGCGAATCCGGAGTTTCCCCGGCGTTCCCACCCGGCTCTATTGGTGTGTGGATCGCCAGGTGGTGGTGGACCAAGTGGCGCGCCAGGCGGAAACGTTGCGCACGGCAGTGCCCGGCTTGCAACTGGCCGCGCTGCACGGCGGGCTGGACCTTGACGACCCCGGCGTGACCGACCCGCTCGCCCCGGCCGTCATCACCACCACGGTCGACCAATTGGGCTCGCGCCTGCTGTTCCGCGCTTACGGTTCGTCCCGGCACGTCGCGCCCATCCATGCCGCCCTGGCCGGCAACGACGCCTTGCTGGTGCTGGACGAGGCCCACATCGCGGCGCCTTTCGCCGCCCTGCTGGAAAGCATCGCCCGGCTGCGCGCCGACGGCTTGGGCTTGCCCTGGCGGACGCTGCTGCTCAGCGCCACGCCGCGCGGCGGCCTTGGCTTTGCCCTGGACGAAACCGATTACGCCTGTGCGGCCCTGCGGCAAAAGCTGGCCGCGCCCAAGCTCGCGACCTTGAGGGAATGCTCCCGCGAGGCGCTGGTGCAAACCCTGTGCGAACGGGCACTGGCGCTGCGCGCGGCCGAAGCCGGCGTGGTGGCCGTCGTCTGCAACCGGGTGCGTACCGCCCGTCAGGTGGCGGAAGCCTTGGCCGCCCACGGCGAAACGTGCCTGATCACCGGGCGCATACGCCGGCCGGATCGCGAACGCCTGCTGGCCGAATTTTTACCCCGCCTGGAAGCCGGTGCCCGCGCCAAGGGCCGGGCGACCTTGTTCGCGGTGGCGACGCAAACCATCGAGGTCGGCGCGGATTTCGATTTCGACGCCCTGGTGACGGAAAGCGCGCCGCTGTCCGCCTTGCTACAACGCGCCGGGCGCGTGAACCGGGCCGGCGAATTGCCGACAGCGTCCATCGAGATCGTGCATGCCAAGTCGGCGCGCGAAATCGACCCGGTCTATGGCGACGATATGAAAACCGCCTGGAACTGGCTCACGGCGCGGGCCGGCAAGTCCAGACAACTCGACCTGTCGCCCCTGGCCTTGCGCGATGCCGAGCTGCCGGCGGAAGCGGAACCGGATTATCCCATGCTGGGTTCAGCGGACCTGCGCTTGCTGGCGCAAACCAGCACTGCCGCCACTATCGACATCGCGCCCTGGCTGCGCGGTTATGCCTCCAGTGCCGAAGCGGCCATCGTCTGGCGCGCCGACATGCCGGCCGATCCCACCCACTGGGATGCCTATTTGCGCGCCTTGCCGCCGGCAAGCCGCGAAACCCTGACCCTGCCGGTATGGGAACTGAGGGAATGGCTGAACAGCCGTCACCCAAATCGTCCCGTCGCCCGTTGGGACGGCGACAACGGCCGCGTCAGCCCCGGCGCCGAAACGAGGCTACACGCCGGCGCCACGCTGATCGTCCCGGCGAACTACGGCGGCTGCGATGCCTGGGGTTGGGCGCCGGATAGCGGCGAACCGGTGAGCGACCTGGGCGACACGCCGTTTCGCACCCGCATACACCCGGCCCTGCAAGCGGAGGCCGCCGATTGGCTGGCGGCCTACACCCATGAATGGGAGCCGATCGACGATGACGAGTTGCTGGCCTTGGCGGGCATAAGACCCGAGCAATCCTGGCGCCTGCAGGATTATCCCGGCGGCGTGGCGGTGATTTACGGCGCGCCGGAACCGGAAAGGCTGACCGGCGTGGAGGTCGGGCTGGACGAACACTCGCGCGGGGTGGCCGAGTACGCGCGCCGATTCATCCCCCCGGTTTTGAGCGACGACCTGGCCGAGGCGGTCTGCCGGGCGGCGCTGTGGCATGACATAGGCAAGGCGGACGATCGTTTCCAACTGGCCCTGGGCGCCACGGGCATGGAAAAACTCGCCAAATCCCGCGCGCGCAGCCGCGAACAAGCCCGGCTGGCCCGGTCGCTATCAGGTTTGCCCGCCGGCTGGCGCCACGAAATCGCCAGCGCGGCCGGCTTGGCCGCGACGGATGAACTGATCGGCTATCTGGTGGCCACCCATCACGGCCGGGGGCGTTGCTGGCTGTCCGCACGCCCCGACCCGCAGCATTGGGCGGCGGCGGGCGGCGCAAGCTGGGCCGACCGCTACGCCCGCTTGAACGAGCAGTTCGGCCTTTGGGGTCTTACCTATCTGGAGACACTGGTGCGGCTGGCGGACTGGGCGCGCTCGCGGGCCGAAGCCGAGGGGGCTGCATGATCGAGCTGAGCGGTCTGAACATCACCAATCCGCAAGCCCAACTCGCTTCCTTCGGCCTTTTACGGATCGTCGCCTCGCGGGGCAAGCCGTCGGCCACGCTGCATTGGCGGGAAAGCGACGGGAGTGCCTGTTTGGCCGGCCTGTCCTGGGGGGACTTGCTGGGCGTGCTCGGCGACTATCTCGTCGACCGTGAGCGAGCCCCGGAATTGAACTGGGCCGACACGATCAAGGGCTACCTCCGCGAGCGCTACCGCGAGCAGATGCGCACGGCCAACGCCGGGGAACGGGAATGGCTGGAGGCTTACTGGTACGAAGTAGCGGGCAAGAAAGGCGTGAGTTTGGCCGAAACCAAGCTGGACATGACCGCAGGCGGCCTCAAACTCTTTGCGGCAGTGCGCAAACTGCTGCCTGTCGTACGGGCAAGTTTGGAAACCAGTGTACGGGAAGCCCTCCTCGGCCCCTGGCTCAACGCCGATAACGTCGGCTCCCTGGGTTGGGACCCCGGAGCGCTGAAATCCGGCGCGACCGTCGCCGGCGGCAAAGCCCCCACGTCGGCGAAAGATGCCACGGTCGTGGCCGCCATGTGGCTGGCCTTCGAAGCTTTGCCGCTGTTTCCGGCTCGCTGGCTGGCCGAACTAGGCAAGTTCGACGAAGTTATCTGGGTATTGCCTCATCGCCCGGCAAGCTGGGCCGGACTGCGTGAAATGCAGTTGGCAGGGGTGCGCATGGATGTCGAAGACCTCCGCGCTCAGGGGTGGTCCCGCTGGTCTGTCGGCATCACGCGCAACGGCAAATTCGGGTGTTTGCTTCCGCCGACGCCGCATCGGAGTTGACCGCTTAATCGCTAGCCGATACGGTGCCCGCTGTCTCTCGCAAGAAGTCCGCGCCCATGCGTTTAGTCTATTCCGCCCTGTTCTACTCGTTCACTCCTTTCATCCTGGGCCGGCTGGCCTGGCGGGGGAGGCGCTTGCCGGAATATCGCGAACGCTGGGCGGAGCGTTTCGGTTTTTATGCGGGGCCGGCGCGCCAGGGCTCGATATGGCTGCATGCGGTTTCGGTCGGCGAAGCGGAGGCGGCGTTTCCATTGATTCGTGAGTTGCAGAAACGCTATCCCGATCGCCGCGTCCTGGTGACCACCACCACGCCCACCGGCTCTGCGCGGGTGCGGACGGTACTGGGCGATTCGGTCGATCACGTCTATCTGCCCTACGACATGCCCGACGCGGTCGGACGTTTTTTCGACCATTTCCGGCCCGCGCTGGCGGTGGTCATGGAAACCGAGATCTGGCCCAATCTCTACCATGGTTGCGCGGAGCGCAAAATCCCTCTGGCCATTGCCAACGCCTGTCTATCGGAAAGATCGGCGCGCGGCTACGCCCGCCTGCCCGCGCTGACGCGGCCCAGCCTGCACGCCGTCCGCCTCATCGCCGCGCAGACCGAAGCCGATGCGGCCCGTTTCCTGAGCCTGGGCGCGCGCCCGGAAAGCGTCATCGTCACCGGTAACCTGAAATACGACATGGAACTCCCGGCCGACCTGGCCACACGAGGGGCGGCCTTGCGGGCTGAGTTGTTCGGCGCGCGCCCGGTACTGATCGCGGCCAGCACGCATGACGGCGAGGAGGCGCAGGTGCTGTCGGCTTTTGCCCAGTTGCGCGCGCGTTTTCCCGACCTCCTGCTGGTCCTGGTGCCGCGCCACCCCGAGCGCTTCGACCCCGTACATGCACTCGCAGTGGCGGCGGGCTACAGCGTGACCCGACGCAACGAACATTTGCCGGCGTTCGATGCGGATATCTTCCTGCTGGACACCCTGGGCGAACTGCGGCTGTTCTACGCCGCCGCCGACGTCACCTTCGTCGGCGGCAGCCTGGTGGCCGTGGGTGGCCACAACCTGCTCGAGCCCGCGACCCTCGGAGTGCCGGTGCTGTTCGGCCCGCATACCAACGAGATCTGGGAAATCGCCACCGCCTTGCTCGAAGCCGGCGGCGCGGTGCAAGTCGCCGATGCCGGGGAGTTGGCGGCGCAGGCGGAACGGTGGTTGGCCGACGATGCGTCGCACAGACAGGCCGGCGAGCAGGCCCGCGCCGCCGCCGAATCGGGACGCGGAGCGCTGGACCGTACCGTCGCACTCCTGGTCGAGCTGCTGGATACGGCCTGAACGGACTTGCTGACCGTTTGGTTGCGGGGGAAGCGCTCGGCTATACTGGCGCGCGTTTTGATAACGGATCCCCACGCCCAGCCCAGGAGTTTTTTCCAGCCATGACGCTCATCGTTCAACCGGTCATACTCTCGGGTGGTTCCGGCACCCGGCTTTGGCCTTATTCGCGCGAAGCCTATCCCAAACAATTTCTGACCTTCGTCGGCGACAAGACCCTGCTGCAGGACACCGTTGCCCGGGTGGCGGACATGGAGGTGGGTGCCGGGATCGGCTTGCGTGCGCCTTTGGTCGTGTGCAACGAATTGCACCGCTTCCTGGTCGCCGAACAATTGCGCCAGATGGGCTATGACCATGCCGGCATCGTGCTGGAGCCGGCCGGCCGCAACACCGCGCCCGCGCTGACCCTCGCCGCGGCGACCGCCCTGGCGGCGGGCGACGATCCCATCCTGGTGGTGATGCCCTCGGATCATCATATCGAAGACACCGCCGGATTCCGCCAGCGCCTGCTCGACGCCGCGCAACGCGCGGCGGACGGCGCGGTGGTCACGTTCGGCATCGTGCCCGACAAGCCCGAAACGGGCTATGGCTATATCCGCAAGGGCGCAGACCTCGGCGGCGACGCTTACGAGCTGAACGCCTTCGTGGAAAAGCCCGACGCCCTCACCGCGGCGAGCTATCTGGCCACCGGCGACTATTTGTGGAACAGCGGCTTGTTCGTGCTGCGGGCATCGGTATGGCTGGAACAGATACGCCGCTTCCGCCCGGACATCGCGCAGGCTTGCGAACTGGCCCTCACCCAGGGCAAACGCGACGGCGACTTCATCCGCGCCGACAAGGCCAGCTTCGGGGCCTGCCCCAGCGATTCCATCGACTACGCGGTGATGGAAAAACTCACCGGCGGCCAGGGCGCTGTGGCGGCCGTGGTCCTGCCGCTGGCCGTGGGCTGGTCCGATCTCGGGTCCTGGCCGGCGCTCAGCGATGTGCGCGAACAGGACGCCGACGGCAACGTGACGGTGGGCGACGTGTTCCAGAAAGACACGCACAACTCCCTGCTGTATTCGCAAAACCGCTTCCTGGCGACGGTGGGCGTGTCCGACCTGGTCGTGATCGAAACCACCGACGCCGTGCTGGTCGCGCACAAGGACCACGCGCAGGACGTCAAGGCCGTGACCGATCACCTGAAACGCTCATCGCGCCAGGAACATATTTACCACGCGAAGGTGCATAGGCCCTGGGGCGACTATCAAGGCATCGATCACGGCTCGCGCTACCAGGTCAAACGCCTGACCGTGAAACCGGGCGCCCAGTTGTCGCTGCAACTGCATCACCACCGGGCGGAACACTGGGTCGTGGTCAAGGGCACGGCTAAGGTCACGCGCGGAGAAGAAAGCTTTTTGATCACCGAGAACGAGTCGACCTATATCCCGCTGGGCGTCAAGCACCGGCTGGAAAACCCCGGCACGATACCCTTGGAAATCATCGAGGTGCAGTCCGGCAGCTACCTGGGCGAAGACGACATCGTCCGCTTCGAGGACAACTACAACCGCATCGAATCCTGATGCTCCGGCCGCGCAGGGCGCGGCATACATCGGCGCCCGCCGGCTGCAAGGCCAGCGGGCGCAATTCGTTTCACACCCTTAATCTTTATCATCGCGAGTAATACAACATGGCGCTCCACTGCGGCATCGTCGGCCTCCCCAACGTCGGCAAATCCACCCTCTTCAACGCACTGACCAAGGCGGCCATCGCCGCGGAAAACTACCCCTTCTGCACCATAGAGCCCAACACCGGCGTGGTACCGGTGCCGGACCCGCGCCTGGATGCACTGGCCGCCATCGTCAAACCCGAGCGCGTGCTGCCCACGGTCATCGAATTCGTCGACATCGCCGGCCTGGTCGCCGGCGCCTCCAAGGGCGAAGGCCTGGGCAACCAGTTCCTCGCCCACATCCGTGAAACCGAAGCCATCGCCCACGTGGTGCGCTGCTTCGAGAACGACGACGTGGTGCACGTGGCCGGCCGGGTCGACCCGGGTTCCGACATCGACGTGATCCACACCGAGCTGATCCTGGCCGACATGGCCTCGGTGGAAAAAGCCCTGCAGCGCGTGCTCAAGAGCGCCAAGTCGGGCAACAAGGACGAATTGCGCAAGAAGGAAGTGCTGGAGCGTCTGACCGCCCATCTCGACGCCGGCAAGCCGGCCCGCACCGCGGGACTGGACGCCGATGAACAAGCCTTGATCCGCGACCTGTTCCTGCTCACCATCAAGCCGACGATGTACATCGCCAACGTGCAGGAAGACGGCTTCCACGACAATCCGCTGCTCGACCGCGTGCACGCCATCGCCGCCGAGGAAGGCGCCATGGTGGTGCCGGTCTGCGCGGCGCTAGAAGCCGAAATCGCCCAGCTCGACGAAGCCGACCGCGACGAATTCCTGAAAGAAATGGGCCTGGAAGAACCGGGACTGAACCGCGTGGTGCGCGCCGGCTACAAGCTGCTGAACCTCAACACCTACTTCACCGCCGGGGTGAAGGAAGTGCGCGCCTGGACCATCCCCGTGGGCGCCACCGCCCCGCAGTCCGCCGGCGTGATCCATACCGACTTCGAGAAGGGCTTCATCCGCGCGGAAGTCATCGCCTACGACGACTTCATCCAGTACAAGGGCGAACAGGGCGCCAAGGACGCCGGCAAATGGCGTCTGGAAGGCAAGGAATACGTCATGCACGACGGCGACGTGGTGCATTTCCGCTTCAACGTCTGACCCGATATTCGGCGGTCCGAGAGCACTCCGCTTTACCGCCTACGGCCGATGCAAGGCGACGGCACCTGAATCTCCCAGACAGGTGCCGTCCATCGGCGATTTGCCGATTCCGCGAGTCGGCTCTATTTTTTTGTTGATCCGCGTGCCGTCGCAGTACGCGTGAGTTCCAAACCCGTGCTGGTCCTGGCGGGCCTCGCCTAGCCGGCCCCGCCCAAGCTCTCGAATTCCGTGCGATGAAAAACAGCCTGCCCAACGAACGCTACTATCTGCGGCACCTGTCGGAAATGAGCCGCGAACGCGAGATTCAGGTGCACGAAGACATCCGCAACAGCAACGGCTTGGCCCTGCTGGGCAAGGGCGAACGCATAAACGCCGAGAAAATCGACCGGATACTTCAACACAAACTGCTGAAACCGATCGATCATTCCATCCTCATCGCCGACGCCGTAAACAGCAGCGTCCTGGTCCAGGGCGCCCGGCGCGTGATGGACAGCTCGAGTCCTTTGAGCGAGGTATTGCGCAGGGTTGTGGGTGCGGCCAAACTGGCTTCCCACCTGGGGCGCCTGCCGCTCGAACCGATGGTGGCCAACAAGCTGACCACCATGCAGGCCCAGCTGCCGGACATATTCGAGCACAGCCTGGAATCCGCCTGCCTCGCGATCGCGCTGGGCAAGTTGTGCGGTGCGAGCGAGTCCGAACTGGATGCCATGGCGGGGATCGGCCTATTGCACGACATCGGCAGCCTGCATCTGGATACCGCGCTGTTTGAAACGGACGCGCATTTCACGCCGGAGCAATGGCGTCAAATGCACGCGCACCCGGTCATCGGTTTTTTGATCCTGAAGTACGGCCCCAGAAATTACCGCGACCTCACCGTGCCTGTCCTGGAGCATCACGAACGCATGGACGGCAGCGGTTACCCCCGCAAGCTCGACGGGGCCGATATCAGCCGACTGGGCCGTATCGCCGCGGTCGTCGAGGTCGTTCTAGGCGTATTGCAGAAACATCCCCTTCATCATTTGTCCGTCGTGATGAAAGCGCAGGACGGCAAGCTCGACGACAGCGTCATGCAGGCGCTGTTGCGCACGCTGCGCCGCTCCGGAGACTACGGCGATGCCGCCCATAACGGCAAGGTTGGCCGAACCGAGCTCGACTCGCTGTGCTCCGTATTGAGCCTGCTGCTCGCCGAATGGAATCGTTTGGTGCAGGAGCTCGAAGCGGACGGAACCTGCTCGTGCCAGGTATTGGGCGGGCAAATGGATAAAGTGCATCTGTTGCTAAGGCAAACCGGATATTCGGACGACTATCAGCAATGGCTGAGCATCATCGCGACGGATGCGGAAAGCACGAGCGAGCTGTTCAGCGTGTTGCATGAAGCTTTTTATTACGTCCGCCAGGCCATACACTCCGCCGTTCGAGAAAACCAGGCGACTTGCGCAGCGCGCATGGACCAACTTTTCCATTTTCTTGACTTGGCCGAAAAGATATTCGCGTCCCTGGATCACTAGCCGCCTCATCTCAAGGCCTTTTCCCAGCGACTCACCACGGCTGCGGCCACGCTATTGCCCAGCACGTTGGTGGCGCTGCGCCCCATGTCCAGCAATTGGTCGATGCCCAAGAGCAGCAATAATCCGGCCTCGGGTATATGGAACATGCTCAGGGTAGCGGCGATGACCACCAGCGAAGCCTTGGGCACGCCCGCCACGCCCTTGCTGGTGAACAACAACACCGACAGCATCAGCAACTGGTCGCCCAGGGGCATGTCGATCCCGTAGGCCTGGGCGATGAACAGCACGGCGAAAGTCATATACATCATGCTGCCGTCCAGGTTGAAGGAATAACCCAAAGGCAGCACGAAGCCGCACACCCGTTCCTCGCAACCGAAGCGTTCCAACTGCCGCAACAGCATCGGGTAGGCCGCCTCGCTGCTGGCGGTGCCGAAGGCCAGCAGCATGGGTTCGCGGATGTGCCGCAAGAGCGAGCCGATACGCCCACCCAGAAACAAATAGCCGGCCAGCCCCAGCAAGCCCCATAACAAAAACAGCCCCAGGTAGAACTCGCCGATGAAAAGGCCGTAGGTGCCGAGCACTCCCAGGCCCTGCCTGGCGATGACGGAAGCGATGGCGGAAAACACCGCCACCGGCGCGAAAGTCATCACGAAGCTGGTGACTTTGAGCATGATGTGACCCAAGGCATCCAGGGCCTTGACCATGGGTTCGGCCAACTCGCCCAACTGGGCGCAGGCCACGCCGAAAAAGATGGAAAACACCACGATCTGCAGGATTTCGTTCTCCGCCATGGCCTCGGTGATGCTTTTCGGGAAGATGTGGGCCACAAAATTGCCCAGCGTAGGCTGGGCCTTGATCAGTCCCGTGTCGGCGCCGACCGGCGGGATGCTCAGGTGCATGGCCTCACCGGGCGCCAGCAGGTTCACCAGCAACATCCCCAGCAGCAGGCTGAGCACGGAAGCCGAGAAAAACCACAAAATCGCCTTGCCACCGATGCGGCCCACCGCCCGGCCATCGCCCATTTTCGCCATACCCACCACGAGGGTGGCGAACACCAGCGGGGCGATGATCATCTTGATGAGCCGCATGAAGATATCGGTCAGCACGCCCAAGGCTCCGACGACACCGGCCAAGATCGGATTTCCGGCCGCCTCGGCCCCGCCGAAACTCAGGTTGAGGGCTTCCCCGACACCTATGCCTGCGACCAGGGCCAGTAGCACGTAGAGCGTTTCGCGGTTGGGTTTGTGGGTGTGGCTCGCGCTATGGGTGGGCATGAGAGAAGCATCCATGTAAGAGTGGAGGACGAACCGCTAAGGGAAACACTGGTTGCCGCGTTTTCCCTTAAAACAGTTGGACTTCGTGCGGTAATTTCGGGCGGACCGGCGCGCCGCGATATTTTGGAGCGCCTGATTATTCCTGCGCGGCCGCGCGCCGGCAAGCCGGGCTCGTCCCCGCCTCCGTGGTGCCGTACGCATCGATGCGTCCTCGTGCGCCCTGGCCATACTCGTCGTATCATCGCGGAACAAGACGCTTGTACGGCATCATCGCCCCATGCCTCCCCGACCGGGACGGCTTGCCACATCCCTACGACCCACTCACCCGGAAGACCATGCAATCCAACGACCTGCTCGGCATGCTGGCGGGAACGCTGACCACCGTGTCGTTCGTTCCCCAAGTCATCAAGACCTGGAAATCCCGTTCGGCCAAAGATATCTCCTATGGCATGTTTACGCTCTTCAGCCTGGGCGTGCTGCTCTGGCTCGCTTATGGCCTGACGATACAGTCGACGCCTATCGTCGTCTCGAACCTGGTCACGCTCATCCTGGCCCTCGGCATCATCCTGATGAAGGCCTGGTTCAAATGAGCGCCTTCCTTCGTCGGCGGTCCCTGACGACGTGCCCCGCCACGCGATAAACCCGCGGGCGTTGAACAGCGCTTTCCCCGTCCGGCAACACGCATCCATGCCTCTCCCCCTGCATCACACACCGGATCACACCATGGACGAGCACTTGTCACCCGAAATCTCCGCGGCCTTGTTCAACGGCGTAGAAACGCTGCGGCCGCTGGCCGGCCGCGACGAATTCGATCCGGCGGTTCCGGCGGCCTTGGTGCGGGCGGGCCTGCACCTGACGCCCGTTCCCCGCTCGGCCGGAGGCTTGGGCGCCGGCTTGCGGGCGGCGGTTTCCGTACTCGCCGCACTCGGTGCCGAGGACGGCTCCGCCGCCTTGGGCCTGGCCATGCACTTCCATACCCTGGGCTCGGCCGTGCAGTCCGGCCTGTGGCCGGAACTTCTCCTGCATACGCTGCTGAGCGAGGTGGTCGATAGCGGTGCGCTGATCAATCTTGCCGCCACGGAAGCCAGGGGAGGCAGCCCGGCGCGCGGTGCATTGCCGGACATGACGGCGATAAGAACCGAAAACGGCTGGACGTTGAACGGCGAAAAACACTGGACGACCTGGCTGCCAGCCCTGCGCTATGCCGTGGTCACGGCCCGCTTGCTCGATACCGGGACGGCATCGCAGGCGACCGAGTCCGAGATAGCCACCTACTTGCTGGACCTGCGGGCACCGGGGGTCGAACGAATACCGGCATTCGACGCGCTGGGCATGAGGGCTTCGGCGTCCGGCACTCTCAGGCTCAAGAACGTCCCCGTTCCGCCGGATCGGCTCATCGCCTCGCGCAAGAACGGCACGCCGGCCGCCGATCGCCCCTGCGCGCTGGCCTGGTTCGGACTCTGCATCGCCGCGGTTTATCTGGGGGTGGGCGAAGGCGCGCGCCAGACGGTGACGCGCTGGGCCCTGGCGAGAAAACCCGGAGACGGTTCCACTCCGGTCGCCGATCTGCCGTTGATCCGCGCCCGCCTGGGACGCCTGGATGTCGAACTGCGCACCGCCCGCATCGTGCTTCAGGACGTCGCCGCGCGCTGGGACGGGGCCGCGCCACCGGAACGCGAGAACCTGCTGGCCGACGTTGCCCTCGCCAAACTCAAGGCCACTCAGGCCGCGGCTTATGCCACCGACGAAGCCTTGCGCATCGCGGGCGGTCCCGGTTTCTTGTGCGGCAACATCGAACGGGCATTCCGCGACGCCCGCGCCGGACTCATCCATCCGCCGCTGGAAGACCTTGTCTACCAGGATCGTGCCCGCTTGCTGCTGGCGCGGGCGTCGCCCGGCAATACCGGCCGGCCGCCGCCAGGAAGCGGGTGAATTCGCCGGCAGGAATCGGACGGCTGCAGAGATAGCCCTGATAGGCGTGGCAGCCGCGGTGCGCCAGGAAATCGAGCTGCTCCTGGGTTTCCACGCCTTCCGCCAGGACCTTCATGTTGAGGCTGCGCCCCATGGCGATGATGGTGGCGGCGATTTCCATGTCGTTCTTGTCCGCGGGTATGTCGCGCACGAATCCCCGGTCGATCTTGAGCTCGTCTATGGGGAAACGCTTCAGGTAAGCGAGAGAGGAATAACCGGTACCGAAATCGTCGATGGACAAGCTAACGCCCAGCGCCTTGAAACCATGCAGCAGTTCGATGGCCGATTCTCCCTGCTCCATGATCATGCTTTCGGTCAATTCGAGCTTGAGCCAGGCGGGCGGAAGACCGGTCTTCGCGAGCACCTCGGCGATGTTGTCCACCAGCCCTTGTCCACTGAGTTGCCTGACGGACAGATTGACCGACAGGGTGAGCGGAGACAGACCGGCGGCTCGCCAGGCCTGAGCCTGGGTACAGGCCGACAACAGCACCCATTCGCCCAGCGCCGCGATCAAGCCCGTTTCTTCTGCTACCGGAATGAAGCGGAGAGGCGAGATCAGGCCCTCCACGGGGTCTTGCCAGCGCACCAGGGCCTCGCAACCGATCAAGGCACCGGTCGAAATGTCGATCTGGGGCTGGTAGTGCAGGACGAATTCGCCATTGGCCAGGGCGCGCCTCAGCCTGACTTCCAGATTGAGTTTGTCGTTCGCCGCCTCGCTCAGGGCGGGAGTGTAAAAACGGTAAGTGTTCCGGCCCTGTTCCTTGGCCTGGTACATGGCGACGTCGGCATGCTGGATCAACTCCGTGACGCCGCGGCCGTCGCTCGGATACAGGCTGATGCCTATGCTGGCGCCCACATAGACTTCGCTCGCGTGCGGCAAGGCGAAAGGCTGCTCCAGGAGCTGGATGATGCCGAGGGCCGCGTTTGCCGCCTCTTCGGCCTGCTCGACTTTCTCCAGCACCAGCAGGAACTCGTCGCCGCCCCAGCGTCCCAGGGTGGTGTCCAGGCTCGGCACTTTTTCGCGCATGCGCTGGGCCAAAATGGTCAGGAGTTGATCGCCCGCGGGATGGCCGAGGCTGTCGTTGACGTTCTTGAATCGGTCCAGGTCGATGAACAGCACCGCGACCCGATGGCCGAGCCGCTCCGCCTGCTCCAGCGCATATTGCAGCCTGGACTGCACCAGCGGGCGATTGGGCAGATCCGTCAGCGGATCGAAATGGGCCAGGTGTTCCAACTGCTCCTGGGAACGCTTGAGCTGGCTGATATCGGTCATGGCGCCCACGTAATGGCTAGGCGCTCCCTTGTCGTCGTAAACGGTGCTGACGGTGAGCAACTGCGGGAAAAGCTCCCCGTTTTTCCGGCGGTTCCAGACTTCTCCCTGCCAATGGCCGGTCGACTGGATAGCGGACCACATGGCCTGGTAAAACGCCGAGTCGTGGCGGCCCGACTTGAACAAACGGGGATTTCGTCCGACTACTTCGGATTCGGCGAAACCCGTGATCTCCAAATAGGCGCCGTTCACCGCCAATATGCTGGGCGTCAGATCGGTGACGATCACGCCCTCGCGCGTGCTGGCGAAAACCGCCGCCGCCTGCCTCAAGGCGGTATCCGAGTTCGCGCGCCGCACCGCCAGGCTGGTGAGGCGGGCAAACTCGTCGACCAGATCCAGATCTGCCTGAGTCGGCGAGCGGACATCCGAGTAATAGATGCCGAAGGTGCCGAGCACCCGGCCGCCTTCGTCCTTGAAGGGAATCGACCAGTTCGCGCGCAGCCCGGCCCGTTCGGCGAGCGGCGCGAAGGCCGCCCAGCAAGGATGGATGCGTATGTCCTCGACGATGACCGGCTCGCCCAAAGCCGCCGCCAGGCCGCAAGAGCCCACGTTGGCACCCGGATTGAAGCCGCTCACGGCCTCCCGGTAAAAATCCGGCAGGCTGGGACCGGCCGCCCGATTGAGCAGTCCGGTCAATGGATCCATCAGGAGTATGGACACGCGCATGTCCGGACGGATATTTTCCAGACCCACGGCGACTTCCTTAAGTATCTCGGGCAAGGGAGCGTTGGCGACCAGCCGGTCCAATACCGCCATGCGGATAAGCTGCACCTGCTCCGCCTGCTTGGTCGCGGTCACGTCGCGCCAGACGCCGATGGCCTCCGCGGTGTGATTTCCCCCCGTCTGCGGCAACAGTAATTCGTCGTCCAGCCAGTGCACGGCGCCGGCGCTGTCCAGAAAACGATACGTTTGTTTCAGATGTCCCGTCGCGGACAGGGCGGCCAGATGGGAATGGACGGCGTCCCTGTCGTCGGGATGCAGGTTCCGAGACCACCACCCCGGGCACAAGGCCTGTTCCGTCGTATAGCCGAGGATGGCGGCGACGTTCTCGCTGACCCAGGAAACGACCGCTTGCCCGCCCTCCAGCCTCAGGGTGTACAGGATGACCGGGCTGGCCGCGAGCAGGCGGTTGAGCCGCGAGGTGGTTTCTTCCAGTTGCGCGCGCTCCCTGACCAACTCGCCTTCCCTGTGCACCTTTTCCAAGGTGGAGGGCAACTCGTGCAGGTACTCGTCGTGTTTGGAAATGTAATCGTCGACGCCCAGATGCATCGCCTGGGCCGCGATGGTTTCGCTGCCCTGGCCGGTCACCATCACGATGGGGATCGTCAATCCGCGTACGACCCGCAGCATTTTGACGGTTTCCAGGGCGTCCAGGCCGGGTAGCCGGTAATCCAGCAGGACCACGTCGAAATCGGCGCGAAGGTCCGGCGAGAGCGGCAAGCGATCCAACACGTCCGCCGCCGCCCGGACCACCGTCAAGCGTATGTGCGGAGCGCGCCGGGCCAGATGTCTGCGGGTCAGGTCCGCATCCATGGCGTTGGGCTCCGCATAAAGCACGCGGATGGGCCGGCTCTTGCGCGCGGCCGCCTCGCGGTTGCGCAACAAGGCATTGCGGAGGGTCGCCGGCAAGGCATGCAGATTGTCGACCGACTTGGTCACATAGTCGTCGGCTCCCGCTTGCAGCGAGGCGACGGCCGCACGCTGGTCGCCGGATCCGGTCAGCATCACGGTGGCGATCGGGATCTGGCGCTCGCGTATCTCGGCCAACAATTCAAGGCCGTTGCCGTCCGGGAGCGTGAGATCGATCAGGGCGAGATCGTAGCCTTGATCGAGCGCGGCCTTGGCCGCCGCGTAGCTGGAGACGTTGGTCAATTCAATATCGGGTGCCCGGCGGGCGATGATGCGGCGGGCAAGATCGGCATCGACGGGATTGTCTTCTACGTGAAGTACGCGCATGAGGCCTACCTTGGCGTCCGGTTCAAGAGGCACCAATAGAGTTCTATCTGGCGGGCCACATCGAGGAACTTATCGAAATTCACCGGCTTGACGATGTAAGAGTTGGCACGGTGACGGTAGGCCGTTTCGATGTCCTTATCCTCGCTCGACGAAGTCAGCACCACCACCGGCATATCCTGGCTGACGGGATGGGCGCGCAGGCGCTGCAATACTTCCAGACCGTCTATCTTGGGCAGTTTCAAGTCCAGAAGGATCACCAAGGGCCTGGGCTCGCCCTCCTCCCAGCGCGGTATCCAGGCGAGCGCTTCCGCGCCGTCGCGGGCGACCTCGATGGGATTGGCCAGTTTGTTGCGCATGAATGCCCTCAGCGTCAGATCCAGATCCACCGGATTGTCTTCCACCAACAGGATGGGGCGGTTCAAGCATTCCGTCGTCATTGCGGCAGCTCCAGAAAAAATGCGGCACCCCGGCCGGGCGCGCTGTCGGCCCACACTTGCCCTCCCATGCGCTGCACGGCCTTGCGGACGATGGCCAGGCCTATGCCGGTACCGGCGTAGTCTTCGGCGCGCTGTAGTCGCTGGAACATCTCGAAGATGCGGTCATGGAATTGCATGTCAAAGCCTATGCCGTTGTCTTGCACCGAAAGTGTAAGCTTGCCGTTGGCGATCCGCCCGCGTATCGCGACCGTCGGGGACTGGCTGTCGCGGGTGAATTTCAGGGCGTTGTCCAGCAGGTTCCGCAACACCATCGCCAGACCGTCGGGATCGGCGTGGGCACTGAGTTCGCCCAGGTCGACGTCCATCCGCACGCCGCGCGCCGCTATCTCCTCTTGCCGCTCCGCCAGCAGGCCGCCGACCAGCCGGTTCAGATCGACCGCCGCGTCGCCCATGGCCCGCCGCTCCATGCGGGAATAAGCCAGCAGATCGTCGATCAGCTCGCTCATCTGCGCCGCCCCTCGCCGGACGTAGCCCAAGAATAGCCGGCCCTCCTCGTCGAGTTGATCGAGGTGGTCTTCCAGCAGCAGCCGGCTGTATCCGTCGATGCCCCTGAGCGGCGCTTTGAGATCGTGGGAAACCGAATAGGTAAAGGATTCCAGCTCCTTGTTGAGCGCGGCGAGACTGGCCGTACGTTCCTCGACCCGCTGCTCCAACTCGGCATTCAGCCGCAGTATCGCCGCCTCGGCCTGCTTGCGCTCGGTGATATCGTTCACGACCGCGATACGGGCGGTGCGTCCGTCGAAGATCAGATCGTGGGAGCGCGCTTCGACGGGAATGACGGTCCCGTCCTTCTTCAGGTGGCGCCATTCGCCGACGTAATTCAGGCCCGACAGGTGGCTGGCGAGTTCGGCGATGCTGCGTTTTTCGTCCTCGGGATAAAGGTCGGGCAGGCGCATGGACAAAAACTCATCCCGGTCATAGCCGTAGCTTCGAAAGAAGGCTTCGTTGGCGGCCAACAGATTCAGGCTGCCGCGTTCGTAGATCAATATGGGCGCCGGATTGCTTTCGAAGAGCCGGCGATAGCGCAACTCGCTGTCCTCCAAGGCTTTACGGTATTCGTGCTGCTGCGTGACGTCGCGGGCGATGCCGAGCACGCCCACCAGTTCGCCATCCTCGGTCAGCATGGGTGTTTTGATGGTCGAGAACAAGCCGCGGTAGCCATCGGCAGTGAATGTCAGCCACTCTTCGTTCTGACTGGGTTTTCCCCGCCTCATGGCGGCCATGTCGTGACGGCGGAAGGAGTCGGCGAGTTGCCGATCGACGAAATCGTAATCGGTTTTTCCGACGATGTCGGCCTCCCTGGCGCCAAAAAGACGTTCGAAAACCGGGTTGCAGAACAGATAAACCCCGGCGGGATCCTTGAGCCAGACGAGATCGGGAATGGTGCCGACCAGGGTGTGCAGGCGCGTGCGCTCGTCGGCGAGTTGCCGGTAAGGCCTGGACACGCCTGAGACGAACAGCGCGCGGTAAATCATGAAATAGGCGACCGCCTTGTAGACGTGTCCCAGCAGATTGAATACGTCGGTGACATCCGCGTACAAAGTGAAGAACATTTCCGCCAGACCCTGCACCCAGGCGGCCGCGGCCAGCCATTCCAACTCCGATCCGCGTGACGCGCGGTGCTTGAGGAACAGCAACACGGATGCGCCGAGGTACATGCCGGTGACGCCATACTCCGCGCCGATTTTGAAAGGCGTCAGCCCCTGTCCCGGAATGAAGGTGCGCGGCAACCAGGCGCCATGGAACAAACCTACCCAGACGACCCCGAATGCGAGGGCGAGGGCCGAAGCGAGCGCGCAATAACTCGCGGCGGCAGACCAGTAACGCGGACGTGACAGCGCCACGGCCAGGAGGATGAACGCGGACGTATAACGTGCGGCCAGCCAGAAATTGATCGCCTTCTCCGGACCGCTGGCCGTCACGAAGTCCGGCATACCGGCATAGGACAGGGTGTGCGCCATATCGATGAGACTCACGGCAAGAAACCCGGTGCCGAGCAGGATCGAGTGGCTGTTCCGATCTTGTTGCCGCAGGTTCCAGGCCAAACCGAACACCATGGCCGAGATCGCCATGGAGACGAATTCCAGCGCGGTGTGCAGCGGAAGATAGTCGGCCGGCGTGGTGAACAATCTTTCCGACGGCAGCCCGTAACCGAAGATCAGCAGCAGACTGAGCCCACCCACCCAGATCCGGGGATAAGGCGGACTGATATTGGATGCGCTCACGACGATATCGACATCCTCCAATCGATACGCCGGCTTAAGCCAAGTCAAGAGTCTGTTCCGATTCATGCTGTATCCATAGTCCATGATTCCGTGTCGTTGCCCGGGCGATCGAGCGGAGCTCCACCGTCACTTGCCGTGCGGCAGCCGAAGCGGTCCGTGCGTCTGCGACAAGAAGGCTTGCGCCGGGACTTCGTCGTGAAGGTGCCGCGGCCGGCCTCCAGAGTTTAGGAGAAACCGGTTTGCCCGATGCCGACCGGGAGCCGGAACGGTCTCGCCGGACTAATCGGCGGTGACAGCGGGTGCCGGACGGCTGAGCCGCCAGTTCAGCCAGCCGAGCGCGAAGGTCAGCAGCCCCCACAGGCTTTCGAGCGGTTGCCGCCAGACCGTGGCCGCCACCATCCAAACCACGCCGGCCAGGAACACCGCCGGCACCAGCGGCCAGCCGGTGACGGAAAACGAGGGGCCATGCCGCCATTTCGTACACATGAGGCCGATCACCGCGGCCGCCGTGGACAGGCCGAGGGTGAAACCGATATAGGTCAGCAGGCTGCGAAAAGCCGTGCTCCACAACAAGGCGAGAGCCAAAGCGCATTGCAGGGCGATGGACGCGCGGGGCGCTGCGATGCCGCCCTGGAACAGGCGGGGCAGATAGCCGTCCTGGGCCATGCGGGCGTAGACCCTGGGGCCGGCCATCATCAAGGCCGAAGCGGAAGTCGCCAAGGCCAGCGCCACCAGCGCGGCGACGGCATCGGCGCCCGCCTGCCCGCCCAGTGCCAACGCGGCGATACGCGCCACTTCCGTCTTGCCGGCCAATTCCGCCGCAGGGGCCGCGAACAGGAAAGCCGTATTCAGAGCCAAATACAGGGCGGCGACCAGGACCGTACCGGTCAGCAAGGCACGCGGCAGCACCCGCTCCGGCTCGACCACTTCGGCGGCGATATAGACCGCCGCATTCCAGCCGGCATAGCTGAACGACACCCATACCAGGGCCAAAGGGAATGCGCCCGGCTCTCTGTCGCCGCTCAGCGAAACCCGCCAGTCGGCGTGCGGAAGGTGCGGCGCGGCGTAGGCGACGAATGCCAGCATCAGCAGGACGTTCAGCGTCACCGCAAAATTCTGCAGCCATACGCCGCCGCCCGGGCGGATCGCATGGATAGCGGCGCAGGCGCACAGCAAGACCGTGCCCGGCCACAAGGGCGAACAGCCGGGCAGCCAGGCCTTGACGTATTCGCCGAACCCGAATGCCGCCGCGGCCAATGGCGCGGAGAATCCGACCAGCAGCGACACCCATCCGGCCATGTTGCCCGCCGCCGGATGCAGCATGCGCGAAAGGAAAAGATATTCCCCGCCCGACTCCGGCATGCGCTTGACCAGATCACCGTAACTCAAGGCGCCGCAAACGGCCAGCACCCCGCCCAACAGCCAGGCCGCCAGCACCGCCCAGGGCGACTTCAGATCCTGCAGCAACAAACCGCTGGTGGTGAACACCCCAGTGCCCACCATGCTGGCGACCACCAGCGCCGTGGCGGTGTACAAGCCCAGCGTGCGGGACGGAGCCGCCGCGCTCGACGTCACGGGGTCGTATTCCGGATTTCTCCGGTCATCGGCACGAAACGCACCGGCAATATGGCCTCCTGCTCCAGTTGCGCGCCGTGTTTCCTCAAGAGATAAAGCGTCTGCACCAGGCTCCCGCCCACAGGGATAACCATGCGGCCTCCGTCCTTCAACTGGTCCACTAGGGGTTGAGGCACCCGATCCGGCGCACAGGTCACGATGACCGCATCGAAAGGCGCGGCTTCCCGCCAGCCCCGATAACCGTCGCCATGGCGAACCTTGACGTTGCGGTAGCCCAGCCGGGCCAGGTCGATCTGGGCGCGCTCGGCCAGTTCCTCGACGATCTCCATGCTATAAACCTCGGACACCAGGCCGGACAGGATCGCCGCTTGATAACCGGATCCGGTGCCGATCTCCAGCACCTTGTCGGTCGGTTTGGGATCCAGCTTTTCGGTCATGAAGGCGACCACATACGGTTGCGATATGGTCTGGCCATAACCGATGGGCAAGGGGCCGTCGGCATAGGCGACCTCGCGGAGCTCCTCCGGGACGAACTCGTGCCGCGGCACCGAGGCCATCGCCTTCAACACGCCGGGATGCTTGATCGCATCGCGGGTTCCGTCCAGCTGCTGTTTGACCATGCGGGCACGCGCCGCGGCATAGTCGGGATTTTCGTTTTCCAAACCTATGCCCTCCGAACACACCAGCAACAACAGGCAGCCGACCAGACCGAAGCCGAGGCGCTTTCGATGCCGCGCAGAACCTGTGTTTTGGCCAAGTGCGAAGCCGACGAACGACGAATAACGATACTTCATCATGGACCTCCGAACGGACGCCGCGGATTCAAACCCGGTCGGATGCCATGATAAACGGCCGGCACCAGCGCCGCATGTTTTCCACGTGCGAACCCTCCCAATAGACCTTGGCGCAGTCCGAACAGCGGTAAAAGTGCTCGTAATAAAGCCGGGTCTTCGGCTCCAGCCGGTCGAGGACCTCGGCCTTTTCGACCGGAGCCAGCAGCCCATTGCACGCCAGGCAACGAAAAAACGGGCGGATCTGGCCGTATAAATCGAAACGCCGGAGCACTTCGCCAGTTTGTTCGTCGGCATGCACCGAGCGCACCCAATAGCCATGGCTTATCCGCTTGGCGAAGAGCAGGCGGCGGTCGCGCGTCAGAACGATGCGCTTCTCCCGCACGGCGATGTCGACGATTTCCGCATCGTGGTAGCGGTTGTTGTACAAGGCGTCGAAGCCCAGCAGACGCAGACGACGCGCCAGCTTGCCCAGATTCACGTCGAGCACGAAGGCGGTGCGGCGCAGCGGGTGTTCGCGCAACCTGACCAGCGGCGTGATGTCGAAACTCTCGAAGACCGGATAGACCGCCACCCGATCGCCTGCTTGCAGCCGGTAATCGAAACCGACCGATTCGCCGTTCACGACGATGAGATCGACCTCGGTGTGGGGCACACCCAGCGCTTCTATCGGATCCTTGATGCCAGGATGGCCGTCGAAGCGGTAGTCCACCGTCTTCTTGCGGCGGTCCGGCGGCAGGAAGTCGTTCAGTTCCTCGTAGAAACGGAACTCCGCGGCGTGTTCACGGGACCTGGTCGAAAAACTATCCACAACAGCCGCCGGATTTTCCGTGCTCCTGCACCGGCGGGCAGGGCACCGAACCGTAGGAACAGAACACACAGCAATCGCCCGGCAGCGGTCGGAGCAGAGTCTTGCAGTTCGTGCATTCGTAATAGAACTGGCAGGCATCGGTCGGCATGGTTTCCGGCTGAGCGTAACCGCAGACCGGGCAGGTGATCGTCGACTCAAGGATGACGGCATTCATACTGTTTACATAGCTGTCGGCGTAGGCTGGAATGACCGTAGGGAATTCCAGCGGTTTGCGGCTATCGCTGGAATTCGCTGCCGCTCATTCCAGCCTACAGGAAGAGGGCGCCTCATGGTTACCCTTGCATTGATGACTCGCTGACAGACTGGGTTCCGGGCCCGGCGCGCGTCACGCCAGGTAAATCCGCTCCAGCGAACCCCGGCTGACGTTGCCGCACGTATCTTCCGCCTCGATGTAATAACGCACGTCGCCCGCGCCGGCCGGCAGTTCGGCGGTCAGATAATCGGCCGTGAGCGCAGCGCCGGTCTGGCTGGGATAGGGACCGTGGTTGCGCAGGGCGATGCGGGTTTCGTGACGGCCCTCGCGCAGCACCAGGTCGACGCGCTTGAGTCCGGACACATCGGCTACGAAGGTATGCACGGTGCCAACATTGGGTGCGTCGAGCAAACAGCCCTGGCCCCAACGCTTGCCGCCCGGATTTTCCGGCGTCACCCAGGGCGGGAAGATGGTCGGGCCGCTGCGGTCGTGGCCGGCCCCGCGCAGGCCGTCGAGCACCGGCTTGAGCAGGCCAAAGCCGGCGTTCGCCGCGTTGGTCACCTGTTGATCCCAGATATGCTGGCCGGTCCAATACCAGTAGCAGCTGGTTTCGGCGGTGAGCATCAGACGCACGGCTTCGGCCAGAAAGGGATGATCTGGCTCGCAGTCCTCCAGGGTGTGCACGGCATTCTGGAAAGCGGTCAGCACCGCCCAGGAATTGAGGTCCGGCGAATAGGGCTGGTCGTAGCGGCTGAACCACTTCATGAACTGCGGATCGCCGTTGTCGGCGCCGCTCCAGGAGCCCGGCTCGATGTGCACCACGCGCGCCGGATCGGGCGGGAAGCGCTGCAGATAATCCTCCACCGTGCTCAGCTCGAAGCGACCATCCTGCTTCAGCCATTCGACCAGCGCGCCGGTGTTGTGATGGTAATAACTGTCCGCCCCGCCGCCGTGGTTGTCGCCGTCGGAATGCAGGATGAAGAAAGGCGGATGGGCGGGATCGTAGCTGCCGGTCTCGACGATGCGGTCGTAGACCTGGCCCAGCACCGCCGGGTATTGCAGCGCGCCGTAACCGCCGCGCGCGTCTTCGTTGCCGATGTAGCGTTCGGCCGGCACGGCGACGATCTTGTGTACCTTGCCGTCCGGGTCTTCGTAGCCCACGTATTCGGGCCGCAGCAAGCTTGGCGAAATCTTCGATCCGGCCCAGATATTCTGCAATTGCAGCCAGTCGTCGACCGCCGGATTGGTCTGCTCGGCCGCGTTGGGCGGCAGCATGCCTTCGTTGATCCCGGCATAAGGGTAATCGCGGCAGGCGCGGTAACGGTGGATGGAGTCGTACATCACCGCCGACACGCCGGCTTCGACCAGCGCCGGGATCATGCGGACATGAAACGCCGTTTCCGGCGGAAACAGCACGCGCGAGGCCTCGGCGCCGAACGTGCCGCGTATGACTTCCCGGTGCCAGATGATTTGCCGAACGATGTCCCGCCCCGGTATCAAGGGCATCAGCGGATGAAAGAATCCGAATCCGCTGAACGCAATGCGTGGATGGCCCAGCGCCGTCCTGGCGCCGGCCAGTCCGCGCAGCGGGCCGTTCCAGCCGGCATAGCGCCCGCCGCACAAGCCTTCCACGGCACAGCGTTCGAGCTGCTCGATCAGCGAACCGCTCCAGCTGGTCGAAAGCCCCGCGTGCGGCAACCCCCCATCTATGTATTGCCGCACCGCAGCCGGCACGAAATCGGTGTAATTGCCCACCCGCGAGCCGAAGATGCCGTCCTTCTCGCCGTCCCAGTAATTGCGGTCGGTGGTGTTGTAATAGGGCTGGTGCATGTGTTTGTGGATGCCGAAGTAGACCTTCACCTCGGCGCCCCCGCTCACCGCCACGCGAATTTCCGCCGCCGGCTTGGCCGGCACGAGGAGCCGCAATTCGCGAAACTCCTTGACCCAGTCGTCACCCGAAGCGCGGCCCAGATCGGCCAGCTTGCAGCCTTCGACCTGCACGCTGACCCGCCCGCCCTCCAACACCCCCGCCGGCACCGACACGACATAGAGCCATGCCCCGTTGGCCTGCTCCTCAGCCCGTATCGCCGGGCCGTTGAACAGCTTCTGCTGGCCCTGGCCATGCAGAATCAACTGCGGAAAAGGAATCTCCCCGTCCGCGGTGAAGCGAAGCTCGAAAGCCGGGTTTTTGCCATCGGCTACGCAGGGGATTTCGGTAGGACTCTCGATAGAGAGAAAACGGGAAAACAATGCCATCGCATACTCCGTCGTGGGTGGGCCGTTGCGCTTGTCGGTCGGTGACGAGCTTAACAGAGCCCCACGACGCCGGTCACTCGGCCGCTCACCCTTACGCCAGGTGAGCCTCCATCCTCAACCAGAAGCCGGCATATCCGCGGTGGCACGCATCGGTGACATGCCGGTCACGGCTTACAGCAAGGCTGCGTAATCTGGCTCCATGAGAGCCATGGCCAGGATCAAAAAATGGTGAATAATTGAAAGCAGGACTTAGCACTTAAATGAATGCCTGCAATTCGGCCTTTGCTGTAATTGGTGCATCTCTTGCGCTACGGCAGCTATGTGACAAATTACAGTCGGTGGCTGTACAGAGGGTTGAAAATCCCATTGGGTCGGGTTTTATGTCCTGTCCTGTCCTGTCCGGCCCCTAGCTTCACCACTTGGATGCACTCCTCACGGCAAAAGCGGTAACCCCAGCTCCTTGAGAAAGGCGTTGTGTTTATCGAGTGCAGCTTTCCTTTGCTGCTCCAGTGACACCAGTTCGGCGTGGACAGAGGCCAAAACGACCTCCTCTTCAGCCTCCGCCGTGCTGACATAGCGCGAGATGTTCAGGTTGAAATCGTTCTTCTCGATTTCTTCCATGCCTACCCGCCGCGAGTAACGCGGCTCTTCCTTGCGGAACTGATAGGTGCCGATGATCTTGTCGATGTGCTCGGGCAGCAATTGGTTCTGCCGCTTCCCTTTCTCGAAGTGCTCGGCGGCGTTGATGAACAGCACGTCGTCCGGCTTCTTGCACTTCTTCAGCACCAGGATGCAGACCGGAATGCCGGTGGAAAAGAACAGGTTGGCCGGCAGGCCGATCACCGTGTCGATATGGCCGTCCTTGAGCAGCTTGGTGCGGATGCGCGCCTCGGCTCCACCACGGAACAGCACGCCGTGGGGCAGGATGATGGCCATCACGCCGTCCTGCTTGAGGAAGTGGAAGCCATGCAGCAGGAAGGCGAAATCGGCGGCGGACTTGGGCGCCAGCCCGTAGTTCTTGAACCGCACATCCTCACCCAGCGCCTGGTTCGGCTCCCAGCGGTAGCTGAAGGGCGGATTGGCCACCACTGCGTCGAACTTCGGCATCCTGGCCGGATTCGTCTCGCGCAGCAGGTCCCATTCGTTCAGCAGGGTGTCGCCGTGGAAGATTTCGAACTCGGAATCCTTCACCCCGTGCAGCAGCATGTTCATGCGCGCCAGGTTGTAGGTGGTGATGTTCTTTTCCTGGCCGTGAATCTTGCCAATGCCGTGCGGCCCCATGCGATGGCGCACGTTCAACAGCAGTGAGCCCGAGCCGCAAGCGAAGTCCAGCACGCTGTCCAGGTGCGGGCGTGGACCCTCCGCCGGTTCCTGGCTGTCCAAGGTAACAATTGCGGAAAGGATGCTGGAAATGGGCTGTGGCGTATAGAACTCGCCCGCCTTCTTGCCCGAGCCGGCGGCAAACTGGCCGATCAGGTATTCGTAGGCATCGCCCAGCGCATCGCTGTCGGTACTGAATTGCGTCAATCCCTTGGCGATTTCGCTGATGATTTTGCACAAGCGGGCATTGCGTTCGGTATAGCCCTTGCCGAGTTTGTCGGAGGCCAGGTTGATCTCCGAGAACAAGCCCTTGAAGGTGCTGGCGAAGGACTGGTTCTCGATGTAGTCGAAACCCTGCTGCAGTGTGTGCAGTAGTTCATCGTCCTGAGTTCGGGCCAGCTCGGTGATGTTGGTCCACAGGTATTGGGGCTCGATCACGTAATGCACCTTGCGGCGCATCTGTTTTTCAAATTCAGGGACATCCGCAGCGTTATCGAAATACCAGAACGACAGGGGGCTGAGCCGATCCTCAGGCTCCAACTCCGGATAGTCCGGTCCCAGTTCCTTCTTTGCGGCGGCTTCGTAGTTATCCGACAGATAACGCAGGAACAGAAAGGCCAGCATGTAGTCGCGGAAGTCGTCCGCGTTCATGGCACCGCGCAGTTGGTCGGCAATGGCCCAGAGGGTCTTGCCCAGCTTTTGTTTTTCGAGTTCGGTCATGGGGTTTCGTTTTCGTCACGAAGGTCTTTTTGATTTTCGAGGGCTTCGCGGTCACGCTGCAGTTCCTGCCGCAGCTCTTCCTCACTGGGCAACACCAGACGGTATTTGCTGGCGAAGAGTTGTTCGCTGCCGTTGAGTACGGAATAACGCACCACCGACTGATCCTTGCTGCCGCACAGCAGAATGCCCACCGTCGGGTTGTCGCCCTCGCCACGGCGCAGGTCGTCGTACATGCGCACATACATGTCCATCTGCCCCACGTCCTGGTGCGTGAGCGGGCCGGTTTTCAGGTCGATCAGCACAAAGCACTTCAGCAGGTAGTTGTAAAACACCAGGTCGATGTAGAAATCCTGCGTTTCGGTGCTGATGCGCTGCTGCCGGGCGACAAAGGCAAAGCCTTTGCCAAGCTCCATCAGGAATTGCTGCAGCTTGTCCATCAAGGCCGTTTCCAGCGTGGCTTCGAGCAGGCGGCCGGTACCAGGCAGCCCCAGAAATTCCAGCATCACCGGATCGCGTACAAAGGCGCGCGGCGATTGCTCCAGTGCGCCAAGATTTGCCTGCGCTTCCGCGCTCACGGCCGCCTTGTCCTGGCTCAACAACAGCCGCTCGTAATACAGGCTGCCGATCTGCCGCTCCAGCGCCCGCGTACTCCAGTTTTGGGCGACGGCCTCCTGCACATACCACTGGCGGGCCTCTGCGTTATCCACCCGCAGCAGCAGGCGGTAGTGCGTCCAGCTCAATTCGGAACGCAGTGCGTTCCAATTCGGGAACATGGCGTAAAAGGCGCGCATATTGCGCAGGTTGCGCTCCTCAAACCCCCGCCCAAACTCCGCCGACAGCAACTGCCCCAACTGCGCAAGCAGCCGCAGCGTGTCCCACGACGTGCTGTGCCTAACGGCGTTCCCTACGCCGCACGGCCGCACTTGCGGGACGGTTATTGCCTTCGGCGCCCCAGCCGTCCCCCGTCGACTCGCTCCAGCGACCTTAGAGCCGTCGCCTCCGCATCGCTCCGAGATGACTCTACGGCCTGTTCGGGATGCCTTGCAGGTCACCTACGGACGCAATAAAGCCTGCGCCCTGCGGTGCCCCGCCCGGCCCTGGGCCTTCTGGGGGGCATGGAAAACATCCCGGTCTACCCGCTGCGCGGCTGACCTTTGTTTTCCAGCGCTGCCCATAGCTTGCCCGCTGCGTGCCGCCTTGCTCGAACTCCACAATGTGCCGCCCAACGTGCCAATAGGTTTGCACCTGCACCACATCCGCCGCCCGCAACACCTGCTGGCGCGAATCGGCAATGAGCTGACGCAGGGTGCCGAGCAGAGGCGCCAACCCCTCGGCGGGATTGGCCGGCGTGGCATTCTCGATATCCACCTGTTGTTTTTGGTTCTTCTTCGTCATGACGTGACTCTCTCACCAGCCCGAACCAGCGAGGATTTCCCGGTGGTTACTTGACGGGTAACAACGATGGAATTTGCTACACGCTGTGTAGCAAATCGACTGCTGGCACAGCGTTTTCCGCTCCACGGTTTGTGACTTGAACTGTCAAGCATTCCTTGACAGTTGCCATGCAACTTAGGCAAAGGCCATTCTCTGCACACTGTATAGAGAATGGGAAGCGGCGCGATGGCCAGCATGCCGGATCGTGCGCGCCGATAATTCTGGCCATCGGCGGCAGTTGTCAACCAACAGTTGCTAACTGAAATTTCCTCTTCGTCGATGTAAAGAACGACTTCCGTCATGCGGATGTCTCCTCATGTGCCGCAGGAAACAGTTCCGGATTGAAGGGGTAGCGATTCAGGAAGTCGTGGAGAATCTTCCGGAAGTAGCCCTTGTTCTCGTCCAGCATCTGCTGGGGCTCGAACAATGAATAGTTGCCGTGGCTCAGGATGTTGATCAGGCGGGTGTGCAGGATGCCGTCCGGATCATCGTCGTCCTGCTTGATGCAGACCGAGAAATTCTTGTGGCCGTGAAAGCTCGCCGTCTTTTCCAGAATGGTGCGCAGCATGTTGAAGTGGTGGGTGAATAGCCGGTCTTCCTGGGCCGCCTGATACAACTCGGCCAGGGCGGCGACGTGGTGGAAGAACGGCGTGTCGCCCGTTTCCTCCCGCAGGACGTAGCCAGTGCTGGTCGAGTTCTTGTTGACGAAATACTTGCGGGCCTTGCCCAACTCGTTGCACAGCACATTGAAGAACAAGGTGTGGTGCGTCGAGATCACGGTCTTGAGCTTGCTGTCCGGCCGCTTGAGCAGTTGCGCAAGATGGTTGGCCACGGCAATGGCGTTGTGTTCATCCAGCGAGGAAATCGGGTCGTCGATGTAGACGTACTTCACCCACCGATAAGCCTCGGCACCGTCCAGCGCCAATTGCACGATGGCCAGGAAGAAGCACCAGACAAAGATGTTTTCCTCGCCGCGCGATACCTTGATGTTGTCGATGACCTCCCCGTCCACCGTGCGCGAGAAACGCACCGCCCA
The DNA here is from genome assembly GCF_016925495.1 of Methylococcus sp. EFPC2. Lineage (NCBI taxonomy): Bacteria > Pseudomonadati > Pseudomonadota > Gammaproteobacteria > Methylococcales > Methylococcaceae > Methylococcus > Methylococcus sp. EFPC2. The sequence goes on along the minus strand of NZ_CP070491.1, from coordinate 315,853 downwards.
TTCCTGCGTGTCGATGCGGAAATCGAAATCCGCATAGCGTTGCAGCAGCGGGCGGATGCGGTTGTCCATCTCCAGCTCGGCCAGGCCGGCGAAGAAACGCGAGGCCGCATTGAGCGTAAGCCTGCGGTCGCTGTCGCCGTCCAGGTCGTTGTCCCAGTGGAACAGGTCTTCGGTGAAGGCGTTGAAGTAGAGCGTGTCGCCTACGGTCTCGGTGATCGTCAGCGTTTGCCCCGCATGATCACCGACTGAAAGAGGGCGTTTGATCGTTTTCTTGCCCGCATCCTTGAAGGCCATCGACAGCCGCGTCTTGCCGGTGCCATTGTAGGCATAGAGCAGGACGGTCTTCTTGTTCTCCAGTTCGCCGCGCAAATGGGCGGCCAGCGCGGGCAAGTCGGTGAAGGGCTGGCCCGGCTTCATGCCTGCGCCTCGTCCAGCACCGGGAACAACTGCTGCATCAGGCCCTGCTTGTGAGTCTTGAGGGCATCGATCTTTTGGCTGTGGGTGGTGATCAGGTCGTCGAGGGACGACAGACAGTTGGCGATTCTTTGTTGTTCGGCTTCCGATGGAAAACTGACCGGGAGAGCTTTGATAATGTCTGCGTTGAGGTTCTGAACTCCACTCCCAGCGGCGTTATTGACAAAGTAACTTTGGCTGTTGGGTGTCGCGATTGAATAAAAAATGAAATCTCTGTCCGCTTTCTTGGTGATGTCCGTAATGGCGATCCAACCGTCATGAATGCACGTTTCAATCTGAAGAATGTAGGGTCGTCCGAAACTCATTGAGTTTGAGAGAATCAAGTCTCCAGGTTTGACGACTCTGGTCTTGTTAAGTGCTTCAGGTCGGACTTTCTCAGCGGTTCGAGTGACGTATTTTGCTTCTTTATCCACATCACCAATCTTGAGCCAGTTGAGTCCGTCCGCAGCCATGGTGATAAAGCCATCAATTGGGCGTGGTGAACCGCCTCGAACGACTTCGGATAAGCCGCCCAAGATAGCGTTGTTCCATTTCCCCGCATCCCGAAACTCCGGAAATCGTAGCCGAGGCACGGTTTCGCCTTCGCGGGGGAAAAGCTGCTGCATCAGGCCCTTCTTGTGGGCCTTGATGGCGTTCAGTTTTTGGGTTTCCGCCGTGATTAGGTTGTCGAGGGAAGACAGGCAGTCGGCGATCTTTTGTTGTTCGATGAAGACGGCAGGAAGCGGAATCAGGAATGACCTGATCTGCTCAAAGTTGAGCCCTTGCCGATTGCCGCCAGCTTGGAAGCTGTCGATCTGTTTCTGCCCATCGTGGGAGATTAGATACTGGTTAAGAAAATAGGGGCTCAATTCGTCAGGTTTGACACGAATAATGCAAACGTGCTGGTTGACGTTGCCTCCCTCAATTCTTGCATCAGCAACCGCACTCCTTCCAATTGACGCACCAGTGATGTTGAGGAGCACATCAGAGACGTCGATCTGCGTTGAGCTAAATGAGCTGTGAGTTTCTTCGTCAATGAAGGCGACATCGTCCAAAAGCAATTCTCCCCAGCCAATGTTTTGACTGCGAACGAAGGGACGACCTGACTGTTTGTAATTCTTCTCGCCACCTGTCGGCGTGATGCCGCTTCCGACTTTTTTGGTTTTTGAACCGAGCTTTTCACCCGTCCATCCCTCCGCATTCCGAAACTCCGGAAACCGCAGCCGTGGCACCAGCGCCGACTTTTTCTTGCTCTCTTCTCCCATCGCGCCCGTGTCCTTACTGCTCATACGCACTCAACCCCGAAATCTCGCGCCCCTGCGCCAACTTGTGCAGCAGCGGCGTGAGGTCGTCCACCAGCGCCAGTTCCGCTTGGGTGCGTGCCTTCCAGCCCAGCCCCAGCGGGGCCATGAGGTCGCTCAGGCGTTCACCGTCGAAGATGCGGCGGCGGAGCACCTCGTCCACAAAGGCTTGCAACGCGGCGGCGTCCAGCCCGTGCTTGGCGGCAATGCCGGTGAGTTCGCGCGCTTTCTTCTCGGCCTTGAAGCGCTCGTAACCGGCGCAGATTTCCTTTTCTTCCAGTTTCTCGCCCAGCGGCAGGCTGCGGATGTATTCGGCAATGTCCTCGCGTTCGTCGATGAATTTGGCGTCGGCCTGGATGAGGCCGATCAGCTGCTCGCGGTTCATCGTGGTCCTGCCGGGCTTCTGCGCCGTCATCCGGGCGATCAGGCCCATGATGTAGTCGTAATCGATGAGGCTGGAGGCGAACAGCACGAATTCGAAATCGAGCTGCTGCACCGCTGGCGGCGCCTGCTCGCCTTCTTTCGCCTGCTGCTCTTTCAGGCGCTTGGCGGTTTCCAGATAGGTGCTGCGGAAGCTCTGCAACTGGTCCTGCGGCAGGATGGCTTCCATCCGCGCCTTCTGCTCCGGTTCGAGGTCGGTGTATTGGTCGAGTTGGGTCTTGAGGCGCTGCACTTCCTTGAAGCGGTTGACGAATTCGATGCGCGCCGTGTCGCCCTTGAGGTTGTAAACCTCCTCGGGTTCGCAGACCAGGTTCTTCTTCTCCATGAAGCGTTCCATACCCGCGACGGCGGCCTCGTATTTGCGCAGCACTTCGGCGGCCGGCTCCACCAGCCAGATTTCGCGCGCGTTGGCTATCTTCTCGCCGGAGAAGAGCGCGATGGCTTCATCCACGCCCTTCTGCTGCTGGCGGAAGTCGAGCACGTTGCCGTAGGGCTTGCTGTCGTTGAGCACGCGGTTGGTGCGCGAGAAGGCCTGGATCAGGCCGTGGTGCTTGAGGTTCTTGTCCACGTACAGGGTGTTGAGGTACTTGGAGTCGAAGCCGGTGAGCAGCATGTCCACGACGATGGTGATGTCGATCTTCTGTGTGTGCGGCAGGTCGGCGTTGGGATACTGCTGATCCTTGATGCGCTTTTGCACGTCCTGGTAGTAGAGGTCGAACTCGGCGATGCGGTGGTTGGTGCCGTAGCGGGTGTTGTAGTCGGCGATGACGCGGGTCAGTGCCGCCTTCTTGCCTTCCGGGTCCTGCTGGTTGTCCGCCTTTTCCTGCGGCAGGTCTTCCTGTATCTGCTGCACGTCCTTATTGCCTTCGGCGGGTGGGGAGAAGACGCAGGCGATATTGAGCGGCGCGAAGTCCGGGTTCCGTGCCCGCATTTCATCCTGCACGGTCTGGAACAGGCCGTGGTACTCGATGGCGTCGTTGATGCTGGCGGTGGCCAGCACGGCGTTGAATTTGCGGTCGGCGGTGGCGGCGTCATGCTTGGCCAGGATGGCCTCGATCACCTTGCGCTTGGCGAGGGCCTCGCCGGGCTTGGGCTGCTGCTTGCCTTCGGGCTTGTAGTAATCGACATGGAAGCGCAGGACGTTGCGGTCTTCGATGGCGTGGGTGATGGTGTACTGGTGCAGACAGCGCTGGAACAGGTCGTCGGTAGTGCGGTAGCTGGCCTGCTGACCTTCGATCTGCTGATAGCTGGCGTTCTGCTCGAAGATGGGTGTGCCGGTAAAGCCGAACAGCTGGGCGTTGGGGAAGAACGCCTTGATGGCCTTGTGGTTATCGCCGAATTGCGAGCGGTGGCATTCGTCGAAGATGAACACCATGCGCTGCTTGCGCAGCGGCTCCAGGCGTTCCTTGTAGTTGCGCTTGTTGCCGCCGCCGTTACTGTCATCGAGCGCCAAGCCCAGCTTCTGGATGGTGGTGACGATGACCTTGTCGGCGTAGTCGTCGGAAAGCAGGCGGCGCACCAGGGTTTCGGTGTTGGTGTTTTCTTCGACGCAGTTTTCCTGGAAGCGGTTGAATTCCTCGCGCGTCTGGCGATCCAGGTCCTTGCGGTCCACCACGAACAGGCATTTGTCGATGTCCGGGTTGTCCTTGAGCAGGGTGGAGGCCTTGAACGAGGTCAGCGTTTTTCCTGAACCTGTGGTGTGCCAGATGTAGCCGTTGCCGCAGTGCTGGTGGATGCAGTCCACGATGTGCTGCACGGCATAGATCTGGTACGGCCGCATCATCAGCAGCTTTTGCTCGCTGGCCACCAGCACCATGTAGCGGCTGACCATATGGCCCAGGGTGCATTTGGCGAGGAACTTGTCGGCGAAGGCATCCAGGTGGGTGATCTTCTTGTTGTCCTCGCCGGCGAACTGGTAGACGGGCAGGAAGCGCTCGTCGGCGTTGAAGCTGAAATGGCGGGCGTTGTTATTGGCGAAGTACCAGGTATCCGCGCGGTTGCTGACGATGAAGAGCTGGATGAAACAAAGCAGGGTCTTGCCGTAACCGTTGCCGGGGTCGGTCTTGTAATCGACGATCTGCTGCATGGCCCGGCGCGGGCTGACGGCCAGGGTTTTCAGTTCGATCTGCACCACCGGCACGCCGTTGATGAGCAGCATCACGTCATAGCGGTGGTGGCTGTTGTCGGTGTTGATGCGTAGCTGGTTGACGACTTCAAAGTGGTTCTTGCACCAATCCTTGATGTTGACCAGCGTGTAGTTGAGCGGCGTGCCGTCGTCGCGCTCGAAGGCATTGATGTTGCGTAGCGTTTGGGCGGCGTTGTAGACATCCGGCGTGATCACGCCGTCGAGCAGGCGCTGGAATTCGCTGTCGGTGAGCTTGACGCGGTTAAGCGCCTCGAACTTTTCGCGGAAGTTGGCCTCCAGCGCGGCGCGGTCTCGGATGTCGGGGCGGTAGGTATATTTGAGGTCGCCCAGCTTGGCGATCAGATCCAGCTCGATCTGGCTTTCCGTGGTTGTCATTTCACTGGTCCGAGACTTGCTAGTTGCAATCTTGTAGGCGGCGGAGTCTAGCAGTACACGACGAGACGGCCAATACTCGGGTTGATGGCTGAGCCCCGGGTTTCCCAGACATATCTGAGTGTCTCATTGAAACTCAAATTCTGCCGCATCAGGCCACGTACCCGGGGGCAACTTTGGCCGAAATCCGCTCTTTCAGAAAGGAGGCGGTGTTCACGTGACGGGCGTTGACGACAGGGGCAGGAATGCAAGCCGCTGCCGGGACGGCGTAGAGGCCGTTCCGGTCGACCGATCATGATTGCTTAGGCGGCAGGGATTACACGGGGCATCCACTCCGGCTGGCGGATGGCTTCCCGCATTTACTCCCGACCCGGGCGGAGACAGGCCGGGAGAATTTGGCGGTGGTTGCGGCATGCCAACCGGGGCTCACGGCTGGTTGAAGCCGATCACGAGGTCGATCAATGCCTTGCCGGGAAAATCCGACTGTACGAAGCCCAGACGGGGATACGGTCCCGGGTTAAGCCCGACCGCCGGACCGAAGGTCGGGTTGTCGCCGCTGTATTCCCAGAACAGGCCGGGAAATCTTTTCTTATAGTCATCGAACGTGTTTTCCAGCAGACGCGTGTTGTTGACCGACGGCAGGGTCCTTTCCTCCTGCATCGACATGTAGACCGTTTACTTCGGATGCTGGACCAAGAAGGTCTTCAGCGTAATCAGCACCTGGCTGAGCGATACCCGCTGATATATCGGTCCATGGAAAATCAGGCAGGAATTGTTCATGTGCTGGCAGCGGATATCGATCCCCCGGATGCCGGCCATCAGCTGCGTCATCAGGCTCATCGACTGGGTCTGCGCCAAATCGCCCCCGTAAAGCGCCATGCTGTCATGCGTCGCGGGCACCGACAGCCCGGACAAACGGCGCTCGTCCGGCAAGGCAGCCATCCAGTCAGGATTGCGCGCGCCAACGTACGCGCTCAAAAGCGCAACTCCGGTGCCAATGGGCCGTCTATACGCAAGCCATTGTCTTGATGAAGTATTTTTATGCGCAACCGTTGGATTGGGTTTCGCAACGGCAGCTTTTTTGACGGTGTTTCGTAGAGTAACGGAGTCTCGCCGATATCGCAGATGGCGATCGACGGAACAGGAAGTGGACAGGCACGCCCGATTCGCTCGTCGCGGATGCGGCCGATGGCGATGGTGGGCGGTACGTTATCTCAGAAGCCGGCGGTGTTTTGATGGCGAGCAGACCGAGTGCTGGTGCCGTGGTCGGCTTGCAGTTCAAGGTGCCGACGCCGCCCGCTTTCAGTGATGACCGGCCGCGCCTTTCGCCTTGAGGATGTGGTCGGCCCTTCCGCGCCCGTGTTCAACAGGCCACGTCCCGGAGGCGACTCTAACCGGCCGGAAATTACGGCAATTCCGCAGCCTGCAGGTAACGTTGCCTGGCCTCGTTTTCTTTGCGGGCCGCATCGATTTCCCGCATCACCCCGCGCACGTCGGCCGGACGGGTGTCATGCTCGAAATAGCCGGTTAGATTCGCTTCCGGGTGCAGATCGCCGCTCTGGTAGAGCTTCCACATTTCCTTGCCGTAATCCGTGCCCAGCAGTTCCGGGGCGTAGCGGCCGAAATAGGCAGCCATGTTGCCGACGTCCCGTTCCAGCATGCGGCGCGCGTGATTGTTGCCGGCGGCGTCGACGGCCTGGGGTAGATCGATGATGACCGGCCCCTCGGCGCCGACCAAAACGTTGTATTCCGACAAGTCGCCGTGCACCAGCCCGTCGCAGAGCATGCGGACGATCTGCGCAATCAGCACGTCGTGATATTCCCGTGCCTGCTCCGCCGTCATGTCCAGATCATTCAAGCGAGGCGCCGGATTGCCGTCGGCGTCAGTCACCAGTTCCATGAGCAAGACGCCATCGACGAAGAGATAGGGCCGCGGCACCCTCACACCCGCGTCGGCGAGGCGATACAAGGCGGTCACTTCGGCATTCTGCCAGGCCGATTCCTGCTCCCTGCGCCCGTAGCGGCTGCCTTTCTCCATGGCGCGGGCACGGCGGCTGTTGCGTACCTTGCGGCCTTCCTGATACTGCACGCTTTGGCGAAAACCGCGCTGCTCGGCTTCTTTGTAGGCCTTGGCGCAGCGGACTTCGGTGCCGCAGCGGACCACGTAGACCGCCGCTTCTTTGCCGCTTTTCAGTGAACGGATGACCTCGTCGACGAGGCCATCGTGGATTAGGGGTTCGATTCTTTTAGGGGTTTTCATTAGCCTTATTATGCACCGACGCGGGAGTGAGGCCGAACCCGGCTCATAAATAGCATATGGGCGCTGGCATTCGAGCGGTTTTCATAAATACTGTGTGATGTCCCGTTGGAAGGTGCTTCCATGATGACCGTATCGAAAACCGACGCCGATAGCGTGGATTGGGAGTTGTTCCCCCATGTCGCCGACATGGGCGTGCGCGGTTTCGGGCAGAGTATGGAAGAAGCTTTCCAGCATGCCGCGCTGGCGCTGACTTCCATCATCTGCGAGCCTGAAAACATTCATCCTGAGGTCGCGGTGGAGATACGCTGCGAGGCGCCCGACGAGGAATTATTGCTGGCCGACTGGCTGAATGCGCTGGTCTACGAGATGTCCGTGCGCAAGATGCTGTTCGGCCGTTTCCGGGTGGCGATACGAGGGAATAGTCTGGCCGCCACCGCTTGGGGCGAGGCCGTGGATCGCGAGCGGCATCAGCCGGCGGTGGAGGTGAAGGGGGCCACTTATACCGAGCTCAAGGTCTTACGCGAGGCGGGCGGCCGCTGGGTCGCCCAGTGTGTGGTGGATGTCTGATTCTCAATCGGGGGCATACCTATGGACACCAGCCGCTTCGAACGCATTTCCGAATTTGCCTGGCGCATCGCCCAGGTTCCGCCCATGCGGGTCCCGGCGGTCATCTACGCCGACGAGGAACTGATACGCGGCATGGACGACAAGGTCTACGAGCAGGCGGTCAATGTCGCCTGCTTGCCGGGCATCGTCGGCGCGAGCTATGCCATGCCCGACGCCCATTGGGGCTACGGCTTTCCCATCGGCGGCGTGGCCGCCTTCGATGCCGACGAAGGCGGCGTGGTGTCGGCCGGCGGCGTCGGCTTCGACATTTCCTGCGGGGTGCGCACGCTGACCACGGGACTGCGGCGCGAGCAGATCGAGCCGGTCAAGCAGGCGCTGGTCGATTTCCTTTATTACACGGTACCCGTCGGCGTGGGCAGCCGCGGCCATATCCACCTCGACAAGCACGCCATGGATGCCATGCTGCGCGGCGGGGCGGTCTGGGCGGTCGAGCAGGGCTGGGGCGAGGCGCGCGATCTGGAGCGCATCGAGGAGCACGGACGGATGCAGGGCGCCCGGCCCGAGGAGGTTTCCGACCACGCCAAGGAGCGCCAGCGGGAGGAAATGGGCACGCTGGGGTCCGGCAACCATTATCTGGAAGTTCAGGAGGTGGCCGAAGTCTTCGATGCCGAAACCGCCGAGATCTTCGGTATCCGCGTCGGCGATATCGTGGTGACCATACATTGCGGCTCGCGCGGGCTGGGCCACCAGATCGGCACCGATTACCTGAAGCGTATGCAGATCGCCGCGCAGCAGCACGGAATACGGCTGCCGGACCGCGAACTGGCTTGCGCGCCGATAAACTCCGATGTCGGCCAGAGCTATCTGGGCGCGATGCGCGCCGGCATCAACTGCGCGCTGGCCAACCGGCAGATCATCACCCATCTGGCGAGGAAGGTGTTCGCCGAGGTTTTGCCGGAAGCCCGGCTCGACCTGCTCTACGACGTCTCGCACAACACCTGCAAGCTGGAGGAACATCGGGTCGATGGCCGGCGCCGCCGGCTCTACGTGCACCGCAAGGGAGCGACGCGGGCTTTCGGTCCCGGACATCCCGAACTTCCGCCTATCTTCCAGAACACCGGCCAACCGGTGCTGATCGGCGGCTCCATGGGCACGGCCTCCTACATCCTGGCCGGCGAGGCCACCGGCGAGATGCGGTCGTTCGCCTCGGCCTGTCACGGCGCCGGGCGCGCCATGAGCCGGCATCAGGCCACTCGTACCTGGCAAGGTCGCAAGGTCATCGACGATCTGGCGGCACGCGGCATCCTGGTCCGCAGTCCTTCCCAGCGCGGGGTGGCCGAGGAAGCGCCCGGCGCCTACAAGGACGTGAACGCGGTGGTGAGGGCGGCGGATCGGGCGGGCCTCGCCCGCCTGGTGGCGAAGCTGGTGCCGGTGGTCTGCATCAAAGGCTAAGCGGGGCGCCATGACGAGACCGGCGCGCGGCTTCGGGCCGCCGGGGCCCGGTCGCCAATCGGCCAAGGCCCCGCCTTATGTTAGGCTTAGCCCTAACGGCCCCCAGTTCCTGCGGCCTTTTCCGCCGACCGGGCACGCCCCAGGTTATTTCAACTCACCAAGCCGACTGCTGGAATCCGCCAAGGTTGCAGCCCACGACGCCCGCAGAGCAGACGGCACACATTCCGCAACAAGCCTATGAGCAGACCGATCACCCCTAGCCTGGCCGCCGACGCCATCATCGAACTGACCGATAGGCCCGGCTCCCCCATCGTGCTCATCGAACGGGCATTCCCGCCGCTGGGCTGGGCGATACCGGGCGGTTTCGTCGATGTCGGCGAAACGGTGGAGCAAGCGGCCATCCGCGAGGCCAAGGAAGAAACCGGCCTGGACGTGCGGCTCATCGCCTTGCTGGGCCTGTATTCCGACCCGCGCCGCGATCCCCGCGGCCATACCGTCACCGCCGTCTACGTGGCGCGCGCGACGGGCGTACCCAAAGCCGACGACGATGCCAAGCATGTTTGCGTGGTGTCGCTGGACGAGTTCCATCAGCCTTTGGCCTTCGATCATGCCCTGGTGCTCGACGATTACCGGCGGTTCCGTTTGAGCGGGCAGCCGGCGCCGTTGCGCTAGCCGGGTTCGAGCATGGGCCGTACAGCGCGGTCGGCCCATGATCCTGCGCGCAAGCTGCCGGCATACCTGGGCCGACGGCCACACAGGGATCAGTGCGCCGGCTCGGCCTCCTTAAACCATCCCCGCGTTCGGTTGCATACCGAGCACACGGTCAGCATCACCGGCACTTCGACCAGCACGCCGACCACGGTCGCCAGGGCGGCGCCGGATTCCGGTCCGAACAGTGCGATGGCGGTGGCCACCGCCAGTTCGAAGAAGTTGCTCGCGCCGATCAAGGCGCCCGGCGCGGCGACGGCGTAGTTCACCTTGAACAGCCGCATCAGGCCGTAGACCAGCGAGGAATTGAAATACACCTGGATCAGGATGGGGACGGCGATGAGCGCCACGTGCAGCAATCGGCCGGTGAGATTGTCGGCCTGGAAGGCGAAAATCAGCACCAGGGTCAGCAGCAGCGCGGAGATGGCGACAGGATGCAGGCGCGGCAGGAAGACTCGTTCCAGCCAAGCATTGCCTTTCAGGTTCATCAACAGTTTGCGGGTCAGCACGCCGGCGGTGAGCGGGATG